>NZ_JBFATS010000007.1:0-376976 GCF_040678435.1 Streptomyces sp. NPDC052682 | reverse complement strand
CGGGGATGGCCGGTGGCCGGGCGGAGACGGCGGACGCCAGGGACGGCGCGCAGGCTGCACTCGCGCGGGAGCAGGCCGTACTCGTCGCGCCGGGGATGGCCGGGGGCCGGGCGGAGACGGCGGACGCCAGGGACGGCGGGCAGGCGGCTGCACTCGTGCAGGAACACGCCCTGCTCGTCGCACCGGACGTGGCCGGCGGACAGGCCGAGGCGGCGAGCGGAGGACCTCGGGCCGTACGGGGACAGGCCCTGCTCGTCGCGCCGGGGATGGCCGGTGGCCGGGCGGAGACGGCGGACGCCAGGGACGGCGCGCAGGCTGCACTCGCGCGGGAGCAGGCCGTACTCGTCGCGCCGGGGGCAGTCGGGGGCCTGGCGGAGACGGCGGACGCCGGGGACGGCGCGCAGGCGGCTGCGCTCGGGCAGGAACACGCCCTGCTCGTCGCACCGGACGTGGCCGGCGGACAGGCCGAGGCGGCGAGCGGAGGGACTCGGGCCGTGCGGGGACAGGCCGTACTCGTCGCGCCGGGGGCAGCCGGGGGCCGGGCGGAGGCGGCGGACGCCGGGGACGGCGCGCAGGCTGCGCTCGGGCAGGAACACGCCCTGCTCGTCGCACCGGGCGTGGCCGGCGGGCGGGCCGAGGCGGCGGGCGGAGGGACTCGGGCCGTGCGGGGACAGGCGGTGGTCCTGGCGGACGGCCGTGACCAGGACGGTGCAGCGGCCGCCCCGGGCCGGCGGAAGCAGGCGGTGCTCGGCGGGCCGGAGGGCGCGGGCGACGACCGTGCCCTGACGGTGCCGGCTCCCGCCCTGCCCTCGGAGGACCTGGACCTGCTCAGCGCGTTGCGGGAGGAGCTCCTCGCGCCCGTTGCGGTGGCCCCGGCGGCCGACGAGGTGCCGTGGTTCTACGGCCCCTGCTCCGGCCTGTTCGTCACCATGCCGCTGCTGGACCGGCACCACGTACGCGTCAGATCCTGACGCCGCCGGCCCGCAGGTACGCCACGGGGTCGACGTCACTGCCGAAGCCGGGCCCGGTCCGCACCTCGAAGTGCAGATGCGGGCCCGAGCTGTTGCCGGTGGATCCGGAGCGGCCGATGCGCTGGCCGGCACCGACCGTCTGCCCGGTCCGCACGGAGATCGCCGAGAGGTGGGCGTACTGGCTGTAGCGGCCGTCCTGGTGCCGGATCACCACCTGGTAGCCGAACGAGCCCTCCCAGCCGGCGCTGACGACGCTGCCCGCCGCGACCGCCCGCACCGACGTGCCGGTGGGCACGGGGAAGTCGACGCCCGTGTGGTAGCCCTTCGACCAGGCGGAGCCGGCCTTGTGGTACGGCGTTCCCAGCGGGGCGCTGACCGGGGCGACAAGACCATGCCGGGGCGCGGTCGCCCGGTCGGCGCGGTCCTTGTCGCGCTCCGGGGAGGTCTTCGTCGCCGGCTTCTTCGCCGGCTTCTTCGGCTGGTGCGAGGGCTTGGCCGCGGTGTCCGACGGCCGGGGCGCGGGCCGTGTCGCCGTGCCGCCCTCGCCGCGCAGCCTCAGCCGCTGGCCCGGCATGATCAGGTCGGGGTCGGACCCGATGGTCGTGCGGTTGGCCTCGTACAGTCCCCGCCAGCCGCCCCGCACCCGCTGGTCGGCCGCGATGCCGGAGAGGGTGTCGCCGGCAACGACCGTGTACATCTCGGCGCTGCCCGCCCGGGACTGGGGCGTCTTCTGCGGCAGCACGTCCCGCACGGAGGTCCGGCTCGCTGGGGTCCTGCCCTGGCCGGATTCGGTCGGCGTGCCGGTCTGCTTCCGGGTGTCCGTCGTCTTCCGCGGGCCGGTGGAGGTGCTCGCGGTACGGATGTCGGGCGTAGCGCCGTCGCGGGTCAGTCCGGCCCGGACCGAGCACACCGGCCAGGCACCGGGGCCCTGCCCGTCGAGCACCTTCTCGGCGACGGCTATCTGCTCGTCCCTGGTGGCCTGGTCGGCGCGGGGCGCGTACCGGGTGCCGCCGTACGCCTCCCAGGTGGACTGGGTGAACTGGAGTCCGCCGTAGAACCCGTTGCCGGTGTTGACACTCCAGTTGGCGCCGGACTCGCACGCGGCGACCTTGTTCCAGGTCGCCACGTCCGCCGCCTGCGCCGCACCGGCACCCATCAGTGGCAGGGCCATGCCGGCACCGCCGGCCGTGACCGTGAGTGAGGCGCGGTTGATCCTGCTCGGCTGGTACCGGCGATGCCGGCCTCGTACGGCCATGAGCCCCCCTCGGCATGCGTCAGGAGGGGCCAAAGTAAGCGCCGCGAACTGGCCGGGACAAGGCGGCAATCAGCCGCACGGATGCGCCAAGTGGCCGGTGCGTGCCCCTGGTTGTGCGGCGCGTACGACGGCCGTGCCCGCGCACGCGGACAAGGCCGGGAGCATGCGGCTGAGTGCGGCGGGGGCTCTCGTGCGTACTCGTGCGTATCCGGCCGCGCGGCGTCGTCCGACCCGCGCGTGCGGACGCGGAAGCGGCACGTCAGGATGGGCGGTGCGCCCCCACCGGCGGGCCCTGCCCGCAGCAGCGCACCAGCAGCGATATAGCTGATACACACCTTTACAACACCAACTGAGCACCGACAGAGCACCGAACCGAGGGCTTTAGGAGCCAACCGCATGAGCAGTTCAGCACAGATCGGCGTCACGGGTCTCGCGGTCATGGGCCGCAACCTCGCCCGCAACTTCGCGCGCAACGGCTACACGGTCGCGGTGCACAACCGGACGCCGTCGCGTACGCACGCGCTGGTGGAGGAGTTCGGCGGCGAGGGCGACTTCGTCGCGTGTGAGACCGCCAAGGAGTTCGTGGCGGCGCTGGAGCGCCCGCGGCGCCTGGTCATCATGGTGAAGGCCGGTGAGCCCACGGACGCGGTGATCGAGGAGTTCGCACCGCTGCTGGAGCCCGGCGACATGATCATCGACGGTGGCAACGCGCACTTCGCGGACACCCGGCGCCGGGAGCGGGAACTGCGCGAGCGGGGCATCCACTTCGTCGGCACGGGCATCTCCGGCGGCGAGGAGGGCGCGCTCAACGGGCCGAGCATCATGCCGGGCGGCTCGAAGGAGTCGTACGAGTCGCTCGGCCCGATGCTGGAGAAGATCTCCGCGAAGGCGGCGGACGGCGCGCCCTGCGTGACGCACGTCGGGCCGGACGGCGCCGGGCATTTCGTGAAGATGGTGCACAACGGCATCGAGTACGCCGACATGCAGCTGATCGGTGAGGCGTACCAGCTGCTGCGGGACGTCGCCGGGTACACGCCCGCGCAGATCGCCGACATCTTCCGCACCTGGAACACCGGCCGCCTCGACTCGTACCTGATCGAGATCACGGCCGAGGTCCTGGCGCACGTGGACGCGGCGACGGGCAAGCCGTTCGTGGACGTGGTGGTCGACCAGGCGGAGCAGAAGGGCACCGGCCGCTGGACCGTGCAGATCGCGCTCGACCTCGGTGTGCCGGTGTCCGGTATCGCCGAGGCGGTGTTCGCGCGCTCCCTGTCCGGTCACGCGGCGCTGCGGGAGGCCTCGCGGGGCCTGGCCGGGCCGAAGGCGCTGCCGCTGCCCGAGCCGGAGGCGGCGGCGTTCGCCGACCGGGTGGAGCAGGCGCTGTACGCGTCGAAGATCGTGTCGTACACGCAGGGCTTCCACGAGATCGCCGCGGGCAGCGAGGAGTACGGCTGGGACATCGACCTGGGTGCCGTCTCGTCGATCTGGCGCGGCGGCTGCATCATCCGGGCCGCGTTCCTGGACCGTATCCGCGCGGCGTACGACGCCCGGCCGGACCTGCCGAGCCTGCTGTCGGACGAGACGTTCGCGCAGGAGATCGCGGCGGCCCAGGACGACTGGCGCGAGGTACTGATCGCCGCGACCCGGCACGGTGTGCCGACGCCGGGCTTCGCGGCGGCCCTCGCCTACTACGACGCCCTGCGCGCCGAGCGGCTGCCCGCCGCGCTCACCCAGGGGCAGCGGGACTACTTCGGCGCGCACACGTACCGCCGCACGGACCGGGACGGCTCCTTCCACACGCTGTGGGGCGGGGACCGGTCGGAGGTGTCCGCGTAGCGGCAGGCGCGCCGCGCGGTGTGACCGTGGGCGGGGGCGGTGGGCGACGCTCGGTCGCCCACCGCCCCCGCCGTGTTCTCCGGCGGTCAGGACAGCGGAGGCCCCGGCTCGGGGTTCGGCACCGGTTCCGGTCCCGGCGGGATCGGGGACGGGTCGGGGTTCGGTACGGGACCGGGGCCCGGGGGCGGACCCGGCTCAGGGGGCGGACCCGGGTGCGGCGGTGGCGGCGGAGTCGGGCCCGGCTGGGGCGGAGGCTCCGGGGCCGGGGGCGGTTCCGGGTTCGGAACCGGGTCGGGGTAGGGATCCGGGTGCTGCGGGTCCGGGCCCGGTGTCGGACCCGGCGGCACGGGGTCGGGGTACGGGTTCGTCATACGGTCCTCCAGCCAGTCGGTCGACTCCGGCTCTGGACTACTCCCCCGCCTACCCGGAGGCAGCGCCTCCAGTCACTCCCCCGCAGGACGGCGAGGGGGCCGGGTGTCACTCCCTTGCGGGACGGTGAGGGGCCCGGGTGTCCCCTACGACCGCCGCCCCCGCCGCCAGTCCCGGCCGCGGGCTGGTCAGCACCGGGGTGGTGGTCGTCGTCAGGTGCTGGGCCGGGGTCATGGACGCCTGGGCGAGGACGATCACGTCGGCGCCGGTGACCGAGTCGGCCGCTGTCGCGACCAGGCGGGCGTACCCCTCGGTGTCGCCCGTCTCGAACCGGGCCCAGGCGTCCCGCACGAGCAGGGTGCGCACCTGCACGGGACGGCCGGCGCGGCGGGCCTCCTCCTCGACCAGCGACACCGTCGGTCCGACCGTGCTCTGCGAAGTCGCGAGCACGGCGATGCGCGGCCCGGCGGCGACCGCGGCCGCGGCCATCGGCCGGTCGACGCGCAGCACCGGCACCCCGGTGCCGCCGGCCGCCGCCTCGGCTACGCCGCCGATGGTCGAGCAGGTGCACAGCACGGCCCGCGCGCCGGCGGCGACGGCTTCGCGCAGCGCGGCGCGCACGTCGTCCGTGACCGCGGCCGGACCCGCCGCGCGGGCCCGGCCGAGCAGGCCTTCATCGACGAAGTGCCGCAGTTCCAGGCCCGGGTGGTCCTCGTCGCGCAGCGCCTCGAAGACGGGGATGTGCAGGGGTGAGGTGTGCAGGAGGGCGAGCACGCGCGTGCCGCTCTCAGAACCGTCCGGGGTGCGCCGCCAGCCACTCCTTCGCCGCCGCCCGCAGTCCGGGGCCGGCGGCCGGGGCCTGGTCCGGGTGGCGTTCGGCCCACCGGGCGACGTAGGGGCACAGGGGGACGACCGCGCTGTCCTCGCGGCCGGCGGTGGCGTACAGCTCGCGGGCGAGGGAGCCCGCGATGCCCTTCCCCTCGTGGGCCGGTTCGACGATCGTGTGGACGGGCACGAGAGCGCGCTCGGGCGATTCGAGAACGAAGTACTCGATGCGGCCGACCACCTCCCCGTCGGCCACGGCCTCCAGGCGGCCCGCCGGGCGGTCGTCACGGATGTCGATGTCGCCCATGGGCACGCTCCTCGTGCGTCGTGGCGGTCAGGCCTACACGGCCTGCGGGCTGCGCCGCTGGTCCGAGCCCGGCACCGGTTCGGACGGGTCGGCGCCCAGGGCCACGATGCGGTTGTCGCCGTCGACGTGCACCACTCGGGGCTCGAACGCCCGTGCCTCGGCGTCGGTCAGCTGAGCGTAGCTGATGATGATCACCAGGTCACCAGGGTGCACGAGATGGGCGGCGGCCCCGTTGATCCCGATCACGCCCGAGCCGCGCTCGCCCTCGATGACGTACGTCTCCAGCCGGGCGCCGTTGGTGATGTCCACGATGTGCACGAGCTCGCCGGGCAGCAGGTCGGCGGCGTCCAGCAGGTCGGCGTCGATGGTCACCGATCCCACGTAGTGCAGGTCGGCCTGGGTGACGGTGGCGCGGTGGATCTTGGACTTGAACATGGTGCGCAACATGGCAGTACTCCCGTAATTAGGCTCCCTGCCTGCGTTTGCGCAGGTCAAGGGCTGTTTCCACACCTTACAGCGCGTCGGGTTGCCCGAGGCGTCCGCATGCCGCGGGCGGCCCGTCACGGACGGCCGCGCTCAGCGTACGCAACCGGCCTCGAAGACTCCCGTGACGATGGCCACAGCGGGCAGGCCACTTCACCGGCGTGGGCCTCGACCTGACTGAGCGGTGCCCGCAAGAGCCGTGAAGAAACCAGGGAAATCGACCGTGTGTTCTCCGAATGACAGGGCATCCGGAGCGTCGGAGGTTGATAACTATGGTTCCCCTGCTTCTGGTTCTGCTGCTGGCTCTGATCCTCTTCGGTGCGGGTTTCGCACTGAAGGCACTGTGGTGGATCGCCGTGATCGTGCTGGTGGTCTGGCTGCTGGGCTTCGTCGTGCGGACGGCGGACGGCGCCGGCCGCAAGGGCCGCTGGTATCGCTGGTAAACATCACGCATGCCGCGGGCCCCGGGGTTCACCCCGGGGCTCGCGGCATGTCCGGCACAGGGCGTCCCAACGGTGGCCGAAAGTCAACGGAGTGAGGACTCACTCATTGACGGAGTGAGTCCTCACTCCGTACTTTCGCTGTCATGACGACACCCAAGGGCAACCCGGTCACCCGCCGCCGCGCTCCCGGCATGTCGCCGGAGCAGCGCCGCAAAATGATCATCCAGACCGCCATCCCGCTCATCGCCGAGTACGGCGCGGCGGTGACGACCGCGAAGATCGCCCGCGCCGCGGGCATCGGCGAGGGCACGATCTTCCGGGTCTTCGCCGACAAGGACGAGCTGCTGCAGGCCTGCATGACCGAGGCCCTCTCCCCCGAGCACGCGCTCCGCGAGCTCGACGCGATCGACGTGTCCCAGCCGCTGCCCGACCGGCTCGCGGAGGCGGCCGAGGCGCTGCAGGCGCACATGGACAGGATGGGAGCGGTCCTCGGCTCACTGGGGCATCGCGGCGGCAAGCACCCCGGCACGGTGCGCGGCGCGGGCCGCGACGAGTCGACGACCCGTATCCGCGCCGCCCTCGCGGAGCTGCTGGAGCCCGACAAGGCCGCCCTGCGCCGGCCACCGGAGCAGATCGCCGCTCTCTTCTTCGGGCTGCTCTTCACCCAGCCGCGTACGCAGGACGAGC
This sequence comes from Streptomyces sp. NPDC052682, assembly GCF_040678435.1. Classification (NCBI taxonomy): domain Bacteria; kingdom Bacillati; phylum Actinomycetota; class Actinomycetes; order Kitasatosporales; family Streptomycetaceae; genus Streptomyces; species Streptomyces sp. NPDC052682. The sequence continues at coordinate 369,800 of NZ_JBFATS010000007.1, read as the reverse complement.
CCCTCCTGACCCCGCAGGAACTGGTGGAGGTCTTCCTGCACGGGGCGCTCTCGGAGGGCACCGAGTGACCGCGCGGAGAAGGCGCCTGGGGATCACAGCCCTGGCCGTCTTGGCCCCCGTCCTGGTGTGGCTGGTCACGGACCCGCTGCTCGGGCACCGGCTGCGCATCGCCGGCGAGGAGCAGACGCTCGACATCGGCGCCCCGCCCGTGGCGGTCGTCGCACTGCTCGCGTCACTCTGCGGCTGGGGCCTGCTGGCCGCCCTGGAACGGTTCGGGGTGCGGCGTGCCCGCGCCATCTGGGCCGGTGTGGCCGGCGCCGTACTGGCCCTGTCCTTTCTGCCGCTCATCGGTGACGGCATGGACGGCGGCACCCGGGTCTCGCTGGCACTGATGCACCTGGCGGTGGCGGCGGTGCTCATCCCGGGGATGGGCGGCCGCTCCCCCGGAGCGGGAGACGGTGCCGCCGGGAAGTGACCGCATCGCCTGCCGGCTGCCCCGTTGTGCGTCACCTCGACGGCCCACCGGGGCGGCCGGCGCGCCGCGGCGCCCTCGTGACCGGCATCCGGACCCACCGTGTCGCCCTCAGCCAGGCCTTTTTCCCCATTGCATACCAAAGACAGTAGGCTGGTCCTCTGCGTAAGCGTTCGCTTCGTCCCGAGATACGGAGGGCCGCCTTGAGCGAGTCCCTGGCCGCGGCGGCCTCCCGCCGCGTCACTCGCCCCGCTCCGCTGCGTCAGGCCGTGTACGACGCACTGGTCGAGCTGATCATCAGCGGCGACCTGAAGCCCGGCCAGCACCTGGTGGAGGGCGAACTCGCCGAGCAGCTGGGCGTGAGCCGCCAGCCGGTCCGCGAAGCGCTGCAGCGCCTGCACACCGACGGGTGGGTGGATCTGCGCCCCGCGCAGGGCGCCTTCGTGCACCGCCCCTCACCGGAGGAGGTCGAGGAGCTGCTCAGCGTCCGCGCGGTGCTGGAGAGTTACTCGGCTCAGCTCGCCGCGCAGAACGCCGACCCTGCCGGCATCGAGCGGCTGCGAGAGCTCCAGCAGGAGGGCATGGAGGCCATCGCCGCCGACGATGCCGAGCGGCTGGTGGCGGCCAACACCGCTCTGCACGACCACATCGCCTCCCTCGCCGGCAACAACGTCCTGCTGGAGCTGATCTCCCTGGTGAGCCGACGGGTCCGGTGGTACTACACCCCCATCGCCAAGCCGCGCGGCAAGGACGCCTGGGCCGAGCACGCGCAGCTCGTCGAGGCCATCGCCAACGGTGACGCGGACAAGGCGAGCAAGATCATGCGTCGGCACGCCGACCGCACCACCAGGCTCTACCGCACCTTGCTGCGCAAGGACTGAGCAGAGCGGTCGAAGCCAGAAGCCGGCACATCGTGTCGGCGGTAGGCCAGGGGGCGACGCGGCCTGTGGGCGGGGCCTGGGCACGCTGAGACCGGTCGGCCCAGGGGGCGCACCCGCCGACCGGTCCCGCGCCCGTGTCGCACGCCGAGCCGCCTGTCGGCCACGGAGACCCGCGTGCCGAAAAGCGCGCTCGCACGTGGACACGTTCTCGGGGGTGCCGTGACGGCCGGTTTCCCACCCTTTTCCAGAGGTCCGGGAGACCCTCAACCGTTGTCTACGTATCCCGCGCAGCGGGACAAGGGCACACACTCGTGACAACAAGGGAAGCGGCGCATACAGTATGCAATCTCCCCGGGGAGCAGCAGCTCCTCGTTCCCGGACTCGCAGGGAGCCGCTCCATGTCGTACCGCTCCGCTCTCTCCCACGTCTTGAGCAGCACCATCGAGCCCTGCGCCGAGCAGACCAGCGCGAGCGAGAGGTTTCCCCGCGCCTCGGTCACCGCACTCGCCGAGGCCGGGCTGCTCGGACTCACCGTCTCCCCGCACCTCGGTGGTGGCGGCCTCGGACTCGTCGAGGCCGCCGATGTCGTGGACCGGGTGTCCCGCGCCTGCCCGGCCACCGGCGCCGTGCTCCGCTCCCACTACGCCGCGACCGCCTGCCTTGAGGCGTACGGCACCCCCTGGCTGCGCCGGAAGATCGCCGAAGGGCAGCACCTCAGCACGCTCGCCCTGACCGACGACGGCGATTCGACGGCGACGCGCACCGGTGACGTGGTGGCGCTGCGCGCCCGGAAACGCGAGGTGATCGGGGCAGGGGAGGCCGACAGCTACCTCTGGTCCTCGCGGCCGGACGACGGAGGCGCGAGGCCGGCCCTCTGGCTGGTTCCGGCGGACGCGCCCGGCCTGTTCGTACCGGCTCGACCCGACGGCACGGGTCCGCGCGGCAGTTGCGCCGCCACGGTCTGCGCCGACCCCGTTCTGGTGCCGGCGAGCGCGGGGCTGGGCCGGGAGGGCGGCAGAAACGCCGGCGTACTGGGCACCGTCCTCGCGTGGCTGGCCACGCTGTCGGCCGCCGGCCCGGAGATCGCCGAGCCGGCCGGTGTCGAGGCACTCGCCTGACACAGGACGGACCCGACGATGGACGCAGGCATGGCGACTGCATACAGTATTCCGAAGTGCACCCAGACGAGGGACTCATCCATGCGTGACGGTCAGGCGGAGGCACCATGACGACGAGCGTCGGGGACATGACGACGAGCGTCGGGGACATGACGACACAGGCCGCCATCGAGGCGATCGTGGCCGCCCACCGCGGGCAGCGCGGCCCGCTGCTGCCGATCCTCCACGCCGTCCAGGCGGAACTCGGTCACGTGCCGCAGGAGGCCATCGCGCTCCTTGCCCGGGAACTCAACCTCTCCCGGGCGGACGTGCACGGGGTGGTGTCCTTCTACCACGACTTCCGTCACGAGCCGGCCGGCCGTACGACGGTGCGCATCTGCCGGGCCGAGGCCTGTCAGGCGGTCGGCGCGGACGCCCTGGTGGCCTGCGCCCGCGACCGGACGGGCGTCTTACCCGGACAGACGCGCGCCGACGGGTCGGTCACCGTGGAGCAGGTCTTCTGCCTCGGCAACTGCGCGTTGGGGCCGTCCGTCGAGGTGAACGGCGAGGTGTTCGGACGAGTGAGCGTGGACCGCCTGCGCTCGGTCCTGGACGAGGCGGTGTCCTCATGACTCAGGTGCCGCACTCCCCGGTCGCCCACGTCTCAGAGGGCTCCGGGGTCTCCCCGGTGACGGTGTACGTGCCCCGCGACTCGGCGGCGCGGTCCGTCGGCGCGGACGCGGTCGCGGACGCGATCCGGACGGCGGCGGCCGATCAAGGCCGGCCGGTCGAGCTGGTGCGCAACGGCTCGCGCGGCATGCTGTGGCTGGAGCCGCTGGTCGAGGTGGTCACGCCCGGGGGGCGGATCGGCTACGGGCCGGTGGCGCCCCCGGACGTGGCGGGCCTGGTGGAGGCCGGCCTCCTGGACGGGGCGGACCATCCGCTGCGGCTCGGTGTCGTGGACGAACTCCCTTGGCTCGCGCGCCAGTCGAGGGTCACGTTCGCCAGGGTCGGAATCACGGACCCGCTCGACCCCGAGGACTACGAGCGGCACGGCGGACTCGCCGGCCTGCGCCAAGCCCTGGCGCTTCCGCCCGCCGGCGTGGTCACCGAGGTCACCGAGTCCGGCCTGCGCGGCCGGGGCGGGGCGGGGTTCCCGGCCGGCGTCAAGTGGAAGACCGTCCAGGACTGCGCCGGCGAGCTGAAGTTCGTCTGCTGCAACGCCGACGAGGGCGACAGCGGCACCTTCGCGGACCGCATGGTGATGGAAGGCGACCCGTTCATGCTCATCGAGGGCATGACGATCGCCGCCCACGCGGTCGGCGCGCGCGAGGGCTATGTCTACATCCGCTCCGAGTATCCGGACGCGGTGGCCACGATGCGGGCGGCGATCGGGATCGCGCGCGAGCGGGGCTGGCTCGGCGAACGCGTCCTCGGCTCCGACCTCACCTTCGACCTGCACGTACGCGTCGGCGCGGGCGCGTACATCTGCGGTGAGGAGACCTCCATGCTGGAGAGCCTGGAGGGCAAGCGCGGCATGGTCCGTGCCAAGCCGCCCATCCCCGCGGTCCAGGGGCTGTTCGGCAGGCCGACGGTGGTCAACAACGTCCTCACCCTCGCCACCGTCCCGGTGATCCTCGCGAACGGCGCGAAGGCGTACCAGGAGCTGGGGGTGGAGCGCTCCCGCGGCACGCAGGTCTTCCAGCTCGGCGGCAACATCGCGCGCGGCGGCATCGTGGAGACCGCGTTCGGGGTCACCCTGCGCGAACTGGTCGAGGACTACGGCGGCGGCACCCGCACCGGGCGCCCGGTGCGCACGGTGCAGGTGGGCGGGCCGCTGGGCGCCTACCTGCCGACGTCGATGTTCGACCTGCCCATGGAGTACGAGGCGTTCGCCGCGGCCGGCGCGATGCTCGGCCACGGCGGTGTCGTGGTCTTCGACGACACCGTGGACATGGCCGCCCAGGCCCGCTTCGCGATGGAGTTCTGCGCCGCGGAGTCCTGCGGCAAGTGCACGCCCTGCCGCGTCGGTTCGGTGCGGGGGGTCGAGGTGATCGACAGGATCGTGGCCGGTGAGGACCGCGACGGCAACCTCGCCCTGCTCGACGACCTCTGCGCGCTGATGACCGACGGTTCGCTGTGCGCGATGGGCGGGCTGACGCCGATGCCGGTGCGCAGCGCCGTCACCCACTTCTCCGACGACTTCCTCGCAAGGGGGGAGGGCACGGCATGACCCTGCTCAAGGAGCCCGACTTCGGAACCCCGGAACGACCCGGCGAGGCGAAGGTCTCCGTCGAGGTCGACGGACTGCCCGTCACGGTGCCCGAGGGCACCTCGGTGATGCGCGCGGCGGCGCTGGCCGGCATCGACATACCGAAGCTGTGCGCCACCGACAGCCTGGAGCCGTTCGGGTCCTGCCGCCTGTGCGTGGTGGAGATCGACGGCCGCCGCGGCACCCCGGCGTCCTGCACCACCCCGTGCGCCGACGGCATGGTGGTGCGGACGCAGACGCCCAGGGTGGACAAGCTCCGCCAGGGGGTCATGGAGCTGTACCTCTCCGACCATCCGCTGGACTGCCTGACCTGCTCGGCCAACGGCGACTGCGAACTGCAGGACATGGCCGGCGTCGTCGGTCTGCGCCAGGTGCGTTACGGCTACGAGGGTGAGAACCACCTAGACGCCGCGCCCGACCTGAGCAACCCCTACTTCGACTTCGACCCGGCCAAGTGCATCGTGTGCTCCCGCTGCGTGCGCGCCTGCGGCGAGGTGCAGGGCACCTTTGCGCTGACCATCGAGGGCCGCGGCTTCGACTCCAAGGTCTCCCCCGGCGCGGGCGAGTCGTTCATGGACTCCGAGTGCGTCTCCTGCGGTGCCTGCGTGCAGGCCTGCCCCACGGCGACGCTGCAGGAGCGGTCGGTCGTCCAGCTCGGCATGCCGTCCCGCTCGGTGCTCACCACCTGCGCGTACTGCGGGGTCGGCTGCTCCTTCAAGGCCGAGCTGCGCGGCGACGAACTGGTCCGGATGGTGCCGTACAAGGACGGCGGGGCCAACGAGGGGCACTCCTGCGTCAAGGGCCGCTTCGCCTTCGGCTACGCCACCCACCCCGACCGCGTCCTGAAGCCCATGGTCCGCGACAGGATCACGGACCCGTGGCGCGAGGTCGAGTGGGACGAGGCCATCCGGACCGTCGCCCGCGGGATGCGCGCCCTGCAGGAGACGTACGGCCCGAGCTCGATCGGCGCCATCAGCTCCTCGCGGTGCACCAACGAGGAGGTGTACGTCGTCCAGAAGATGGTGCGCGCGGCCTTCGGCAACAACAACGTCGACACCTGCGCCCGGGTCTGCCACTCCCCCACCGGGTACGGGCTGAAGCAGACCTTCGGCGAGTCGGCCGGCACGCAGGACTTCCGCTCGGTGGCACAGGCCGACGTCATCATGGTGATCGGCGCCAACCCCACCGACGGCCACCCGGTGTTCGGCTCGCGGATGAAGCGCCGGCTGCGCGAGGGGGCGCAGCTGATCGTGGTCGACCCGCGCCGTATCGACCTGGTGCGCTCGCCGCATGTCGAGGCCGCTCACCATCTGCAGCTCAGGCCGAGCACGAACGTCGCCGTCATCAACGCCATGGCGCACGTGGTGGTCACCGAGGGGCTGGTCGACCGGTCCTTCGTCGAGGAGCGGTGCGAAGGGTTCGAGGAGTGGGCCGCGTTCGTGGCCCTTCCGGAGAACAGCCCGGAGGCCACCGAGCCGATCACCGGGGTGCCGGCCGGGGAGCTGCGCGCCGCCGCCCTGCTGTACGCGCAGGCGCCCAACGCGGCCATCTACTACGGCCTGGGCGTCACCGAGCACAGCCAGGGCTCCACGATGGTCATGGGGATGGCGAACCTCGCGATGGCGTGCGGCAACATCGGCCGGGACGGCGTCGGTGTCAACCCGCTGCGCGGCCAGAACAACGTGCAGGGCTCCTGTGACATGGGCTCCTTCCCGCACGAGTTCCCCGGCTACCGGCACGTCTCCGACGACGCGGTGCGCTCCGTGTTCGAGGAGCTGTGGGGCCGTTCGCTGCTGTCCGAGCCGGGGCTGCGGATCCCCAACATGTTCGACGCGGCGATCGACGGATCGTTCCGGGGCCTGTTCGTGCACGGTGAGGACATCGCCCAGTCCGATCCGAACCTCCAGCACGTCACGGCCGCGCTCGGCGCGATGGACCTGGTCGTGGTGCAGGACCTCTTCCTGAACGAGACGGCGAAGTTCGCGCACGTCTTCCTGCCCGGCGCGTCGTTCCTGGAGAAGGACGGCACGTTCACCAACGCCGAGCGCCGGATCAACCGGGTGCGGGCGGTGATGAAGCCGAAGACGGGCAAGCACGAGTGGCAGATCGTCTGCGAGATCGCCACCGCCATGGGCTACCCGATGTCCTACGACCGTCCGAGCCAGATCATGGACGAGATCGCGCAGGTCACGCCGACCTTCACCGGTGTCTCCTTCCACCTGCTGGACAAGCTCGGCAGCGTGCAGTGGCCGTGCAACGAGCAGGCGCCCGAGGGCACCCCGACGATGCACGTCGACGCGTTCGTGCGCGGCAAGGGACGGTTCGTGGTCACCTCGTACGTGCCGACGGACGAGCGCACCACCTCGCGCTTCCCGCTGGTGCTCACCACGGGCCGCATCCTCAGCCAGTACAACGTGGGGGCGCAGACGCGCCGCACGGACAACGTGGCATGGCATCCCGAGGACGTCCTGGAAATCCATCCGCTGGACGCCGAGAACCGCGGCATCACCGACGGCGACATGGTGACGCTGGCCAGCCGGGTGGGCAGTACGACGCTGCGGGCGCGGGTGTCCGACCGGATGCCGCCGGGCGTCGTCTACACGACGTTCCACCATCCGGTGACCGGCGCCAACGTGGTCACCACCGAGAACTCGGACTGGGCGACCAACTGCCCGGAGTACAAGGTGACCGCCGTGCAGGTCGGTCTCGCCCACCCGCTCGGGCGGCACGCGACCGAGTCCGCGGACAGCGGCCGGCTCGCGGGGGTGGACTGAGATGGCCGCGACCGTGCCGCCCGAGCAGCGCATGGCGAACCAGATCGCCGCCCACTTCCGCCACGTGCCCGCCGGCGCCGCCGCCGAGGCGGTCGCCGGCCACATCCGCCGGTTCTGGGACCCGCGGATGCGTGGCCGGTTGCTACAGCTGGTGCACCGCGGGGCCGACGGCCTGGACCCCGTGGTCCTCGCCGCGGCTCGGCTGCTCGAGCAGCCGCAGCAGGCCCCGGCCGGCTGACCCGCCCGGCCCCGGGAGGCAGCGCCTCATCTCCTTCTGCTCCAGGGGAGATGAGGCGCTGTGTGCGTACGGACGCGAAGGGCCCGGGCGGCGGCGAGTTCGTCCGGGGCGCGGCCGGCAAGGTGACGTACATCGCGGTGTGCTCGCGTTGGGCCGCACCCGCCGTGCGGGTAAGCCCGAACAAAGCTCCTGCCTCCGACCCTCCTCCGACGAGAGATACAGGACATGTCTGCTCAAGAACCCGCACACCACCCTCCCCAGCGTGTAGGCGTGGTCGCCGAGTCCGCCCCCGGGGAGACGCGCGTGGCGGCGACCCCCGCGACGGTGCGTCTGCTGCTGGGGCTCGGCTACGACGTCGTGGTCGACCCGGGGGCCGGTGAGGCGTCCGGCTTCGCCGACCAGGCCTACGCCGATGCCGGCGCGCAGGTCGGCGACGCCTGGGACGCGGATGTCGTGGTGAAGGTGAACGCCCCCTCCGCCGCGGAGATCGCCAGGCTGCGGCAGGGCGCCACCGTGGTCGCCCTGCTGGCCCCGGCACAGAAGCCCGAGCTGCTGCGGGCGCTCGCCGACGCCGGCGTGACCGCTCTCGCCCTGGACGCCGTACCGCGCATCTCCCGCGCCCAGTCGATGGACGTGCTGTCCTCGATGGCGAACATCGCCGGCTACCGCGCGGTCATCGAGGCCGCGCACGTCTTCGGGCGGTTCTTCACCGGCCAGGTCACCGCCGCCGGCAAGGTGCCGCCGGCGAAGGTGCTGGTGGCGGGGGCGGGGGTGGCCGGTCTGGCGGCGATCGGCGCCGCGTCCAGCCTCGGCGCGATCGTGCGCGCCACCGACCCGCGGCCGGAGGTCGCGGACCAGGTGAAGTCGCTGGGCGGCGAGTACCTCCCGGTGCACGTCGCCCAGAACGAGCAGGCAAGCGCCGACGGCTACGCCAAGGCGACCTCCGCCGACTACGACCGCGCCGCCGCCGAGCTCTACCATGAGCAGGCCAAGGACGTGGACGTCGTCATCACCACCGCGCTGATCCCTGGCCGGCCGGCGCCGCGCCTGCTGACGGCCGCGGACGTGGCCGTCATGAAGCCGGGCAGCGTCATCGTGGACATGGCCGCCGCCCAGGGCGGCAACGTCGAGGGCACGGTCGCGGGCCGGGCCGTGGTGACCGACAACGGCGTGACCATCATCGGCTACACCGACCTCGCCGCCCGGCTGCCCGCACAGGCCTCCCAGCTGTTCGGCACCAACGTGGTGAACCTGCTGAAGCTGCTCACGCCCGGCAAGGACGGGCAGCTGACCCTCGACTTCGACGACGTCGTCCAGCGGGCCGTGACCGTGGTGCGGGACGGCACCGTCACCTGGCCGCCGCCGCCCGTCGCGGTCTCGGCCGCGCCCGCGACGCAGCCCGCGCCCGCGCCCGACCGGCCCGAACACGGGAGACCCGGACTGCCGCCCGCGGGACGCTTCGGCCTGATCGGGCTCGGCATGCTCGCGATGTTCCTGCTGGTGGCCTTCGCCCCCGCGCAACTCGCCGCGAACTTCACGGTGTTCGCGCTGGCGGTGGTGATCGGCTACTACGTCATCGGCAAGGTGCACCACGCGCTGCACACACCGCTGATGTCGGTGACCAACGCCATCTCCGGGATCGTCGTGATCGGCGCCCTGCTGCAGACCGGGCACGAGAGCCGGCTCGTCACCACGCTGTCCTTCGTGGCGATCCTGCTGACCAACGTCAACATCTTCGGCGGTTTCGCCGTCACCCGCCGCATGCTGTCCATGTTCTCGAAAGGCTGAGCCGAGATGACCTTCACGACGGCCTCCCACGCGGCCGACCTGGTCGCCGCCCTGTTGTTCATCCTCAGCCTGGCCGGCCTGTCCCAGCACCGCACCTCCCGCGCCGGCGTCGTCTACGGCATCGCCGGCATGGCCCTCGCGCTGGCCGCCACGATCGTGGTGGCGGCCCAGGACATCAGCGGCGGCGCGGTGGCCCTGATCGTGCTGGCCATGGTGCTCGGCGCGGTGCTCGGCCTGTGGCGGGCCCGCCGGGTCGAGATGACACAGATGCCCGAACTGATCGCGGTCCTGCACAGCTTCGTCGGCCTCGCCGCGGTGCTGGTGGGCTGGAACAGCTACCTGGAGGTGGAGGCGCACGGTGCGGCGCAGGACGGGATCGCCGCCGACCTGCTGGCCATCCACCACGCCGAGGTGTTCATCGGCATCTTCATCGGCGGGGTCACCTTCACCGGGTCGATCGTCGCGTTCCTGAAGCTCTCGGCGCGCATCAAGTCCCGCCCGCTGACACTGCCGGGGAAGAACGCGCTGAACCTGGGCGCGCTCGGCGCGTTCGTCGCGCTGACGGTCTGGTTCACCGTCCGCCCGAGCCTTCCGCTGATGATCGCGGTGACCGTGCTGGCGCTGGCCCTGGGCTGGCACCTGGTGGCCTCGATCGGCGGCGGCGACATGCCCGTCGTCGTCTCCATGCTGAACAGCTACTCGGGCTGGGCGGCGGCCGCGGCCGGCTTCCTGCTCGACAACGACCTGCTCATCGTGACGGGCGCGCTGGTCGGCTCCTCCGGTGCGTACCTGTCGTACATCATGTGCAAGGCGATGAACCGCTCGTTCCTCTCCGTCATCGCGGGCGGTTTCGGCATCGAGGCACCGGCCGGCGGCGACGACGCGCAGGGGGAGCACCGCGAGGTGCGCGCCGCGGAGGCGGCCGAGCTGCTCGCCCAGGCCCGCTCGGTGATCATCACCCCGGGCTACGGCATGGCCGTCGCCCAGGCCCAGCACCCGGTCGCGGAGCTGACGCGACAGCTGCGCGAGCGGGGCGTCGAGGTCCGCTTCGGCGTCCACCCCGTCGCCGGGCGCCTGCCCGGGCACATGAACGTACTGCTGGCCGAGGCGAAAGTGCCGTACGACATCGTCCTGGAGATGGACGAGATCAACGACGACTTCGCCGGCACCTCGGTCGTGCTGGTCATCGGCGCGAACGACACCGTCAACCCGGCCGCGACGGAGGACCCGAGCAGCCCGATCGCCGGCATGCCGGTGCTGCGGGTCTGGGAGGCGGAGCACGTCATCGTCTTCAAGCGCTCCATGGCCTCCGGCTACGCGGGCGTGCAGAACCCGCTGTTCTTCCGCGAGAACACCAGCATGCTCTTCGGCGACGCCAAGCAGAGCGTGGAGGAGATCCTGCACGCGCTCGGCACCGACGGCCGACCCGGGGCGGCGTCGGCCGCCCGCCGGGTGACGGCGGGTTAGGTGTCCGGTGCGGGTGGCGATCCGCCGCGCCGGACGTCGCGTACACGGCGACACCGAAGGACGCGGCACACCAGGGCCGAGGTCACCGTTTCCCAGCGGTGGCCTCGGCCCTGTGCGTGACGTCGGTCAGGGGGCACCGGGCCCACAGGTGCGAGCCAGGAGGTCCGTGGCGGCGTGGACGGTGCGCAGCGTCGGCGCCCCGGCGCCCGTGATGTCCGCCATCTCCACCACGGCCGAGACGATGGCGTCGAGTTCCAGCTGCCTGCCCGCTTCCAGGTCCTGCAGCATGGAGGTCCTGTGGTGGCCCACGTTCTCGGCGCCCCGCAGCCGCTTGTCGAGGGAGATGTCCGGGGTGCTGCCGACCCTGACGGCGATGTCCAGGGTTTCCTCCATCATCTGGACCACCAGCTGCCGGGTGCAGGGGTTCTGACAGATCTGCACCATCGTGGCCCGGGTGAGCGCGCTGAGCGGGTTGAAGGCGACGTTGCCCATCAGCTTGATCCAGATGTCGTCGCGGAGCCGGGCCTCCACCGGGGACTTCAGCCCACCTGCGGTCATGGCCTGGCTCAACGCCGTGCAGCGGTCGCTGATCCGGCCCGAGGGCTCACCGATGGAGAAGCGGGTGCCCTCCAGGTGCCGGATCACGCCCGGCGCCTCGACGACCGTGGCCGGGTAGACGACGCAGCCGATGGCCCGTTCCGGCGGCAGCACGGCGCTGGTGGCTCCGCCGGGGTCGACGGCCTCGATCCGGCGCCCCTCGTACGGCCCGGGCAGCTGGTGGAAGTACCACCACGGGATGCCGTTCTGGGCCGCGACCACGACTGTGGAGGCGCCGAGCAGCGGTTTCACCAAGGGCCCGCAGGACGGGTAGCTGTCGCAGGTGCTCCCCGCGCGCGATCAGGTAGACCTCGGCGCCCCCTCGGTGCATCGCGGCGCCCCAGTAGGCACCGATCGCGCCGGCGCCGACGACTGCGATCCTCAACTGCGGCTCCTCTCCTGGCGGTGCCGGCCGCGCAGCTGCCCCGGCACGCCGGGCGTGATGCTCACGTGGCGGTGATGCCCTTGGGGTTCAGGTGCGCGATGTTGCCGCTCTCGGTGCCGTCCGTGGGGTCGATGACGCAGTCGATGAGGGCAGGAGCCCGGGCGGCCAGGGCCTCGCGCAGGGCCGTGGCGACCTCGTCGGGCGTCGTCGCCCGGTACCCCGTGCCGCCGAACGCCTCGATCATGAGGTCGTGGCGGGCCCGCAGCGCCGTCGGGGCCGGGTCGCCGGTGGCGGAGGGCTCGTCCCCGCGGTAGACACCGCTGTTGTTGAGGACGACGGTGACCACGGGCAGGCGGTAGCGGCAGATCGTCTCGATCTCCATGCCGCTGAACCCGAACGCGCTGTCGCCCTCGATGGCGACGACCGGCTCGCCCGTCTCGACGGCGGCGGCGATGGCGTATCCCATGCCGATGCCCATCACACCCCAGGTACCGCTGTCCAGCCGGTGCCGCGGCACCCGCATGCCGATCGTGCTGCGGGCCAGATCGAGCGCGTTGGCCCCCTCGTTGACGACGTAGCTGCGCGGGTGCTCGGCGAGCACGTCGCGGACGGCCTGCAGCGCGCCCAGGAACTTCATCGGGTGCGCCGTGCGAGCGGCCTGAAGACGCCCCGCCATCTTGGCGACGTTCTGCGCGGAGCGGGCGGCGAGTTCCTCGCGCCACCGCGCCGGCGCCGCGATCCGCCCCGGCTTGCTCCGCTCGACCAGCGCGTCCATCACGGAGCGAACGTCGCCGACCAGCGGAGCGGCGATGGGCTGGTTGCTGTCCATCTCCGAGGCCGCGATGTCGACCTGGACGAAGGTGGCGTGCGGGTTCCACTGCGGTGCGTCGCCGTGACCGAGCAGCCAGTTCAGGCGCGCGCCGACCAGCATCACGACATCCGCCCGGCGCAGTGCCAGCGACCGCGCGGTGGCCGCCGACTGCGGATGGTCGTCGGGCAGCAGGCCCTTCGCCATCGACATGGGCAGGTAGGGAATGCCGGTGCTCTCGACGAACTCCCGGATCCGCTCGTCGGCCCGGGCGTACGCCGCCCCCTTGCCCAGCACGATCAGCGGACGCTCGGCGCCGGCCAGGAGCTCGATCGCCCGGTCCACCGCTTCGGGCTGCGGCAGCTGACGCGGCGCGGGGTCGACGAGCCGCCACAACGACGCGGCTCCCTTCTCCGCGTCGATGACCTCACCCAGCACCGCGGCCGGGATGTCCAGGTAGACACCGCCCGGGCGACCCGAGAGGGCGGTACGGATCGCACGGGCGATGCCGCGGCCGATGTCCTCGGCCCGGTGCACCCGGTACGCCGCCTTGACGAACGGTTTCGCGGCCGCGAGCTGGTCCATCTCCTCGTAGTCGCCCCGCTGGAGGTCGACCAGGTGCCGCTCGCTGGACCCCGAGATCTGCACCATCGGGAAGCAGTTGGTGGTGGCGTTCGCCAGCGCCACGAGCCCGTTGAGGAAACCCGGTGCGGACACCGTCAGGCAGATGCCCGGCTTCTGGGTCAGGAACCCGGCAGCCGCGGCCGCGTGCCCCGCGTCGCTCTCGTGCCGGAAACCGATGTAGCGGATCCCCGACGCCTGCGCGAGACGGGCCAGATCGGTGATCGGGATGCCGACGACCCCGTAGATCGTCTCCACGCCGTTCAGCTTCAGCGCGTCGACGACCAGATGGATCCCATCGGTCAGAGCGGCCGGCTCCTGCGCGCCCTCCACGCCTGTGTCCTGTACGACAGCGTCCGTCATGGTACGGGTCCTCCCTGGGGGTCACCGAGTGCCACCGACTCGCTCTACTGTATGCAGTATTCCTTATTCCGACTCGGACGCCATCCCCTCGGCAAGGCCAATTACGAAGGACCGCCCGCCCGCGTCCTACGCCGCCTCCCCCGCGGTCGCGGTCTCCGGCTCCCGGCCCGGCTGCCGTGCGAACTGCGTGCGGTACAGCTGCGCGTAGCGGCCGCCCCCGGCCGGTGGTTCCTCGTGCCTGCCGCGCTCCACGACCTGTCCGGCCTCGATGACCAGGATCTGGTCCGCCGATCGGACGGTGGACAGCCGGTGCGCGATCACGATCGCCGTCCTGCCCTCCAGGGCCTCCTGCACGGCGGCCTCCGAGGTGTTGTCCAGGCGGGCGATGGTCACGCGCCGGCGTTCGCCGCCGGAGAGGCGGTAGCCGCGTTCGCCGACGACCGTGTCGAGGCCGTCCGGCAGGGACCGTACGAGGTCGTCGAGCCGGGCGCGCAGACGTACCACTTTCGCCCGCGCCGGCTGGTGCGTCCGGCCCGGTTCATGACCAGGTAGCGGGTCCGGCGCGTCACCAGGGCAGCGGCCGCCCGTCGCGGAAGAAGCCCCCGGTCGGCCCGTCGTCCGGGAGGGTGGCCGCCCAGACCACCCCGGCGGCGCCCTCGGCGACGGGCCGCCCGCCGCCGCCCATGTCGGTGGCGGTCCAGCCCGGGCAGACGGCGTTGACCAGGACGCGGTCGCGGCGCAGTTCGCCCGCCAGGAGGCGGGTGAGGGCGTTGAGCGCGGCCTTGGAGACGCTGTAGGCGGGGGTGCCGCCGGTCATGCCGTGCAGGGAGCCGCTCTCACTGCTGACGTTGACCACTCGGGGATGCGGGCTGCGGCGCAGCAGCGGCAGCAGGGCCTGCGTCACCCGCCAGGCGCCGAACAGGTTCGTCTCCAGCGCCCGCCTCACCTCCTCCAGGTCGGCCGAGCGGGCCCGGGCCCAGGTGTCGTACAGGATCGCGGCGTTGTTGACGAGGACGTCCGTGCGGCCCAGGTGCCGGGTGGCCCAGTCCGCCAGGGCGGTGACGCTCGCGTCGTCGGCGACGTCCAGCTGGACGGGGGTGACGCGGGCGCCGCCGGGGTCGAGGCGGGCTGCGGCGGCACGGCCCTTGCCGAGGTCGCGGGAGCCGAGCAGCACCCGATGGCCCCGGTCGGCGAGTTGACGGGCCACCTCGTATCCGATGCCGCGGTTGGCGCCGGTCACCACCGCGACGGGCGGCTCCTGCGGATCACCGGTGGGGTCGACGGGCATGGGCGCTCCTGGTGGTACGGGCGCGTACCGTTCCAGCCTCGCACACGGCCGCGGCCTGATGCGACCGGCGCGTGCCGAACTGCCGTACCGGATACGGCAGGATGAACGATTGCGCCGGCCGCTGGTCAGGTGGGCCGGCGCGACGGAACCATCCCGCAATCGAGCAGGTGACGACGTGACGCAACTGCACATCCGGACGTCGGCGAAGGGCTTCGCCGCCGCGTGTCCGCCCGGAGGTGACCGGTGAACCGAGCGCTCACCGTGGACGACCTCGTCCTCGCCGGAGTCGCCCTGGCCGCGGGCCTGCTGGCGGCGTTCCTGCTGCGCATGCTGCTGCGCTGGCTGGGCAAGCACGCCGACCGCACCCGCTGGAGCGGCGACGACGTGATCGTGGACGCGCTGCGCAGCGTGGTGCCGTGGGCCGCGGTGGCCGGCGGCGCGGCGGGCGCGGCGGCGGCGCTGCCCCTGACCAGTACCGTGCAGCGGCACACCAACCAGGTGCTGACCGTGCTGCTGATCTTCGTGGTGACGGTGTCGGCGGCCCGGGTGGTGGCCGGTCTGGTGCGGGCGGTCACCCAGTCCCGTTCCGGGGTCGCCGGGTCGGCCACGATCTTCGTCAACATCACGCGGGTGCTGGTCCTGGCGATCGGCTTCCTGGTGGTGCTCCAGACGCTGGGCATCTCGATAGCCCCGATGCTCACCGCCCTCGGCGTCGGCGGCCTGGCGGTCGCCCTGGCGCTGCAGGACACGCTCGCCAACCTCTTCGCCGGCATCCACATCCTCGCCTCCAAGACCGTGCAGCCGGGCGACTACATCCAGCTCAGCAGCGGCGAGGAGGGCTATGTCGAGGACATCAACTGGCGGCAGACGACGATCCGCAACCTCTCCAACAACCTCGTCGTGATCCCCAACGGTCAGCTCGCCAAGTCGAACATGACCAACTTCATGCGGCCCGACCAGCAGTTGACGATCCTGGTGCAGGTCGGGGTGGCCTACGACAGCGATCTGGAGCAGGTGGAGCGGGTGACCAACGAGGTCATCGCCGAGACGATGTCCGAGGTGGAGGGCGCGGTCCCGGACCACGAGCCGGTGATCCGGTTCCACACCTTCGGCGACTCGCGCATCGGGTTCACGGTGATCCTGGGGGTCGGCGAGTTCAGCGACCAGTACCGGATCAAGCACGAGTTCATCAAGCGGCTGCACAAGCGCTACCGCCAGGAGGGCATCCGCATCCCGGCCCCGACGCGGACGGTGGCGGTGCAGCAGGGCGCGGTGGTGATCCCGCATCAGCGCGCCCCGCAGGGCGAGCCGGGCGAGAAGTCCTCCGCCCGGCTCGACTGACCGGCTGCCGGCGGCCGCCCTACAGGGTGGCCGAGTTGTCGTGCGGGCGGCTGCGGCCCGGACGGTTGCGCGGCGCCGCCAGGGACGGCTTGACCGGGTTGACCGTCCAGTCGGGGTGACCCGGCATCCGCGGGGTCTTCGTGCCGTACAGCCACTCCCGCAGGAAGCCGGACACGTCCTGGCCGGAGACCTCGCAGGCGACGGCGATGTAGTCCTGCGTCGACGCCGTCGAGTCGCGGTACCGCTCCAGGAACGCCCGCTCGACGGCGTGGAACGCCTCCTCGCCGATCTGCTGCCGCAGCGCGTACAGCACCAGCACGCCCCCGACGTAGCGCTGGCTGTCGAACAGGGTGGCCGCGGTGGGCGCGGCGACCGGCCCGGACGTCTGGCGCCACTGGTCGCCCAGCGCGTAGGTGGCCTTCATCCGGGCCTCCAGGGTGGTCAGGCCCAGGGAGTCGGTCCAGCCGCGCTCGTAGCGGTACAGCAGCCCGTAGAAGTCGGCGTGGCCCTCGTTCAGCCACAGGTCGGCCCAGGTGGCGGGGCTCACCATGTTGCCGAAGTAGGAGTGGACCAGCTCGTGCATCATGTGCGAGCCGATCTTCTTCTCCTCCTGGAGGAGGTAGTTCGGCTTGTAGAGCGTGAGGGTCTGCGTCTCCAGGCCGGTGAAGTCGAAGGCGTCCGGGGCGTCGTTGTTGCAGGGCAGCAGGCCGTACGTCTCGAAGGGGTACGCGCCGAGCCGCTGCTCGATCCACTCCACCAGGCCGGGGGTGAGCGACAGCGCGGGCTCGAGCGCGGCGGCCCGGGCGGTGGGGACGACGTCGCGCAGCGGCAGCCCGTGCGGGCCCTGCCGGTCCAGGACCACGTAGTCGCCGACGGTGATCTGCACGACCTCGGTGGCGATCGGCGAGCGGGAGCGGTACGTGTACGCCGTCCTGTCCCCGTCCAGCTGCTCGGTGCTCACGAGCCGGCCGCTGGCGACGCCCCGCAGGCCGGCCGGCACGGTGACGCGGAAGGTGAAGTCGGCCTTGTCGGAAGGGTGGTCGTTGCAGGGGAAGACGGTGTGCGCCAGGTTGGGCTGGCCGCACACCGCGAAGCCGTCGGGCGTGGGGACCCAGCCGGACTGCGGCAGCGCGCGGCGCGGGTCGGCGGTGTAGCTGACGCACACGGTGACGCCGGCCCGGGCGGGCAGCGGCCGGGCGGGCGTGATGCGCAGCTTCTCGCCGGCCTGCTCGAAGGCCGCCGGGCGGCCGCCGACCCGCACGGACCGTATGTCCAGGCCGAGGGCGTCGAGGGAGAACCGGGTCAGGTCCTGCGTGGTGCGGATCCGCAGGGTCGCCTGCGCGTCGACGAGCCGGGTCGTGGCGTCGTAGGCGAAGTCGAGGTGGTAGGCGGAGACGCGGTATCCGTCGTTGCCGAGGTCGGGGTAGACGGGGTCGCCGAGGGTCTCGGGGCCCGGGGTGCCGGTCCCGCCGGGCTCCCCCGGGTCCACCGGGGCCGCCTGGGCCGGAACCGTCGTGGCCAGAGCCGCTGCCGTGCCGATCAGGGCGGCCGCCGGGGCCGTCACTCTGCTGCGATATCTCATGGTCCGCTTTCGCTCGGGCGGCCGGGAGGTCAGCTCCGGCCGTCGCGTGAAGTGAGTGATCTCACCTGCCAGACGGCGGGATGCGGACGATCGGTTGCCTCGCGGTGCTCGCGGATCGTGGCGAAAGTCGGGGCGGACCCCTGTCGAGAGCCGGTCGATCACGAGATATCTTGATGTCGAGCAATGTTGCAGACGTGGAGCGGAGCACCCGGTGACTGACTCGACCATCATCTATACGCACACTGACGAGGCCCCGGCCCTGGCGACGTATTCCTTCCTGCCGGTGGTCCAGGCGTACGCCTCGCAGGCGGGTGTCGCCGTGGAGACGCGGGACATCTCGCTGGCCGGGCGCATCATCGCCGTGTTCCCGGAGTACCTGACCGAGGACCAGCGCATCCCGGACGCCCTGGCCGAGCTCGGTGAGCTGGCCAAGACGCCGGCCGCCAACATCATCAAGCTGCCGAACATCTCGGCGTCCATCCCGCAGCTGAAGGCCGCCGTCGCCGAGCTCCAGGGCCAGGGCTACGCGCTGCCGGACTACCCGGACGACCCGAAGACCGACGAGGAGCGCGAGATCCGCGCCCGCTACGACAAGGTCAAGGGCTCCGCCGTGAACCCGGTGCTGCGTGAGGGCAACTCCGACCGCCGCGCCCCGGCCTCCGTGAAGAACTACGCCAAGAGCCACCCGCACCGCATGGGCGCCTGGTCCGCGGAGTCCAGGACCAACGTGGCGACCATGGGCGAGAACGACTTCCGCTCCACCGAGAAGTCCGTGGTGATCGCCGAGGACGGCACGCTGAGGATCGAGCTGGTCGGCGACGACGGCTCCACCACCGTGCTGCGCGACTCCGTCCCCGTCACCCGGGGCGAGGTCGTCGACGCCTCCGTGATGCGCGTGGCCGCGCTGCGCGAGTTCCTCGCCGCGCAGGTGCAGCGCGCCAAGCAGGAGGGCGTGCTGTTCTCCGTGCACCTGAAGGCCACGATGATGAAGGTCTCCGACCCGATCATCTTCGGCCACGTGGTCCGCGCGTTCTTCCCGAAGACGTTCGCGCAGTACGGCGACAAGCTCGCCGCGGCCGGCCTGACCCCGAACGACGGTCTGGGCGGCATCTACAAGGGCCTGGAGAACCTCCCCGAGGGCGCCGAGATCAAGGCCTCCTTCGACGCCGAGCTCGCCGAGGGCCCGGAGCTGGCGATGGTCGACTCCGACAAGGGCATCACCAACCTGCACGTGCCGTCGGACGTCATCGTCGACGCCTCCATGCCGGCCATGATCCGCACCTCCGGCCACATGTGGGGCCCGGACGGCCAGGAGCACGACACCATCGCGGTCATCCCGGACTCCTCGTATGCGGGCGTCTACCAGGCCGTGATCGACGACTGCCGCGCCAACGGCGCCTACGACCCCGCCACCATGGGCTCGGTCCCGAACGTCGGTCTGATGGCGCAGAAGGCCGAGGAGTACGGCAGCCACGACAAGACCTTCGAGATCCCCACCACGGGCACGGTCCGCCTGGTCGACGACCAGGGCACCGTCCTGATCGAGCAGAGCGTCTCGGCCGGTGACATCTTCCGCGCCTGCCAGACCAAGGACGCCCCGATCCGCGACTGGGTGAAGCTCGCCGTCACCCGGGCCCGTGCCACCGGCGACCCGGCGGTGTTCTGGCTGGACGAGACCCGCGCCCACGACGCCAACCTGATCGCCAAGGTCAAGCAGTACCTGCCGGAGCACGACACCGAGGGCCTGGACATCCGCATCCTGTCCCCCGTCGAGGCGGCGAAGCTGTCGGTGGAGCGCATCCGCCGCGGCGAGAACACCATCTCCGTCACCGGCAACGTGCTGCGCGACTACCTCACCGACCTGTTCCCGATCCTGGAGCTGGGCACCAGCGCGAAGATGCTGTCGGTCGTCCCGCTGATGGCGGGCGGCGGCCTGTTCGAGACGGGCGCCGGCGGTTCCGCGCCCAAGCACGTGCAGCAGCTGGTCAAGGAGAACTACCTGCGCTGGGACTCCCTCGGTGAGTTCTTTGCCCTGGTGCCGTCCTTCGAGCAGTACGCGAAGGTCACCGGCAACCAGCGCGCCCAGGTCCTGGCCGACACGCTCGACCGGGCCACGGCGACCTTCCTCAACGAGGACAAGTCCCCGACCCGCCGCGTCGGCGGCATCGACAACCGCGGCAGCCACTTCTACCTGTCCCTGTACTGGGCTCAGGAGCTGGCCAAGCAGACCGACGACGCGGAGCTGGCCAAGGCCTTCCAGCCGCTCGCCGAGACGCTCGCCGCGAACGAGCAGAAGATCGTCGAGGAGCTGATCGCCGTCCAGGGCAAGCCGGTCGACATCGGCGGCTACTACCAGCCCGACCCGGCCAAGGCCGCCGCGGTCATGCGCCCGTCCGCGACGTGGAACGAGGTCCTGGCGTCCCTGAGCTGACCCTCCGGGAACCCTGACCCCCTCTCCGCCCCGGCCTGGCCCACCGCCCGGCCGGGGCGGAGCCGTAGGTGGCCCCGGCTCCTCACCAGTCGCGGGGGCGATCAGCTGCTCCACGTCGGTCGCTGAGGGGCATGCTGCTGCCTGCTCGGTCCGGAGCCCGATGTGACACCGTGATCCTTCACCAGGCCACTGACAACGCACCCGGAGCCGCCTCCATGACCTCGGCCGCACCGTCCTTCCAGCTGCTGCCCGGCGCGGACCGCTCGCCGGTGATCCTCCATGTGCCGCACTCCGCGCGGGAGATACCACCGCCGGTGCGCGCGGGCATCGTGCTGGACGACCGGGAACTGGAGCGGGAGCTGGACCACATCACCGACGCGCACACCGCCCGGATCGCCGAAGGGGCGGCCGGAGCGGCCGATGTGACGCCCTGGCGGTTCGTCAACCGGCTGTCGCGGCTGGTCGTCGATCCCGAGCGGTTCCCGGACGAGCGGGAGGAGATGCTGGCCGTGGGGATGGGCGCGGTGTACACGCGCACCACGCACGGCGCCGCCCTGCGGCCCGCGGACTTCGACCCCGAGCCGCTTCTCGAGCGGTACTTCCGGCCGTACGCGCGGGCGATGACCCGGGCGGTGGCGGACCGCCTGGCCGCGACCGGGCGCGCGGTGATCATCGACGTGCACTCCTATCCCAGCGAGCGGCTGCCCTACGAACTGCACGGGGACGGGCCGCGGCCGGCCGTCTGCCTGGGCACCGACGCCTTCCACACACCGCCCGAGCTGCTGGAGGCGGCCCGGGCGGCGTTCGGGGAGACGGAGCTGGACAGCCCGTTCAGCGGGACGTACGTGCCGCTGGAGTTCTACGGCAAGGAGCCGCGCGTCACGGCCCTGATGGTGGAGATCCGGCGGGACACGTACATGACGGAGCCGGGCGGGACCGCCGGGCCGGGACTCACCCGCCTCGTGACGGCGTTGGCGTCCCTGGTCGACGCCGTCTCCGGCAGCGACGCGGCGGGTCGGCGGGGGTGAGCGACGCGCCGGGTGCGGCCGACGGGTCGGTCGCGTGGCTCGCCCTTCGGTGCGCCACCACAGTTCCGCCGCGATCTTATTACTGAGCGTTTATGTGCAGATGTGTTGACCGGTGTTGGGTGCTCTTCTAGCCTCGGGGTCCACCGAGCCGCCAACCCCTCGGCGGTCTCCCCACCGGGAGCCGTCGGTCGACCCACAGACCGCCGCCCGACCAGCGTGTATGCCGCACGCCGGCCGGGCGGTCCCCCCACCGTGCCGCCGCCGGCCGCGCAACGGCCCCGGCACTCGTTCCGGTGCGCTGCCGCCACCCGAACGAAAGCGATCAGAAAGGGACGTCGTGTCACGAAAGAACCATCGAGCAGCCGCGCACCTGGGTGTGCTGCTGGCCTGCGCCACGGCTTTCGGCGGGGTGCTCGCCGCTCCCGCCTCCGCCTCCCCGGCCGCCGCCCCAGCCGCCGACACGGCCGTGTCCCCCGTCAGCTCCTTCCGAGGTGTCAACTGGGCCGACCCGCGCGACAACTACGCGCATGACGCGGTCGTCCCCTCGGGCCTGTCCACGTCCGACAGCTACGCCACCACCTACGCCAAGTCCAGCGCGATCGTCGGCGGGTTCGCCAAGCTGGGCGCCAACACCGTCCGGCTGCCGGTCAACCCGGCCTCCGTGAACGGCCCGTTCTGGAAGTCGTACCGGGGTGCCATCGACGCCGCCACCGCGCGGGGTTTCAAGGTCATCCTCGGGTACTGGGAGGCCGACAACGCCAAGGACGGCAAGATCGACGACCAGGCCGCCTGGGACCGGATGTGGGCGCGCATCACCTCCGCCTACGCGCGCAACTCCAGGGTGTACTTCGAGCCGATGAACGAGCCGTTCGGCTACACCGCGCAGGAGTGGACCGACATCGCCGCGAGGTGGGTGCGGACCCACGGCGACGTGCCGCGCGACCGGATCCTGGTCGGCGGCGTCAAGTACAGCGAGGACGTCAAGCCGGTGTGCGCCGACCCGCGGCTGAAGGGCACCCGCCTGGCCCTGCACAACTACGGCTTCTGGCACACCGACTGGACCAGCGTGGAGCAGTGGAAGCAGGACTTCAGGCAGCGCATCGGTGACTGCGCCTCGCGCACGATCCTGGACGAGTTCGGCGCCACCATGACCTCCGGCCTGGACTACAACGGCCCGGTCAACGGCTCCAACGAGATCGCCTACATCCAGGCCGCGACGGACACCATCCGTGAACTGGGCCTGGGCTCGGTGTACTGGCCCGGCCTGCGCAATGGGGACACCTACTCCCTCACCACGCTCCAGGGCACGGGCACCGACCTCAGCCTGAAGGTG
The DNA here is from genome assembly GCF_040678435.1 of Streptomyces sp. NPDC052682. Classification (NCBI taxonomy): domain Bacteria; kingdom Bacillati; phylum Actinomycetota; class Actinomycetes; order Kitasatosporales; family Streptomycetaceae; genus Streptomyces; species Streptomyces sp. NPDC052682. The sequence continues at coordinate 347,034 of NZ_JBFATS010000007.1, read as the reverse complement.
AACAACCAGAGCGGACTGGACCGGTTGCACTGGGCCTGGCGCCAGGACGGCGGTCAGTGACGTCCGGGAAGACCGGATGAACGATCAGGAGGCCGCCTCGAACCTTCCGTTCGAGGCGACCTCCGACCTGTGGCTCCACCGTCGGGACGACAGGATTTGAACCTGCGACCCCTTGACCCCCAGTCAAGTGCGCTACCAAGCTGCGCCACGTCCCGCTGTGCCGCACACGGCCGACCCGTGTGAACACGCAGGTCAACCCTACCTCATGCACCCGCGGTCAGGGCGCCGGCCGGCATGTGGGGCAGCACCGGGCCGTGGGCACGGCCGGTCCACGGCAGCGCGCGGCTCAGCGCGGCGGCCCCGTCGTCCCCCGGATCTCCAGCGTGGGGGCCGCCAGGTGGACGCCCCCCTCGGCCCCGGGGTGTTCGAAGCGGTCGAGGAGGCAGCGGGCGGCGCGGCGGCCGACCTCGTGGCTCGCGTTGTCGACGGTGGTGAGCCACAGGTGGCGCAGCCGGGAGATGCTGGTGTTGTCGTAGCCGACCACGGACACGTCGTGCGGGACCCGCAGGCCCAGTTCCTCCGCCGCCGACAGGGCGCCGACCGCGGCGATGTCGTTGACGGCGAAGAGGGCGGTCGGGCGGTCGGGGCGGCTGAGGAGACGGACCGTGGTGCGGTAGCCGCCCTCCTCGGTCATGTCGCTGGGCTCGACCACGGCCTCGTCCGCCAGTCCGCGGGCGCGCATGGCCGCCTCGAAGCTGCGGCGGCGCAGGTCGCCGACCGCGCCGTAGCCCGCGAGGTGGGCGACACGGCGGTGCCCGAGGCCGATGAGGTGCTCGGTGACCAGCCGGGCGCCCTGCGCGTCGTCGCCCGCGACCACGTCGACGCCGGGCGGCACCTGCTCGCGGCCGCCGGCCAGGACGACCGGTATCCGCTCGGCGACGGTGCCGAGGGCGGCCCGGTCGGGCAGCGTGCCGACCACCACCAGGCCGTCGACCCGCAGGTCGAGGAAGGGGTCGGCCGGATCCTGGCCGGTGCGGCGGTTGAGGCGGGCGTCGGCGAGCAGCATGCGCAGCCCGGCCGCGTGGAGCAGGGAGTTGAGGCCGTCGAGCAGGTCGACGAACCAGGGGTTGCGCAGGTCGTTCAGGAGGACACCGACCGTGCGGCTGCGCTGTTCGCTGAGGCTGCGGGCGGCCGCGTTGGGCCGGTAGCCGAGCTCGCGGGCGGCCCGCAGCACGGCCTCGCGTTTCTCGGGGCGGACCTGGTCGGAGCCGCGCAGCACCAGCGAGACCAGCGACTTGGACACCCCGGCCCGCTCGGCCACGTCGCGGATGGTCGGCGGTCTCATGGGTTGGACCGTTCCACGTCAGTACCGCGCTTGTCAAAGGGTTGACACCGGGCTGCAGCATGCCGAGTGTGGGGCCGAAGGGTTCTGGAACGGTCCAAAAGTGAGGCTTCCATGGTGGACACGCTCGGCGTCGCCGTCGTCGGATTCGGCTGGATGGGGCGGGTGCACACCCAGGCCTACGCGCGCGTGGCCCACCACTATCCGCTGCTGCCGCTGCGGCCGGAGCTGGTGGCGGTCGCCGAGGAGGTGCCGGGGCGGGCGGAGGAGGCGGCCGTGCAGTTCGGGTTCGCCTCCACGACCCGCGACTGGCGTGAGGTGGCCGCCGACCCGCGCGTGCGGGCGGTCAGCATCACCGCGCCGAACTTCCTGCACCGCGAGATCGGTGTCGCGATGGCCGAGGCGGGCAAGCACATCTGGATCGAGAAGCCGGTCGGGCTGTCGCTGGAGGACGCCCGGGCCGTCGCCGACGCGGTCGCCCGGGCCGGCGTGCAGGGCGCGGTCGGCTTCAACTACCGCAACGCGCCGGCCGTCGAGGCCGCCCGCGACCTGATCGCCTCGGGCGAGATCGGCACGGTCACCCATGTCCGCATCCGCCTCTTCAGCGATTACGCCGCCCACCCCGAGGGCGCGCTGACCTGGCGGTACGAGCGGGAGCGCGGCGGCAGCGGGGTGCTGGGCGACCTGGCCTCGCACGGGGCGGACCTGGCCCGCTTCCTGCTCGGCGACATCGCGTCCCTGACCGCCGACACCGCGATCTTCCTGCCCGAGCGGGCCCGCCCGGCCGGCGCCACCGCGGGTCACGCCCGTGCCTCCGGCGGCGAACTCGGGCCGGTGGAGAACGAGGACTACGTCGGCTGCCTGCTGCGTTTCGCCTCCGGCGCGCGCGGTGTGCTGGAGGCCTGCCGGGTCTCGGTCGGGGAGCAGAACAGCTACGGCTTCGAGGTGCACGGCACTAAGGGCGCGGTGTTCTGGGACTTCCGCCGGATGAACGAGCTCGCGGTCAGCCGGGGCACGACCTACCAGGACCAGCCCGTCAGCACGGTGTACGTCGGCCCGGGCCACGGCGAGTTCGCCGCCTTCCAGCCGGGCGCGGCGAACGCCATGGGCTATGACGACCTGAAGGTCATCGAGGCGTACCGTTTCCTGCGCTCGATCGCCGAGGGCGCCGCGTACGGGGCCACGCTCGCGGACGCGGTGCACAGCGCGGCCGTCCTGGACGCCATGTCCCGGTCGGCCGAGAGCGGGGCGTGGGTGGCCGTGGACGCGCGGGGGTGACGGTCAGCGGTGCGGTGCCTCGCGGTCCCGCCGGCCGAGCGCGTACTTGACCGGGAAGAGGACGAGCCACCACCACATGGCCGCCACCCCGATCGTCAGGGCCAGCGGGATGGTCACGAGGAACACCGCCACCGTCGCGGCCATGTCGAGGGCGTAACGCCGGTATCCCTCGTCCACCACCGCGCCGGTGCGCAGCCAGGGGCGGGCGGTGAGGACGGTGACCAGCGCGAGGTGGCTCGCGCCGAGCGCGGCGACGGCCGCCGCGTAGATGGCGACCGAGGCGGCCTGGCCGCCGTAGTCGGAGATCAGCCGGGTGGGGAAGGGCAGCAGGGCCGCCACGCCCAGGCCCAGCACGGTCAGGGAGACCACCTGTGCGTCGACCTGCCGGACGGAGCGGAAGATCCGCCGGTGGTCGCGCCAGAAACCGGCCAGCACCACGACGCTGAGCGCGTAGGCCCCGAGGTCCGGGAGGAGCTCGCGCAGCGCCCGGCGGTACTCGGCGCCGTCCAGCCCGCGCGGCACGGACAGGTCCAGGACCAGCAAGGTAATGGCGATGGCGAACACGCCGTCGGACAGGGCCAGCAGACGGTCGGGCGGCCCGTCGGGCGTCGATTTCCGCATGGGCCCGACGGTAGGGAGCCGGGTGACCCCGGACAGGGATACACGCCCGGGGGCAGGACCCACGTCACCCCACGGGCGTGGGCATGTTGTACGGCGTCACCACCTGGATCGCCGACGGCAGGCTCGGCCCCGCCGGGGGAAGCGCGCCGTGCGCGCGCATCACCAGGTGGCAGGCCTCGCGCATGTCCTGGCGCAGGTCGTGGTGGAGCACGGCGGACAGGCGGTGCTCGCGCAGCAGCCGGGTGTTGTCGTGGTCGAGGTCGTGCGCGATGAACACGGCGCACTCGCGGCCGAGGTCCTCGAAGGCCTGCAGCGTCGCGATGTTCCCGCCGCCGATCGAGTAGACCGCGCGGATGTCCGGGTCGCGTTCCAGGGCGGCCCGGACGAGGTCGTACTGGGTGGCGTCCAGGCCCTGGCCCTCGGCGATCTCGACGAGCGTCCGGTCGGGGTGGTGGGTGCGCATGGCGCTGCGGAAGCCCATCTCGCGCTCCTCCTCGTTGCGGAAGAACCCGCTGCTGAGACTGGTCAGGACGTTGCCGGGCCGGTCGCCGAGCCACTGGCCCATGAGGTACGCGGCGGTCGCGCCGGCCGCCCGGTTGTCGATGCCGACATAGCCGAGGCGGGGTACGGCGGGCAGGTCGGTCACCAGGGTGACGACCGGGATCCCGGCCGTGTGGAGCCGGGCCACGGCCGCGGTGACCTCGGGGACGTCGGGGGCCTTGAGGATCACGCCCTGCGAGCCGCGCCGGGCTATCCGGTCCAGGACCGCGACCAGTTCCCCGGCCGGGCCGGTCTCGCGGAAGTGGAAGCGGGAGCGCAGGACGGCCGGGTGCAGGGACGGCAGTTCGGCCTCCAGGGCGGCGCGTACGGCGGTGGTGAACCGCTCCGGCGCCTGCATCACGATGTCGACCATGAAGGTGCGGCCGACGAGCCGGACCTGGGTGCGCTGCCGGTCCAGGTCGGCGATCGCCCGGTGCACCTCCCGCGCGGTGCTCTCGCGCACCCCGCCCCGGCCGTTGAGGACCCGGTCGACGGTGGCTTCGCTCAGCCCCGCCTGACGTGCGATCTCGCGGATGGGGAAGGGGTGGCCCACGGGGACGCTCCTTGAGGGGTTTTTGATGGCTTCCTGCTGGTTGTTCGAGGGTTTTGTACTGACAAGAATGACAGGGCTGCGTCGCTCCGTGACCCGAAGGGACGACGATGTCCTTCCCACCACCGCACACCCTCCGCCGCCGCTGGCTGTCCGAGCAGGACTGCGACCTGGACGCGTTGCGCGCCCTGGTCGAGCAGCCGACGGATCCGACCGACCATCCGCACGCCACCGCCGTGGAGCGGAACGTGCCCGTCTACGACGCCGGCCTGCTCGAACCCGACCGGGTGCTGGAGGCCGAGCTGGTGCGGGCCCTCGCCGACGGCCCGGGCATCGTCGTCTTCCGGGGCGCCTTCGACCCGGCGGTGGTGGACCGGGCCACCGAGGTGTTCGACGCCCTGATCGCGGAGCAGCGCGCCTCGGGCGCGGCCGCCGGTGACCACTTCGCCAAGCCGGGCGCCAACGACCGGGTGTGGAACGCGCTGGAGAAGGCGGCCCTGTACGACCCGGAGGTGTTCGCCGACTACTACGCCAACGACGTGATCGCCCTGGTCTCCCAGACCTGGCTGGGCCCCGGCTACCAGGTCACCTCCCAGATCAACGTGGTCAACCCGGGCGGCGCGGCCCAGACGGCGCACCGCGACTACCACCTCGGGTTCCTCTCGGCCGAGGCCGCCGCCGCCTACCCGGCGCACGTGCACCGCCTCTCCCCCGTCCTGACCCTCCAGGGCGCGGTCGCGCACTGCGACATGCCGGTCGAGTCGGGGCCGACGATGTACCTGCCGCACTCCCAGAAGTACGAGCCGGGCTACCTGGCGTGGCGGCGGCCGGAGTTCCAGGCGTACTTCGACCGGCACCACGTCCAGCTGCCGCTCGCCAAGGGCGACGCGGTCTTCTTCAACCCGGCCCTGTTCCACGCGGCGGGCGGCAACCGCTCGGCCGGCATCCGGCGCATGGCCAACCTGCTCCAGGTCTCCTCCGCCTTCGGGCGCGCGATGGAGACGGTGGACCGGGAGGCCGTGGCGGGCGCGGTCTACCCGGTGCTGCTCCGGCGCAAGGCCGAGGGCGCCGGCGAGCAGTGGCTGCACAACGTGGTCGCGGCGAGCGCCGAGGGCTACCCCTTCCCCACCAACCTCGACAGCGACCCGCCGGTCGACGGCCTGGCCCCGCCCTCGCAGGCGGACGTCGTACGGCGGGCCCTGCGCGAGGAATGGACACCGGACAGGCTCCGCGCGGAGCTGCGGGCCGGCACCGCACGGCGAGAGAGCTGAGGAAGCAGTTCATGGGACTTCTCGACAACGCACCCGACGGACTTCTGGACGGCAAGGTCGTCCTGGTCAACGGCGGCACCCAGGGCGTCGGCGCCGCCATCGCCCGGGCCGCCGTCCGCGAGGGCGCGGTCGTCGCCGTCACCGGGCGGCGCCCGGAGCCCGGCGAGGCACTGGTGGCGGAGCTGGCCGCCGCGGGCGGCAAGGCGCTGTTCGTACGGGCCGACCTCGCGGACGCCGAGCAGGCGAAGGGCAGCGTGGCCCGGGTCGTGGAGGCGTACGGCCGGATCGACTGCCTGGTGAACTCGGCCGGGCTGACCTCGCGCGGCACGCTGCTGGACACCACGCCCGAGCTGTTCGACCAGCACATCGCGATCAACCTCAAGGGACCGTTCTTCGCGATGCAGGCGGCGGTCGCGGACATGGTGGCGCGGCAGGCGCCCGGCACGATCGTCAACATCATCACCTCGTCGGCGCACGGCGGGCAGCCGTTCCTCGCGCCGTACGTGGCGGCGAAGGCCGGGCTCGCCGGGCTGACCCGCAACGCCGCGCACGCCCACCGCTGGGACCGGATCCGGATCAACGGCCTGAACATCGGCTGGACCGCGACCGAGGGCGAGGACGCCACCCAGAAGACCTTCCACGGCGCCGGGGACGACTGGCGCGAGCAGGCCGCCGCGAAGCTGCCGATGGGCCGGCTCGGCCAGCCGGACGAGATCGCCGACTTCGTGGTCTTCCTGCTGTCGGACCGGTCCGGGGTGGTCACCGGCTCCGTGATCGACTGGGACCAGAACGTGCTCGGCGGACTCGACTAGACCTCCTCCCCCCGCAAACCGCACTTCAAGGAGCAAGCACCCCCATGCGTATCGGAATCCTCGGCCTCGGCCGTATCGGCGCGTTCCACGCCGAGACCCTGTCCGGGCTCGACGCCGTCGAGTCCCTCGTCGTCTCCGACCCGTTCGCGAGCGCCGCGAAGGCCGCCGCCGAGCGGTTCGGTGCCGAGGTCGCGGACTCCCCCGAGGCCCTGCTGGCCTCCGGGGTGGACGGCCTCGTCGTCGCCGCGGCCACCGACGCCCACCCCGCCCTGATCCTCGCCGGGGTCGAGGCGGGTGTGCCGGTCTTCTGCGAGAAGCCCGTCGCCAGGACCATGAGCGAGGGCGTCCAGGTGCTCAAGGCCGTCCAGGGCAGGGACGTGCCCATCCAGATCGGCTACAACCGGCGCTTCGACGCCGGGTTCGTCGCCGCCCGGGCCGCCGTGCAGGCCGGTGAGCTGGGGCAGCTGCACACCGTACGGTCCACCACCCTGGACCCGGCGCCGCCGCCCGCCGCGTACATCGCCGCCTCCGGCGGCATCTTCCGCGACTGCTCGGTGCACGACTTCGACATCATCCGCTGGGTGACCGGCCGCGAGGTGCGCGAGGTGTACGCCGTCGGCGGCAACAAGGGCGCCGGCTACATCAAGGAGGCGGGCGACGCCGACACCACCGGAGCCGTCCTCACCCTGGACGACGGCACCATCGCGGTGGTCTCCAACAGCCGTCACAACGCCCGCGGTTACGACGTCCGCATGGAGCTGCACGGCTTCAAGGACTCCATCGCCGTCGGCCTGGAGGACAAGCTGCCGCTGCGCTCGGTGGAGCCGGGCGTGACCTTCCCCGCCGGCACCCCGCACGACTTCTTCATGGACCGCTTCACGGAGGCCTACCGCGCCGAACTCACCGCGTTCACCGAGGTCGTGGCCGGCACCCGGCCCTCCCCCTGCACGATCGAGGACGCCCTGGAGGCCGGCTGGATCGCGGAGGCGTGCACACTGTCCCTCCACGAGCACCGCCCCGTGACGATCGAGGAGGTACGGCAGGCATGAGCGGACCGGGCCGGGAACCCCTGCGCATCGGTGTGCTGGGAGCAGCACGGATCACCGAGCGCGCCCTGATCGGCCCGGCCCGGGCGACGGGCCACCGCGTCGTCGCGGTGGCCGCCCGCGACCGCGCCCGGGCGGAGGCGTTCGCCGCCGCGCACACCTGGCCGCCCTCGCGGCGGGCAAGCATGTGCTGAGCGAGAAGCCGTCGGCGAGCAACGCCGAGGAGGCGGCCGAGGTGCTGGGGGCCGCCGAGAAGGCCGGGACGGTGTTCATGGAGGCCTTCCACTACCTGTTCCACCCGGTCACCCGCCGTCTGCACGCGCTGCTGGAGTCGGGTGAGCTGGGCGAGCTGCGGCACGTCGAGGCCCTGGTCGCCATCCCCGCGCCCGAGGACTGCGACCCGCGCTGGTCGCTGCCGCTGGCCGGCGGCGCCCTGATGGACCTGGGCTGCTACAGCCTGCACGCGCTGCGGATGCTCGCGCCCTGGACGGGCGGCGCACCCCGGCTGGTGGCCGCCCGGGGCGGGGAGCGTACGGGCGCGCCCGGCGTCGACGAGTGGCTGGACGCCGACCTGGAGTTCCCCGGCGGCGCCACCGGCTCCGCCCGCTGCCACATGGCGTACGGCGGGCTGGAGATGAGCATCCGGCTGGTCGGTTCCCGGGGCGAGGCGAGCGCGCCGAACTTCGTGCTGCCGCAGCTGGACGACCGGGTCGTCGTCCGCACGCCCGAGGGCGAGCGCACCGAACACCTGGGCACCCGGTCGTCGTACACGTACCAGCTGGAGGCGTTCGCCGCCCGGGTGCGTGACGGTGCCGCGCTGCCGCTGGACGCGCGGGACGCGGTGACGACCATGGAGCTGATCGACGCCTGCTACCGCGCGGCCGGCTTCGCCCCCCGGCCGCGCACCACGCTCCCCGGCTGAGCGGTCAGGCCTCGCCCGCGCTGATGTTGACCATCCAGGGGACGCCGAAGCGGTCCGTGCACATGCCGAAGACGTCGCCCCACATCTGCTTCTCCATCGGCACGGTCACCGAGCCGCCGTCGGACAGCTTCTCCCAGTAGCCGCGCAGTTCGGCGTCGTCGTCGCCGCTGAGGCTCACGGCGAAGTTGCTGCCGCGCTGGTACTCCATGCCGGGCGGGGTGTCGGAGGCCATGAGCGTGAAGCCGTTTTGGGTCTCCAGCATGGCGTGCATGATCTTGTCGCCGCCGGGGGTGTCCTCGTGGCCGAACTCGCCGAAGGTGCTGAGGGTCAGGGTGCCGCCGAAGACGTCCTTGTAGAACTCCATCGCCTGGCGGGCGTCGCCGTCGAAGCTGAGGTAGGGGTTGAGACGCGAAGCCATGAGGAACCTCCCGGAGACGGGATGAGGAGCCGATGCTGTGCACGCTAGCGCGCGGCACTGACATCGGCCTGCCGAGTCCGTGCGGGGCAGGTCTCTCAGCGGTACAGCGCCGGCTTGTCCACCAGCTCGACCGTCACGCGTCCGCCCTCTTCCAGCGCCCGCACTCCCGCCTCGCACACGGCGGCCGCGGCGTAGCCGTCCCAGGTGCCCGGGCCGGTGACCTCGCCGCGACGGGTGGCGTCGACCCAGGCCTGGACCTCCCGGTCGTAGGCGTCGGCGAAGCGCTCGGTGTAGTCCTGGGCGATGGTGCCGCCCCAGCGGGCGGCCATGTGGGTGACCAGGGCGTGGCCGTCGCCGATGCGGGCGGTGCCGCGTTCGCAGACCACCTCGGCCTGCACCTGGTAGCCGAAGCCGCAGTTGACGAAGATCTCGACGTCGGACAGGGCGCCGCCGTCGGTCTCCAGGACGACGAACTGGGGGTCCAGGAGGTGGTCGGGGGCGTTGGCGGACGGGGCGGGGCGCAGCACGGTGACGGCGGTGATCTCGTGCCCGAGGAGCCAGCGGGTGGCGTCCACCTCGTGCGCGACCGAGTCGCTGATCAGCATGGCGCTGGTGAAGAAGGGCGGGCTCGCCACGTTGCGGTGCCGGTTGTGCACCATCAGCGGGCGGCCCAGCTGCCCGGTCCGGAGCAGCGCCTTCAGCCTGACGTACTCGGCGTCGTAGCGGCGCATGAAGCCGACCTGGATGCGGCGGTGGCCGAGGGCCTGTTCGGCTTCGAGGACGCGCAGGGCGGAGGCCGCGTCGGGGGTGAGCGGCTTCTCGCACAGCACGGGCAGGTCACGCTCGAGCGCGGCGAGCAGCGTGGCCTCGTGGGCCGGGCCTGGAGAGGCGATGAGCACGGCGTCGACGTCGTCCGCCGCCAGCGCGGCGAGCGGGTCGGTGGAGACCGTACAGCCGTCGATGGGGGCGGCCACGCGCTTGGCGCGTTCGGCGTCCACGTCCACGACGGCCGTCACCCGGGCGCCCTTGATCGTCTGCTGGATGCGGCGTACGTGGTCGGCGCCCATCCGGCCGCTGCCGATGACGGCAACCCGCAGGTCCGCCCGCTGCGTCATGGCTGTGCCCTCCCCTTGCCTCGTCCGGCCCTCGTTCACGTCTCGCGTAGGCAGCGCGCGGATCGTTGCCGCTGCCCGGCGCCGACGGGGCGCCGTCCGCGCCCGGCCCGGACACGCGTGCGCAGCGGTGGCGGAACCGTCCGCGGCCGGTCGCATGACGGCGTCGGTGCCGAGGCCGACGCAGCCGTCGGCCGGCACACCCCGATCCGCCCGGGCCACCGGCTCCGCGGACGCGACCGGCCCTGGCGACAGGCGTCGCCCCCGGCCGAGGCGCCGGCGGCACGGCACGGGACGGGCGGTGCCGCCCGGGTCGGCGAGCGGCATGGCCCGTACGGTTCAGGCTCCGCAGCTCCTGAGGAACTTGCGGGTGCGCACCGCGATGGGCAGCGGCTTGTCCGGCTCGCAGGGGTACATGTCCTGCTCGACGATCGCGAACAGGTCCACGCCCAGCTTCTGCGCGGCCTCCAGCACGGGCCCCAGTTCGGGGACTCCCGCCGGGGGCTCGCACATCACACCGCGCTGCACGGCCGGGCCGAACGGGATGCCGTTTGCCTGCACGTCGGCGAGGATCTCCGGGTCGACCTGCTTGAGGTGCAGGTAGCCGATGCGCTCGCCGTAGGTCTCGATCAGCTTGACGCTGTCGCCGCCGCAGTAGGCGTAGTGCCCGGTGTCCAGGCACAGGTTGACCAGGCTGGAGTCGGTGGAGTCGAGGAACTGCTCGACGTGCTCCTCGGTGTCGATGTGGGTGTCGGCGTGCGGGTGGACGACGATGTCCAGGCCGTACGTCTCCTTCACCTGCCTGCCGAGCCGCTCCATGCCCGAGGTGAGGTGGCCCCACTGTTCGCGGGTGAGCTCCGGCGGCTCGAGGATCTCGGCGGTCTTGTCGTCCCGCCAGAAGGACGGGATGACCACCAGGTGCCCCGCGTCCATCGCCTGAGTCAGGGCGGCGACCCGGCTGACCTGCTCCCAGGTGGAGTCCCACTCGGACGGGCCGCGGTGCAGGCCGCAGAAGATCGTGCCGGCGGAGACCTTGAGGCCCCGCTTGGTCACCTCGTCGGTGAGCCGGGCCGGGTCGGTCGGCAGGTAGCCGTACGGGCCGAGTTCGATCCAGGAGTAGCCGGCCTCGGCGACCTCGTCGAGGAAGCGTTCCCAGGGCACCTGCAGCGGGTCGTCGGCGAACCAGACGCCCCAGGAGTCGGGGGCGGAGCCGACCCGGATGCGGTCGAGCACGGGGGCCATGTCAGGACTTTCCTTCCTCAGATGCCGCTACGGAGGCGGTGAGGTCCCCCTCCTCGGGGAGCTCCTCGACGTCGACGCCGCGGACCTGCGCCAACTCGTGCTTCAGGGCGGCCAGTTCGGCGCCGCCGGCCATGTGGTTGGTCAGCTCTTCGAGGCTGACCCGGTCGCGCGAGGCGGACAGTTCCATGGTGCCCAGGCGCAGCACGCTGAAGTGGTCGCCGACCATGTAGGCGTGGTGCGGGTTGTGGGTGATGAAGATGACGCCGAGGCCGCGGTCGCGGGCGGCGGCGATGTACTTCAGCACCACGCCGGACTGCTTGACGCCGAGTGCGGCGGTCGGCTCGTCCAGGATGAGGACGCGGGCGCCGAAGTAGACGGCGCGGGCGATGGCGACACACTGGCGCTGGCCGCCGGAGAGCGTGCCGATGGGCTGCTCCAGGTCGTCCAGGACGATGCCCATGTTGCGCAGTTCCTCGTCCGCGGTCTCCTTCATCCGCTCGATGTCGAGGCGGCGGACCGGCCAGGGCCCCTTGGTCATCTCGGAGCCGAGGAAGAAGTTCCGCCACACCGGCATCAGCGGGACGACCGCCAGGTCCTGGTAGACGGTGGCGATGCCCTTGTCCAGGGCTTCACGCGGGGTGGAGAAGCGCACCGGTTCGCCGTCGACGAGGAACTCGCCCTCGGTGTGCTGGTGCAGCCCGGAAATGATCTTGATGAGGGTGGACTTGCCGGCGCCGTTGTCGCCGAGCACACAGGTCACCTTGCCGGGGTGCACGGCCAGGTCGACGCCGTGCAGGGCGCGGATGTTGCCGTAGGACTTGCCCGCCCCGCGCAGCTCGACCAGGGGCCGGTCGCCGGCCGCGGGCCGGTCTTCGAGCACGGCCCCGTGGGTGCCGGTTTCCTTGCTTGTCATGTCGGTCACCTCCGGGTCGCGGTGCGCTGGACCCACAGATTGATCAGGACGGCGCCGAGCAGCATCACGCCGAGGAAGGCCTTGAACCAGTCGGGGTTCCAGCCGGCGTACACGATGCCCTGCTGGACCATGCCGAACATGAAGGCACCGAAGACCGGGCCGATCGCGGAGCCGTAGCCGCCGGTCAGCAGGCAGCCGCCGATGACCGCCGCGGCGATGTAGATCAGCTCCTGGCCGACGCCCTCGCCGGACTGCACCGTGTTGAAGGAGAACAGCTGGTGCATGCCGACGAACCAGGCGCCGAAGCCGACCAGCATGAACAGCGAGATCTTGGTGAAGGTCACCGGGACACCGACCGCGCGGGCGCTGTCCTTGTTGCCGCCGACCGCGAAGATCCAGTTGCCGTACCGGGTGCGCAGCAGCACCCAGGTGGCCAGGGCCGCGAAGACCAGCCACCACACGACGGTGATCTTCACGGAGACCCCGCCGACCTCGAAGGTCGAGGCGAAGAGCGCCTTGGCCTGGCTGAAGCCGTCCATGTCGCTGATGTCGTCGGTCGCCACGTTGCCGGTGACCAGCTTGGTGACGGCCAGGTTCACGCCCTGGAGGATCAGGAAGGTGCCGAGGGTGACCAGGAAGCTCGGCAGGCCGGTCTTGATCAGCATCCAGCCGTTGAACGCGCCGATGCCGAGCGACACGATCAGGGCGATGATCACGCCGACCCACACGTTCAGGGTCAGCTGGTAGCTGAGCATCGACGCGGTGAGCGCCGAGGTGATCACGGCGACACCGGACGACAGGTCGAACTCGCCGCCGATCATCAGCAGGGCCACGGGCAGGGCCATGATCCCGATGGTCGACGACTGGTACAGGATGTTGGCCATCGAGCTGCCGTCGCGCACGGGCGGCGCGGCGAACAGGAAGAAGACCAGAACCGCGACGGCGCCGAGGAAGACGCCGACCTCCGGCCGGGCCAGCAGGCGCAGCGCCAGGGGGCGCTGCCGGGTCCGGCCGTCGGTCTGCCTCGGGCCGGAGGCCGGCGGTGAGGTCACCGCCGGCGCAGCCTGTTGGGTCATGCTCATCACCGGGTTCCGTTGGCGGCGAACTTGGCGATCTGCTCGACATTGGACTTGTCGACGAAGGCCGGGCCGGTCAGCACCGGCTGCTCACCGCCGCCGCTGTAGTTGCCGTTGTTCTTGTACAGCCACAGGCCGTCGACGGCCAGGTAGCCCTGGAGGTAGGGCTGCTGGTCGACGGCGAACTGGATGCTGTTGTTCTGGATGGCCTTGATCAGGTCCTTGTTGAGGTCGAAGGTGGCGACCTTCGCCTTGCTGCCGGCGTCGCCGACCGACTGCACCGCGGTCAGCGCGAAGGGGGCGCCGAGCGTGACGACGTAGTCGATGGACGGGTCCTGCTTCAGCTTGGCGGTGATCGTCGACTTCACCGACGGCATGTCGGTGCCGTTGACGTTCTGGACGTCGAGCTTGCCGTCGAAGGTCTTGTCCACACCGTCGCAGCGCTGGGTCAGGCCGATGTTGCCCTGCTCCTGGATGACACACAGGGCGTGCTTGGCGCCGACCTGGTTCAGCTTCTTGCCGAACGCCTCACCGGCCACGTTCTCGTCCTGGCCGAAGAACTCCATGAGGTTGAGCTTCTTCCAGTCGCTCAGGCCGGAGTTCAGGCCCACGACGGGTATCCCGGCCTGCTCGGCCTTGCCGATGACGCTCTTGAGGGCGTCCGGCTTGGCGAGGGTGACCGCGATGCCGTCGACCTTCTGGTCGATCGCGTTCTGCACGAGGTTGGCCTGGTTGCCCGCGTTCGGGTCGGCCGAGTAGATCAGCTTGATGTTGTCCTTGGCGGCCGCGGCCTCGGCACCCTTGCGGACGGTGTCCCAGAAGGTGTCGCCGGGCGCCTGGTGGGTGACGAGCGCGACCGTCATACGCGGGGTGGTCGCCTTGCCGGCGGAGGCGTTCGCTCCGCCTTCCTCCGACTTCTTGCCCCCGGAGCTGCTGGAGCAGCCGGCAAGGGTCAGGGCAGCTGCCGCGGCCACGGCGACGACGGGCGCGAGTCTGCGGGAGCGGGCGTGAGAAGAGCGGTCCATCTTTCCTGGCACCTCACTGTGCTACTGCGGGGGAAAGGAGAGGGGATCACGAGGATCTGAGATCTGTGGTCCCGGAGCCTTATGGAGTCCGGATCATGATGCCGCACGACGTCTGTTGCGATGCCACGGGATCCAAGTCCGTGACGGGCCCGCTGTCAATACTTTGTTAAGACATCATTTCACTCTCAGGTCCGAATGTAAGTACAAAGTATTGACAGGGCCGCCCTCCGAGACCTACACCTGAGAGGCGGCAGACCCGGAGAGTCCCCGCCCCCACCGTGGCAGGGCGTCCCGGCACCCGCATCCCGAGCCCCGAGGAGCATCGCGCATGGCCGAGTCAGCCCAGTATTTCGACTTGATCACGATGGGCCGTATCGGGGTCGACCTGTACCCCCTGCAGACCGGTGTCCCCCTGCCCCAGGTGGAGACGTTCGGGAAGTTCCTCGGCGGTTCGGCCGCGAACGTGGCGGTGGCGGCCGCCCGCCTCGGCCGCTCCACCGCGGTGATCACCCGCACCGGCAACGACCCGTTCGGGACCTTCCTGCACGAGGCGCTGAAGGACTTCGGCGTGGACGACCGCTGGGTCACCCCCGTCGACGCCTACGCCACCCCCATCACGTTCTGCGAGATCTTCCCGCCGGACGACTTCCCGCTGTACTTCTACCGCCGCCCCAAGGCCCCCGACCTGGAGATCCACACCGACGAGCTGGACTTCTTCGCGATCCGCGGGGCGCGCATCTTCTGGATCACCGGCACGGGCCTGAGCGAGGAGCCGAGCCGCTCCGCGACGCTGGCCGCGCTCAAGGCCCGCGACAAGGCGGGCATCACGGTCTTCGACCTCGACTGGCGCCCGATGTTCTGGCGCGACCCGGAGGAGGCCCGCCCGTACTACCGCGAGGCCCTGCGGCACGCCACCGTCGCGGTCGGCAACCTCGAGGAGTGCGAGGTCGCCACCGGTGTCCGCGAACCGCAGGCGTGCGCCGAGGCCCTGCTGGAGGCGGGCGTGGAACTGGCCGTCGTCAAGCAGGGGCCCAAGGGCGTCCTGGCCGTGCACCGCGACGGCACCCGGGCCGAGGTGCCGCCGGTGCCGGTCGAGGTGGTCAACGGCCTCGGCGCCGGCGACGCCTTCGGCGGCTCCCTCTGCCACGGGCTGCTGGCCGGCTGGGAGCTGGAGAGGACCATGCGGTACGCCAACGCCGCCGGCGCCCTCGTCGCCTCCCGCCTCGCCTGCTCTTCGGCGATGCCGACGGAGCCGGAGGTCGAGGACCTCCTGGCACGGGCGTCGTCACCGAGCGCTGCGAGCTGACATGAACGGGTCCTGTACCCGGGGAGGCGCCCGGGCGTGTGAGGTGGTTCAGGCCTGTGTCTCGGGCGAGGCGAGCCGGGTCTGCACCCGGGCTGAGGCGAGCTGGGGCCGTACCCGAGGCGAGGTGGGCCGGGCCCACGCCCGGTGGGGCAAGGCGGGCGAGGCACACACCTGGGGCCCGGCGAGTCAGGCCCGTCCCCGAGCCGACGCGAGCTGGGCCCACGCCCGGAGCGAGGCAAGCCGGGCCGGTGCCATAGGTGAGGCGAGCCGGGCCCATGCGCGGGCCGAGGCAAGCCGGGCCTGCGCCCGAGCCGACGGGAGCTGGGCTCCCAGCCTGGCCGAGATGAGCTGGGCCCGTCCCCGAGCCGACGTGAGCTGGGCCCACACCGGGAGCCAGGCAAGCCGGGCCCATGCCCGGGGCGAGGTGAGCCGGACCCCTGCGCGCGGCCAGGCGAGCCGGCCCCGTACCCCGGTCGAGGTGACCGGGCCCCCCGCGCCCAACGCCCCGGTCCTGGGCCGGTGCGGCGCGCGGACCCGCTGCCGGGGCCACCGCCACCCGCTGCGCCCCCAGGCCGGCGCGCCCACCCGCCCCGCTGCCGGTCCGGCGCGGACCGATCCGCCCCGGGCCGACGTGATCCGTCGCCGTGCCGGGGCCGCCGAGTGCCACGGGCCGACGCCGGTCCGCCCCGCACCCGGGCCGACGAAGCCAATCCCGAACGGAGCCTGACTTGAACCTCAGCATCCCCGACCTGACCACGGTCCGGGCCCGCACCCCCGAGGCGATCGCCGAGGCGGCCGCGCGCCGGGCGCGCCGGCCGCTGCTCGGCGACAGCGGGCGCCTGATGATCGTGGCCGCCGACCACCCGGCCCGCGGCGCCCTCGGCGTCGGCGACCGGCGTCTGGCGATGGCCAACCGCGCCGATCTGCTGGAGCGGCTGTGCGTGGCGCTGTCCCGGCCCGGCGTGGACGGGGTGCTCGCCACCGCCGACATCCTGGAGGACCTGCTCCTGCTCGGCGTGCTGGACGGCAAGGTCGTCATGGGGTCGATGAACCGCGGGGGCCTGGCCGGTGCGGCCTTCGAGATGGACGACCGCTTCACCGGCCACCGCGCCGAGGACATCGAACGGCTCGGCTTCGACGCGGGCAAACTGCTGCTGCGCATCGACTACGACGACCCGGGCTCGCTGACCACCCTGGAGTCCACCGCCCGGGCGATCGACGACATGGCGGCGCGCCGGCTGCCGGTGTTCGTCGAGCCGTTCATCTCCCGCCGCGTCGACGGCCGGGTCCGCAACGACCTGTCCGCCGAGGCCGTCACCCGCTCCATAGCGATCGCCTCGGGACTCGGCGGCACCTCCGCCTACACCTGGCTCAAGCTCCCCGTCACCGACGACCCGGACGACATGGCCGAGGTCCTGGAGACCTCCACGCTGCCGGTCGTCCTGCTGGGCGGCGAGGTCGGCGAGGACCAGGAGGGCGCGTACGAACGCTGGCGCAAGGCGCTGCGGCTGCCCACCGTGCAGGGCATGGTGGTCGGCCGGTCGCTGCTCTACCCGGCCGAGGGCAGCGTGGAGCAGGCAGTGGACACGGCCGTCGGCCTGTTGTGACCGAAAGGCAGACCATGACGTATCACCTCCCCCG
Organism: Streptomyces sp. NPDC052682; assembly: GCF_040678435.1. NCBI lineage: Bacteria > Bacillati > Actinomycetota > Actinomycetes > Kitasatosporales > Streptomycetaceae > Streptomyces > Streptomyces sp. NPDC052682. Next base: position 329,919 of record NZ_JBFATS010000007.1, on the reverse strand, counting down.
GGGCAAGGCTCTCGGCGGCCCCTACCTCGTCGACGTCACGCCGGAGAAGGCCGGCTGGGGCTACTCCAGCCTGCGTGTCCTGGAGCTGCCGCCGGGCGGCACGCACTCCTTCGACACCGGCGACAGCGAGTGGATCGTCCTGTCCCTCAGCGGGGCGTGCACGGTCGGCGCCGCCGACGACTTCGGCCAGAAGACCTTCGAGCTGCACGGCCGCCCGGACGTCTTCAGCGCCGTCAGCGACTTCGCGTACGTACCCCGTGACGCCCGCGCGACCGTGACCTCCGCCGGCGGCGGCCGGTTCGCGCTCACCGGCGCCCGCTGCACCCGCCGTCTGCCGGCCCGCTACGGCCCGGCCTCCTCCGTCCCGGTGGAACTGCGCGGCACCGGCACCTGCTCCCGCCAGGTCAACAACTTCGGCGCGGCCGGGGTGTTCGAGTGCGACAAGCTCATCGCCGTGGAGGTGATCACGCCCGGCGGCAACTGGTCGTCGTTCCCGCCGCACAAGCACGACGAGCACCGCCCGGGCGAGGAGTCGGTCCTGGAGGAGATCTACTACTTCGAGTTCGCCGCGCACGACGGCACCCCCGGCCTCGGCTACCAGCGGGTCTCCCCCTCCGGCCCCGGCCGGGACACGGACGTGCTGGCCGAGGTCCGCGACGGCGACGTGGTGCTGATCCCCGACGGCTGGCACGGTCCGTCCATGGCCACGCCCGGCCACCACATGTACTACCTCAACGTCATGGCGGGCCCGGAGGCCGAGCGGGCCTGGCTGATCTGCGACCACCCCGACCACGCCTGGATCCGCGACACCTGGCCGGACCAGCCCGTCGACCCCCGACTCCCCCTCTACACCGCCCCGGAGACCTCCGTATGACCGCCACGACCCGCCGACTGACGACCGCCCAGGCGCTGGTGCGGTTCCTGTCCGCCCAGTACACCGAGCGGGACGGCGTACGGCACCGGCTGATCTCCGGCACCTGGGGCATCTTCGGCCACGGCAACGTGGCGGGGATCGGCCAGGCGCTGGTCGAGCACGCCGACGTGATGCCGTACCACCAGGGCCGCAACGAGCAGTCCATGGTGCACGCGGCGGTCGGCTACGCCCGCCAGCTCAACCGCCTGTCCGCGCAGGCCGTGACGACCTCCATCGGCCCGGGCGCCACCAACCTGGTCACCGGCGCGGCGCTGGCCACCATCAACCGCCTGCCGGTGCTGCTGCTGCCCGGCGACTACTTCGCCACCCACTGCGCCGACCCGCTGCTGCAGCAGCTGGAGCACCCGGTGGAGGCGGACGTCTCCGTCAACGACACCCTGCGCCCGGTCTCCCGCTACTTCGACCGGATCACCCGCCCCGAGGCCCTGATCCCCTCGGCGCTCAACGCCATGCGCGTGCTGGCCGACCCGGCGGAGACCGGCGCCGTCACCCTCGCCCTGCCGCAGGACGTGCAGGCGGAGGCGTACGACTGGCCGGAGGAGTTCTTCGCCGAGCGCGTCTGGTACGTACGGCGTCCCGCGCCGGACCCGGTGGAACTGGCCGCGGCCGTGGAGGCCATCAGGTCCGCCGAACGGCCCCTGATCATCGCGGGCGGGGGCGTCCATCACAGCGAGGCCGAGCAGGCCCTGCGGGCGTTCGTGGAGGCCACCGGCATCCCGGTCTCCTCCACCCAGGCCGGCAAGGGCGCGCTGCGCCACGACCACCCCGCCGACCTCGGCGGCATCGGCCACACCGGCACGGCGGTCAGCGACGGCATCGCCCGCACCGCCGACCTGGTCATCGGCGTCGGCACCCGCTACACCGACTTCACCACCGCCTCCGGCACCCTGTTCCAGAACCCGGACGTGCGGTTCCTGAACCTCAACATCACCTCCTTCGACGCGCACAAGCTGTCCGCGCGGACCCTGGTGTGCGACGCGAGGGCCGGCCTGGAGCAGCTCACCGAGGCCCTGGCGGGGCACCGGGTGGCGGAGGCGTACGAGGCCGAGTACCGCGTCGGCAAGGAGCGCTGGGAGCGGGTCGTCGAGGCCGCCTACCGCGCCGCGGACGAGAACGCGGTGCCCACCCAGACCCAGGTGCTCGGCGCGCTCGACGCGGTCGTGGGCGAGACGGACGTGGTGATCAACGCGGCCGGTTCGCTCCCGGGCGACCTGCACAAACTGTGGCGCTCCCGCTCGCCGCGCCAGTACCACCTGGAGTACGGCTACTCCTGCATGGGCTACGAGATCCCGGCCGGGATCGGCGTGCAGCAGGCGGCGCCCGGCACCACCGTGTGGTCCCTGGTCGGCGACGGCACGTACCTGATGATGCCGACGGAGATCGTCACCGCCGTGCAGGAGGGCCTGCCGCTGAAGATCGTGCTGATCCAGAACCACGGCTACGCCTCCATCGGCGGCCTGTCCGAGGAGACCGGCGGCGAGCGGTTCGGCACGGCCTACCGCTACCGGGCCGCCGACGGCACCTTCACCGGCGCCCCGCTCCCCGTCGACCTGGCCGCCAACGCGGCCAGCCTCGGCATGGACGTGCTGCGCGCCAAGACGGTGCGCGAGCTGCGCGAGGCGCTGGCCACCGCCCGGGCCTCGGACCGCCCGACGTGCGTGTACGTCGAGACCGACCCGACGCCCACCGCTCCCCCGGCCGAGGCCTGGTGGGACGTGCCGGTGGCCGAGGTCGCCTCCCGCGAGGCGGCCGTCGAGGCCCGCCTGCGCTACGACCGGCAGGTCGCCGGCCGCCGCCGCCACCTCTGAGACCCCCGCTCCTTCTCCGAAAGGCCCTTGCACCCCATGAAGACCATCAACCACTGGATCGGCGGCAAGCCCGTCGAGGGCACCTCCGGCCGCTTCGGCCCGGTCTACAACCCGGCCACCGGCGCCCAGGAGAAGCAGGTCGCGTTCGCCACCGTCGACGAGGTGGACGCCGCCGTCGCCGCCGCGAAGCAGGCGTTCGAGAGCTGGGGCGAGTCCTCGCTGGCCAAGCGCACGGCGATCCTGTTCAAGTACCGCGAGCTGCTGGACGCCCACCGCGACGAGATCGCGGAGCTGATCACCGCCGAGCACGGCAAGGTGCACTCCGACGCGCTCGGCGAGGTCGCGCGCGGCATGGAGATCGTGGAGCTGGCCTGCGGCATCTCCGTCCAGCTCAAGGGCGAGCTGTCCACCCAGGTCTCCACCCGGGTCGACGTCGCCTCGATCCGCCAGCCGCTGGGCGTGGTCGCGGGCATCACGCCGTTCAACTTCCCGGCGATGGTGCCGATGTGGATGTTCCCGCTGGCCATCGCGTGCGGCAACACCTTCGTCCTCAAGCCCAGCGAGAAGGATCCGTCGGCTTCCTTCCGCCTGGCGGAGCTGGCCGCCGAGGCCGGTCTGCCGGACGGTGTCCTGAACATCGTGCAGGGCGACAAGGTGGCCGTGGACCGCATCCTGGAGCACCCGGACATCGAGGCGGTCTCCTTCGTCGGCTCCACCCCGATCGCCAAGTACATCCAGCTCAAGGCGGTCGAGCACGGCAAGCGCGTGCAGGCTCTGGGCGGCGCCAAGAACCACATGCTGGTGCTGCCCGACGCCGACCTGGACTTCGCCGCGGACCAGGCGATCAACGCGGCGTACGGCTCGGCCGGCGAGCGCTGCATGGCCGTGTCGGTCGTGGTCGCGGTCGGCGACACCGGCGACGAGCTGGTCGCCAAGATCGCCGAGCGGGCGAAGAACCTGAGGATCGGCCCCGGCAACGACCCGTCCTCCGAGATGGGCCCGCTGATCACCCGCGAGCACCGCGACAAGGTGGCCTCCTACGTCCACTCGGCGGCCGAGCAGGGCGCCCAGGTCGTCGTCGACGGCACCGGCTACACGGTGGAGGGCCACGAGGACGGCTTCTACCTCGGTGTCTCGCTGCTCGACAAGGTGCCGGTCACGGCGGACGCGTACCGGGACGAGATCTTCGGCCCGGTGCTGTGCGTGGTCCGCGCGGACACCTACGACGACGCGATCCAGCTGATCAACTCCTCCCGCTGGGGCAACGGCACCGCGATCTTCACGCGCGACGGCGGCGCCGCCCGCCGCTTCCAGCTGGAGGTCAAGGCCGGCATGGTCGGCGTCAACGTCCCGATCCCGGTCCCCGTCGGCTACCACTCCTTCGGCGGCTGGAAGGACTCCCTCTTCGGCGACCTGCACATCTACGGCAACGACGGCATCGCCTTCTACACGCAGGGCAAGGTCATCACCACCCGCTGGCCGGACCCGGCCGACGCGGGCATCAACCTCGGTTTCCCGAGCAACTCCTGACGCCCGCGTCCCCAAAGGGAGGTACGTCCATGGCGAAGACCGGTGACCGGGCCCGCACCGCGACCGCCCCCGCGCTCAGCGCGCTGGACTTCGCCCTGGACCGGGGCAGCCCGGTGCCGCTGTACTACCAGCTCGCCCAGCAGCTGGAGGCGGCGATCGAGCAGGGCGTGCTCGCGCCGGGCAACCTCCTGGGCAACGAGGTGGACCTGTCGGTCCGCCTCGGCCTGTCCCGTCCCACCGTCCGCCAGGCCATCCAGTCCCTCGTCGACAAGGGGCTGCTGGTCCGGCGGCGCGGGGTGGGCACCCAGGTGGTGCACAGCCAGGTCAAGCGCCCCCTGGAGCTGAGCAGCCTCTACGACGACCTGGAGGCGGCCGGGCAGGGACCGACCACGCAGGTGGTGCGCAACGAGGTGGTCCCGGCGGCCGCGGACGTCGCGGCGGCGCTGGGCGTGGCGAAGGGCGGCGAGGTGGTCGTCCTGGAGCGGCTGCGCCGCACCCACGGCCAGCCGGTCGCCCTGCTGTGCAACTACCTGCCGGCGGGCCTGCTGGACCTCGACACCGCCCGCCTGGAGTCGACGGGCCTGTACCGCATGATGCGTGCGGCCGGCATCACCCTGCACAGCGCCCGCCAGACGGTGGGCGCCCGCTCGGCCACCGCCGAGGAGGCGGCCCGCCTGGACGAGCAGGCGGGCGCGGCACTGCTGACCATGCAGCGCACGGCGTACGACGACACGGGCCGGGCGGTGGAGTACGGAACGCACATCTACCGGGGCTCGCGGTACGCGTTCGACTTCCAGCTGCTGGTCAGGCCGTGACGAGCGCGGCCGCCGCAGGGAGCCGCCCACGCACTTGACCAGCGGCGGACCGACGACCCATAGTGGTACATATACGGCGTAAACGTACGACGTTCGGGCATGTGACGGTGGGGCGGGTGAGGCGCGGTGGAGACAGAGCGGCGCCCGCGTGCGGCCGCCCGGACAGCGCCCGGGTGGCCTCCGTCGACCGTTCTCCTCACGGGCGGAGCCGGGTTCCTCGGCAGCCACACCTGCGTGGAACTCCTCGATCACGGCTACGAGGTGATCGCGGTCGACAACTACGTCAACAGCAGCCCGCAGGTCTTCGCCCGTGTGGAACGGATCGCAGGCCGGTTCGTCGGCGCCGTGTACGAGCTGGACATCCGTGACCGGCACGCCCTGTCGGCCGTCTTCGACCGGCACTCCGTGGACGCCGTCGTGCACTTTGCCGCGCACAAGGCCGCAGGGACGTCGGCACGGATGCCCGTAGAGCTGCACGACACCAACGTCGGCGGGACGACGACCCTGCTGCGGACCATGGGTGAGCACGGGGTGCACCGGCTCGTGTTCCCGTCGTCCTGCTCCGTCTACGGCGACGCCGGGCGCGGGCCGCTCGACGAGGCCACACCCGTCCGGCCCGCCACCTCGTACGCGACCTCCAAGTGGATCGGCGAACAGATCCTCAGGGACGTCTGCCGCTGGGAGGCCGAGTACACCGTGGTGTGTCTGCGCTACTCCAGCCCGGCGGGGGCCCACCCCAGCGGACTGCTCGGTGAGGCCCCCCGTTCCATGTCCGGCAATCTGATGCAGCGCGTGGCGGAGGTGGCCGCGGGCCGCGCCGAGCGGCTCGGGGTCTTCGGTGACGACTACCCGACCCGGGACGGCACCCCCGTACGGGACTACCTCCACGTCATGGACGCCGTCGAGGCGCACCGCCTGGCCCTCGACCACCTTGCCGACGGACCGGGCATGCACGTCTACAACCTGGGCACCGGCCGGGGCAGCTCGGTCCTCGACGTCATCGCCGCCTTCTCCAGCGCCAGCGGCCGGCCCATCCCGTACGACATCGAGCCCCGCCGCCCCGGCGATGCCGCCGAACTCGTCACCGACCCGTCCGCCATGCGGCGCGCCTGGGGCTGGCGGCCCGTCCGGGATCTCGCCGACATGTGCGCGGACGCCTGGCGCTTCCACCGGCTGAACCCCGACGGCTACGCCCACTCCGCCCGGCGACCGACGGCGAAGGACTAGCGGTCGCCGCCCACGGCCCCGCGACAACATGCGGCGCGGCAACGGTCGTGCCTACGATCGAACGAGATTCCCATCGGCGCGTACCGCGCATTTCGGTGTCCACCGCTTTCGGGGTGTTTGCCCTTGTTGCCGGTCCATCGCCTGAGGGCCGCCCTGGTCGCCCTGGCGGCAGCCCTCACCGGCGTCTACCTCGCCGTCCCCGGCCTGCGTGGGCCGGTGTGGGCCGTGATCGGCCTGGCGGGCGCCGCCGCCGTCCTGGCCGGTGTGCGGCTCCACCGGCCCGCGCACCGCCGGCCCTGGTGGGTGATCGCCGCGGGGCTGCTCGCCTTCGCGGCGGGCGACACCGGCTACCTGGTGCAGGAGACGTACTTCCACGCCTCTGGCCCGATGTGGTCCCTGACCTGCGCCTGGTACCTCGCTGCCTACCCGCTCCTGGCCGCAGGGCTGTTCGGTCTGGTGCGGCAGCGCTGGACGGGCCGTGATCCCTCCGGGGTGCTGGACGCGCTGATCGTCACGGCGGGCCTGGCCCTGCCGGTGTGGATCTATCTGGTGCGTCCTCTGGCCCGGCTCGAGGGCCCCTCCTGGCAGGGCACCATCAGCGCGGCCTACGTGCTGGGTGACCTGCTGGTGCTGGCGATGCTGGTGCCGCTGCTCATCTCCCGGCCCCAGATCCGGCCGAACCGGGCCGTCCAGCTGCTCGCCCTGGGCACGGGTGCGCTGGTCTGCTTCGACTTCGCCTACGGAGTCCTGGAACTCAACGACCTGGAACGAGCCGGCACCCTGCTGTACTGCGGCGGCATCGTCTTCTACACGGCCTGGGGGCTGGCCGCGCTGCACCCCTCCATGGCCGGGCTCACCGCCGCGCAGTCCCCGTCGCAGTCCCTGCTGCCGCCCTGGCGCCGGCTCCTGCTGCTCACCCTGGCCACCCTGGTACCGCCGGCCGTGCTGGTCCACCAGGAGATCACGGGAGTGGTCCACGACGCGACCGTGCTGGGCATCTTCTCCGGTGTGCTGTTCGTGCTGGTCATCCTGCGACTCGCGGTCCTGGTCGCGGCGTACCGCAAGGCCCTGACGCGGGAGCAGGCCCTGCGCACGGCGGCCGCCGCGCTGGTGCGGGCCTTCTGGCCGGAGGAGGTCGCTCAGGCCTGCAGGACGGCGGTAACGGCGCTGTGCGGACCGAATGTGCGGCACGCGACCCTGGTGCTGCGGGACCGGACCGCCCAGGACCTGTACGTCCGTCTGAACAGCGAGGGGGCCGCCCACAGCGGCCGGGAGGGCGTCGCCCGGCACCGCGCCCTGATGGTGCCCGTCGATGCGCTGGGGCCGGACATCACCGCGCAGCTCGCGGACATGCCGACGGCCCTGGTCTGCCCCATCGTTCCCCCCGACCGTCCGGCCGGCGGCGCGGCCTCGGGGCTGCTGGTGGCGGCGGGCCCCGAGCAGCGACTCGCCGAGATACGCGGCTCGCTCGAGATCCTGGCCTCGCACGCGGGGCTGGCGTCGGAACGGATCGCGCTGCGCCAGGAGGTCACCCGCCGGGAGAGCGAGGCGTATTTCCGCACTCTGGTGCACAACGCCTCGGACGTCACCCTGATCGTCGACGACGACATGACCGTCCGGTACGCCAGCCCGTCCGCGCGTGCCGTCTTCGGCAGCTCCGACCTGGCCGGATATCAACTCCAGGCACTGGTGGACCCACGGGACCGGGTGATCCGGACCCTGACGACCCTGCTGAAGGACGGGCGGGGAGATGCGCACGACCACTGGTGGGTGGTACGCGACTCGGACCGTATCGAAGTGGAGGTGCGCTGTCGCGATCTGCGGCAGGACCGGACCGTGAACGGTCTGGTCGTCACCCTGCGCGACGTCACGGAGCAGCGCCGGCTGGAGCACGAGCTGACGCAGCGCGCCTTCCACGACTCCCTGACCGGCCTGCCCAACCGGACGCTGCTGCTGGAGAGGACGCAGCGCGCGCTGCTGCGTGGCCGGCGCGAGTCGTCGATCACCTGTCTGCTCTTCATCGACCTGGACGACTTCAAGATCGTCAACGATACGCGCGGGCACGCCGTCGGTGACCAGTTGCTGCGTGCCGTGGCGGAACGGCTGTCGGGGGCGCTGCGCCGCACCGACACGGCGGCGCGGCTCGGCGGCGACGAGTTCGCCGTGCTCATGGAGGACGCCAAGCAGCCCCTCGACGCGGAGTTGCTGGCCGCGCAGGTGATCCAGACTCTGAACCGGCCCTTCCAGCTGTCGGAGGACTCGGTGAGCGTCTCCGCCAGTGTGGGGGTGGCCACGGCCCGGGACACCACGGACGCCGAGGAACTCCTGGCCCTCGCCGATCTGGCTCTGTACGCCGCGAAGGCCGCCGGAAAGCGGCAGTGGCGGCGCTTCCAGCCCCAGCAGCGCGTCCGTCTCGCCGAACGCCACGACCTTCAGGCGCAGTTGGACGGAGCCCTCGCCAGAGAGGAGTTCTCCCTGCGCTACCAGCCGGTCGTGGGCATCGCCGCGGGCGAGGTCGTGGGCTTCGAGGCACTGGCCCGCTGGCCCCGCCTGTCCAACGGACCGGTCCCGCCCGGGCAGTTCATCCCGCCGGGGCAGTTCATCCCGCCGGGGCAGTTCATCCCGCTGGCCGAGGAGTCCGGGCACATCTCCGTGCTGGGAGCGTGGGTGCTGCGCCGCGCCACGGCCGACATGGCCCGGCTGCAGCGATGTGCCCGCCTGCGGACGCCGCCGTACCTGAGCGTCAACGTCTCCGCCCGGCAGTGGCAGGACATGGCCTTCCTCGACGAGGTGCGCGCGGCCCTCGACGCCACCGGCCTGGCTCCGGGCACGCTGCAGCTGGAACTCACCGAGTCCGTGCTCATGAAGCGGACCGACCAGATCGACGCGCTGATCCGTGAGCTGAAGGACACCGGCGTGCGGATAGCGATCGACGACTTCGGCACCGGCTACGCCTCGCTGCGCTATCTGAGGGACTTCCCCATCGACGTGCTCAAGATCGACAAGACGTTCATCGACGGTATCCCGCGGGACACGCAGAAGCTGGCCCTGGTCGAGGGCATCGTACGGCTCGCCGACACCCTCGGGCTCGACGTGATCGCCGAGGGGATCGAGGAGCGGGAGCAGCGGGAGTTGCTGGCGAGCATCGGCTGCCGGTTCGGGCAGGGCTACCTGTTCGCCCGGCCGATGACGGCGGAGCAGGGCGAAAGGCTCCTGCTGCAGACGTTCCGGTACCGCACCGATGGGGCCGGCTCACCGGACACCCCTGACCGGTACCGCGGCCGCCCCTCCGGCGAGAGCTCCTGAAGGCCGCGGTCCGGGGTCAGTGCGCTCGCGCGGGCGGGGCGAGGCGGTGAGCGGGCAGGGTGCCGGTGGGCATCGGGGCGCTGTCGCCCGCGGCGCGGCGCAGATGTCGTACGTACTGCTCCCGTGGCAGGAGAACGGCACCCAGGCCGCGCACGTGCGGGCTGTCGCGCTGTGCGTCGAGCAGCTCGCCGGCGGCCTCGGCGAAGCGCGCCGCGAGGTCGGCCACCGCGACCTTCGAGGCGCCGGGACGGCGGAAGAACATCGAGTCCATGCTGAACACCGGCCCGACCCGCAGGCCGAAGACCCCGCCGATCAGCTCGCCGTCCTCCCACACCTCGACACTGTGCGCCTGTCCCTGTTCATGGAGGTGGACCAGGCTCGCGATCAGCTCTTCGGTGAGCCACAGGGGGGTGCGGCCGGCCCGGCACGCGCGGACGACCTGTTCGAACCGCCGGTCCATGCTGGTGGACCAGGGCAGCCGGTTGCGCAGCCGCCGGGCGAGGCTCCGGCCGAGGCGCACGCCCGTGACTGGCAGCACCGGTCTGGGGTCGGGCGACCACCAGGACACGCTGTAGGGATCGGCCGATTCCCCGCCCATGAGCCGGATTCGGCCCTTCTGCACCTGGTCGGCGAAGATCACTTCGTTGAGGGCGGCGGTGTACTCGTCGGACGCCGGGAACGGATAGGCCCCGGCGCGGTACGCCGCCAGCAGGCCGGCCGGACTGAGGTCGGGGCAGAAGGCCACCGGACCGTCGGGCGGCGCCCGAAGCACATCCAGCTCCTCCCAGCCGGCGCCGCGGCTCACCACCGTGCCGCTCCGGGCTCGCGGCTGCCTGCGGGCCGGTCGCATCCGCCTTGCTGGAGGAAATCGATCTGACGATCCATCATATCCGTGTCCACCGGCGGGACAAAGATCCCGGCGTCCCTCAGCGCCCGTTGGGCGTTGTCGCGGGTGAACTCGGGAAAGACGCCCTGGAAGTACATCTCGCTCACGGTCATGTCGGCGCCGCTGCACCGGTCGACGAAGAGCGGGACGAACGGGGTGATCGGGTCGGTGGGATGTCCGGCCGCGTACGCCACCAGCGCGGTGATCCACTCGGGGTAGGGGATCTCGCGCACCGGGTGGCCCCGCTCGCGCAGGCGCTCGGCGAGCGCGTGCAGCAGCGCGGGACGAGGATTGGTGAGGTGATAGACCTCGCCGCGAGCGGGACGGCGCGTGGAGAGGTGACCGATCACGCGGACGAGACAGTCGGCCGGCAGGAAGTCCAGCGGCAGCGGGACGTCGGGGCACAGCCCGGTGCGCATGATGAAGCGGAGCAGGGCGGCCATCTCGCTGCCGGGATTCATCCCGCCCGTCCCGCTCTCACCCGAGACGTCCATCAGCCGGTAGACGGCGACCGGCAGCCCCGCGTCGGACGCCTTCTTCAACAGCGCCTCGGCGACCCACTTGGTCTCCACGTAGCCCACCGAGAGGTACTCCGCGAAATCCAGCGGCATGGTCTCCGTCACCTCACGCACGCCGGCCGGCCCGAATCCGGCGAGCACCGCCATGCTCGACGTGAAGTGGACGGGCACGGCCCGTCCCGCGGCGAGGCGGATGATCTCGTAGGTGCCGTCGACGTTGGCCTGGCACAGCTCGTGGTACGGGTAGACGAAGTTGACCTGGCTGCCGAAGTGGTAGACGGCGTCGATGGCCGATCCCAGTTCCTCGAACCGCTCGGGAGTCAGCCCCAGGCGGGGCTCGGCCAGATCACCGACGACCGGCTGGACACGGGCGCTGGACAGAGGGCCGCCGACGTGGCGCTGGTGGCCCGCCTGGATCCGTTCCATGGCCTCCTGCTCCCCGGAGGCCCTGACCAGACACAGGATCCGCCCCGTCGTCCTGCGCAGCAGCTCGTCGAGCATGTACGCGCCGCAGTATCCCGTCGCTCCGGTGAGGAGGACGTCACCGGGATTCCGGGGGTCCGGAGCCGGTGCCCGCCGGCCCACCGCCGGGACGGGCCGGTCGGTCTCGGCGGCGAAGTCGACACGTGCGCCGTCGTGCCGGGACAGCTGGCCGGCCCGTGCCTGCAGCACCGCCTCGGCGAACGCGGCGAGCGTCGGGTGCCGCAGCAGGGAACGGGTCAGTTCGCGGATCTCGGACACGCCGATGCCGAAGATGACGCGGGTGCGGGCGAGCATCTCCATGGCCAGCAGCGAGTTGCCGCCCAGCTCGAAGAAGTCGTCGTCCGGACGGACGCGCTGCACGCCCAGGATCTGGCACCACAGCTGGGCTATGCCCTGCGGCACCGGACGGGCGTCGGCGTCGGCCGCCGGCGCCCCCTCCGTGGGGTCCGGCACGGCCTTGCGGTCGAGCTTTCCGCTCGGTGCGACGGGCAGCTGCTCCACCGCGTGGAAGGCCACCGGGATCATGTGGCCCGGCAGGTTCTCGGCGAGCGCCGACCGCAGCCGGTCACGCAGCGCCCTCTCGCCGTCCTGCGGCGGTGCGGCCGGGGTGTAGTACGCGACGAGGTCCCGGTCGGCGTCGGCACGGGGCCGGGCCACCACCATCGCCTGGCCGACCTCCGGGTGTGAGACGAGCGCGGCCTCGACCTCGGCCGGGTCGACCCGGAACCCGTGGATCTTCATCTGGTCGTCGACCCGGCCGAGGATCTCTAGGTTGCCGTCCGGACGCAGACGGCCGAGATCCCCGGTGCGGTACATCCGGTCCCCCGGCGCGGCGCCGTGCGGGTCGGGCAAGAACTGCCGGGCGGTCAGCGCGGGTTGCCGCCAGATGCCGCGTGCCACGCCCGGGCCGCCGATGTAGATCTCGCCCCGCTCCCCCGGTGGTACCGGGCGCAGCCGGGCGTCGAGCACGTGCACCCGCGTCCCTTCCAGGGGCCGTCCGACCGGGGCGACCGCGGTGTCGGGAGCGGCGAGCACTTGCTCGTTCAGGTCACACAGGGTGGAGGTGATGGTGGTCTCGGTGAGCCCGTAGGCGTTGACGAGCCGCGCGCCCGGTATCCGGCGCAGCAGGGCGCGGCAGTCCTTCGCGGTGACGATCTCGCCGCCGACGATGGCCAGTCGCAGCGAGGCGAACTCGTCGCGGTCCGCGATGGAGACGAGCCGCTGCCAGTAGGCGGGGGTCAGGTCGGCGACGGTGATGCCGTACTCCGGCAGGCGCCGCAGCAGGTCGGTGGGGGCCCATGTCCGGGTGCCCGCGAGGACGAGGGTGGCGCCGTGGATCAGCGTGGCGAAGATCTGCTCCAGTGAGGTGTCGAAGCCGAGGGCCGCGGCGTGCAGCACCCGGTCGCCGGGCGTCAGCCCGTACGCCCGGGCCACCGCGGTCAGGGAGTGCGACAGCGACCGATGGGTGATCATCACGCCCTTGGGCGGTCCGGTGGACCCGGAGGTGTACAGGACGTAGGCGAGGTCGTCCGGCCGGGGGCCGCGCCCCGGGCCCGCTCCCGTCGGCGGCGCCTGGGGGGACTCCTCCCCGGCATGGATGATGCGCGCCCCGGACTCGGCGAACACCGGCGCGTGCTCACGGCTGGAGACGACGACGACGGAACCGGTCTCCTCGACCAGAGCGGCCATGCGCTGCTGCGGGGTCGCCGGGTCGAGCGGCAGGAAGGCACCGCCGGAGTTCAGCACCGCCAGCAGCGCGACCACCAGTTCGGGTACGCGGTCGAGGCACACGGTGACGACGGACTCCGCCCCGACGCCCGAGGCCCGTAGCCGGTCCGCGAGCCGGTCGGCTCGGCCGGTCAACTCGGCGTAGGTCAGCCGGTCCCGGTCCGTCAGGACCGCCAGGGCGGACGGCGCACGGCGCGCCCGCTCGCGGACCAGCTCCGGCACGGTGCTCGGCCCGGGGCGCGGCGGGTGCCGTTCGGCGCGAGCGCTGGCGGGCCGCATGTCGGTCCACAGGCGCTCGACCAGGCCGTCGCACCGATCGGGGGCCGCCGGTCCGCCGATGTGCCACCACCCGGCCGGAACCGGGCTGTCGGCCGGCCACAGCGCGTACTGCTCCTCGGAGTTGCGCAGCACCACACGCGACGCGGCCGGCTCCGCCGGACGTTGCTCACGTTCCGTCACTTCGTCTCCTGCCTCAGCCGGCCCCTGAGCGCGCACTGTGCCTCCCGCCCGACGCGGCCGCCGCCCTCACCGGTTCCCGGCCCCCGGTACCCCGGGCAACCCGGACAGGGGTCCGAGCGGCGGGGCGAGGACGAGCTGCTTCGCCTCTTCGGCGCTGACCGGTTCGGCGAAGAGGTATCCCTGGCCGAACCGGCATCCCATGGAGAGCAGCAGCTGCTGCTGCCGCACGTCCTCCACTCCTTCGGCGATCACTGTCAGGCCGAGCGTGTCCGCGAGGTGCGTGATGCCCTCGACCAGAGCGTACTGCTGGGTGGAACGCCCGAGTTCGTCGACGAACGACTTGTCGATCTTGAGGATCGAGATCGGGAACTCGCGCAGATAGCTCAGAGACGAATACCCCGTTCCGAAGTCGTCAATGGCGATACGGATGCCCAGGTCCGTGAGGGAGCTCATCTCGGCCCGGACCCGTTCGTCGTTGTACATCAGCACACTCTCGGTCAGTTCGAGCACGAGAGACGACGCTTCGATACCGGACAGGTCCAGGGCGCGCCGGACCATCCGGTAGAACCCCTCGTCCCGGAACTGACGCGGCGACACGTTGACGCTGACGTACGGTGCGGAGCGGCCGGCCGCCGCGTCGCCCGCCACCGCGCCGTGCCACCCGACGGCCTCGTCCGCGGCCCGGTCGAGCACCCAGGCACCGAGGGGCACGATCTGCCCGCTCTCCTCGGCGAGCGTGATGAACTGCTCCGGCAGCACCATGCCGCGCGTGGAGTGGGGCCAGCGAACGAGTGCCTCGAACCCGGCGATCCGCCCGCTGGCGAGCTCCACGATGGGCTGGTACAGGACCAGGAAGGACGTCTCGATCGGCGAACTGTCCAGGCCCTCCTGCAAAGCGGCGCGCTCGGCCATGCCGCTCTGCAACTCCGGGTGGTAACGGCGCCACTGGCGTTTGCCCCCGCTCTTCGCCGCGTACAGCGCGAGGTCGGCATGGGTCAGCAGTTCCACCGAGTCGACACTGTCCTCCGTCGTCGCCACGCCGATGCTGGCGTACATGCTCATCAGTCCGGCGCTGAGCCGGAACGGCTCGGAGAACACCCCCATCAGGTGTTCGGTGAACCGCTCGACACCCTCCGGTGAGACGGCGCCCTCCACCAGCAGGGCGAACTCGTCACCGCCGATGCGGGCGGCGGTGTCGGAGGCACGGGCGGCGGTCTTCAGCCGCAGGGCCAGCGCGACCAGGAGTTCGTCGCCCACGGCGTGCCCGTGCATGTCGTTGACGACCTTGAAGTCGTCCACGTCCAGGAAGAGGACGCCGACCACCGTACCGTCGCGCTGAGCCTGCACCAAGGCGTGGCTGACCCGGTCCTGGAAGAGCACGCGGTTGGCCAGGCCGGTGAGCGAGTCGTGGAACGCCTGGTGAGTGAGTTCCCGTTCGAGCTTGCGCTGTTCGGTCACGTCCCGCAGGGTGAGGAC
Organism: Streptomyces sp. NPDC052682; assembly: GCF_040678435.1. Lineage (NCBI taxonomy): Bacteria > Bacillati > Actinomycetota > Actinomycetes > Kitasatosporales > Streptomycetaceae > Streptomyces > Streptomyces sp. NPDC052682. Next base: position 314,749 of record NZ_JBFATS010000007.1, on the reverse strand, counting down.
CACGCCGCCGACGGTGGCCTCCTCACGCAGGTCGCTCCACCTCACCTCCACCTCGATGGTCGCCCGGTCCGCGCGGACCATGCGCCAGTGGTCGCTGCCGCCGGACTGGTCGCCGCCGCGTATCCGGCCGAGTGTCCCGACCACCGTGCGGCTGTCCTGCGGCGGCACCAGGTCGATCAGCTGGACGCCCTCCAGGTCCGCGAAGCCGAGCACCTGGTAGGCGGAGGGGCTGGCGTACCGGACCCGGTCGTCGTCGTCGAGGATCAGGATGACGTCGGAGGCGTTCTGCACCAGCGTGCGGAAGTACGCCTCGCTGTTGCGCCGGTTGACCTCCTCGGCGAGGACGACCCGCGCCACGGCGAGGGCGGTCTGCGCGGCGAGCGTCTCCAGCGTGGAGCGGAGCACGAGCAGGTCCTGCTCCTCCCCCGCCACGATCAGTGCCCCGATCAGCGGATCGCCCGAGGGGTGGTCCTGCGAGGTGAGCGGGCAGACCAGCGCGCGACGGGCACGGCCCTTGTCCTGCGGGCCGGTGAGGCGGGCGGCGACGTCGGGCCCCACATCGTCGATCGCCACCAGGTGGGCACCGCCGGACGCCGCCAGTTCCATGACAGCCGCGGTTCCCTTCGGGGACAGGGGCCCGCGTACGCGGCCGTGCGCGCCGTTCACCCACAGGGCGTTGTCCGGAACGGTGAGCAGGGCGGAGTGCGACGGGCCGTGCGCCATGAGATCCGTGACCGCGGAGTGGACGGCGGTGGCCACGTCCCGCAGATCGCTCGCTCCGCCCAGGGCCGACACCGCGATGCGCACCACCTTCTCGCGGGCGACCGCCTGCCGGTGGGTCGCCACGACGCCCGCCAGGCGGTAGAGCACGAGGAGGAAGAGCACCGCGGAGAAGACGCCGATGACGCCGACGTTGGCACGCACGCCGCGTACCGCCTCCACCAGGAGGATGGCCGGCGCGATCAGCGACGCCAGGGTGAGCAGGCTCAGCCGGCCCATGCCGCTGTCGGCACGCCATTCGGCCGGCTGGGTCATCGTCCGCATGGACGGGTGGAGAGCGGCGCCCGCCCAGGCGCCGTACAGGACGGCCCAGCCCAGATCGACCAAGGTGCCCGTGCTCCAGGTCCCGTTCAGCTGGATGAGGCCGTAGGCCACGTCGGCGGTGAGAAGGCCGAGGGTGCCCACGGTGAGCAGCATGAGCGAGGGGCTCTTGCCGCCCCGGCCGGCGAGCAGCCGCAGCAGCATCGCCAGGACGAGGATGTCGCCCAGCGGATAGGCGATGGAGAACGCCTTCTGCACCCAGGTGAGGCCCCCGACACGGGCGTAGGGCTCGATGAGGAAGAGCCAGGCCAGCAGCGCCACGCCGACGGTCAGTGTCAGCGCGTCGACGAGGCTCGCGCGGTCGCGCCCGCTCGTGCGCCACCGGACGAATCCCAGCAGCCCGGCCGCGTAGAGCGGATAGGCCGCCAGATAGAAGCCGTCGGCCACGGACGGAAAGGGAACCTGCCGGCCCAGCAGCTCGATGAGGACGATCTGGGCGGCCTGGCCCGCGGCGAAGGCGAGGTTTCCCGCCGCGAGCAGCAGCCAGGGGAGTCGATACGCCGGGCGATGGACAAGCACGCCCAGACCGATGCCGATGACGCCGACCACTCCGATGGCGACGAAGAGGAGCCGCTGGTCCGAGAAGGCGTAGTAGAAGGCGGTCAGCGCGACGATGAACACGGGGATGGCGACCATCACGGTCCGGGTCAGCAGTCGCGCGTTCACCAAGTCACCTCCTGGCAGGGAGCGCTTCCCGAGCGGACCGAGCACGAGCTGGACGAAGGCACCGGCGAGCCCGCGGGACGTGACACGTCCGGAGGTACACCCGTCACCGGTTGAGCGGGCTTGTGCGGGCTTGTTCTCACCGGAACGTCGAGCGTCTTCCAAGACCAGATTACTCAGATGGTCATGTGCCGCATCCGGACGGAGACCGCCGGCTCTTGCCGGGGATGCGAACGGAGAGTCAGGCCGGTGCGCGCAGCCCTTACGGGACGGCTCGGATCGCCCCTGCCGGATCGGGCCCCGGCGCCGGTGACAGGGCGAAGGCGGTCTCCACCAGGGCGATGTGGCTGATGGCCTGCGGAGCGTTGCCCAGTTGACGGCCCGCGTCCGGGTCCCACTGCTCCGCGAGCAACCCGACGTCGTTGCGGACGGCGAGGACCCGTTCGAAGGCTTCCCTGGCCTGCCGCGGATGACCGGTCGCCGCGAGGGCGTCGGCGTACCACAGGGAGCAGGCCACGAACGCGCCCTCGCGACCGGGCAGGTCGTCGAGTCCATACGGGCCGGCGCCGCTCGGCGCGTACCGCCGCACGAACCCGTGCCGGGTCAGGTGCCGCATCGCCCGCACCGTGTCACGGACCCGCTCGTCCCAGGCGGGCAGGAAGCCGAGCCGGGGAATCAGCAGGGACGAGGCGTCCAGGGCGGAGGAGCCGTAGGACTGCACGAAGGAGCGCAGCCGCGGATCCCAGCCCTCCTGGCACACCTCACGGTGCACGTCGTCCCGCAGGGCCCGCCACTCGCCGCAGGGCCCGTTCCTGCCGAGCAGCCGGGCCATGCGCAGGGCGCGATCGGCGGCCACCCACACCATGACCTTCGAATGGACGAACTGCCGCCCCTGGCCACGCACTTGCCACAGCCCGTGGTCCGGCTCGCGCCGGTGCCGCTGGAGATAGCCCATCAGCGATTCCACCAGGCTCCACACGTGGCCGGGAAGAGGGATCCCGGCCCGCAACGACCGCCACAGCGTGTCCAGGATCTCCCCGTAGACGTCCAGCTGGAACTGGCCCACCGCGGAGTTGCCGAACCGCACCGGCTGGGATCCCTCGTAGCCGGACAGCCACGGCGCCTCCGTCTCCGGGAGGAGCCGCTGCCCCCCGACCCCGTACACGGTCTGCAGCTGCGCGGGGTCGCCGGCGATGGCGCGCACCAGCCAGTCCAGCCATGCCGCGGCCTCGTCGCGGTACCCGCTGCGCAGCAGACAGGACAGGGTGCGGGCGGAGTCGCGCAGCCAGCAGTACCGGTGGTCCCAGTTGCGCTCGCCGCCGATGCATCCGGGCAGTGAGGTGGTCGGAGCGGCGACGATGCCACCGGTGGGGGCGTAGGTGAGGGCCTTGAGGGTGATCAGGGACCGTACGACGGCCTCCCGCCACGGCCCCTCGTAGCGGCACTGGGCGGTCCAGTGGTGCCAGAAGTCGGCGGTTTCCTTGAGCACCGTCTCCGCGGGGACGGACAGCGCCGCCGGCTCCCCCGGCCGGTGCGACGGCGTCCACGCCAGCGTCAGGGCCAGGCGCCGGCCGGCCGGAACGGTGAAGTCCAGGACGGTCGGGTCCTGCCGGCAGGTCAGCGGCGGCAGCCCGTCGGCGTGCAGCCAGACGGCGTCCGGACCGGCGACCGCGACCGTCCCGAAATTCCCGGCACGGATCCAGGGAACGACCCTCCCCTGGTGGAAGCGCAGCCGCAGCTCGCTGCGCATGGGGGTCGAGCCCGACAGTCCTTCGACGACACGGACCACGCACGGCGCCTGCGTACGCGGCGGCATGAAGTCGATGACGCGCACCGCGCCGGCCCCGCTCTCCCACTCCGTCTCCAGCAGCAGCGTGTCGGGCCGGTAGCGGCGACGGGTACAACGGCCGCCGGGCAGGGGAGCCACCCGCCAGAATCCGTTGTCCTGCGTGCCGAGCAGCGCCGCGAGGCAGGCCGGCGAGTCGAACCGAGGCAGGCAGAGCCAGTCGATCGACCCGTCGCTGCCGACCATCGCGGCGGTCTCCAGGTCGCTGATGAGGGCGTAGTCCTCGATGCGTGGGCTCATGATCTCAACTACGCCGTTGTGCACTGTGCCGTAGGTCGATCGTACCCCTCTTGACCTCTGCACAAAATGCGCAAAGATGTACGTATACGCCATAAACATATGGTGTTCGGGCGAGTCGGCGCCGGGCGCACTCCCTGATGCGACCGACCCCGCTCGCCTCCGCACAGCGGCGATGTGTCCGGTCGCTCATGGCTCGACCGGGCACCCGCCCGTCACACTTCTCGGAGACGGCGAGAACATGAACAGCGACGCTCATGCGACCGGGCATCCCGCTCTCGTCGCGCACACTCGCGATGCCGACCGCGCACAACTCCCGGCCCGCCGGTCCACGGACCGCCCCGCCCAGCCCTGGCGACGTGCGCAGGACCCGCCCCGGGCCACCGTCAGCCTCGTCGTGCCCGCCCGCAACGAGGCCCGCAACATCCCCTGGGTCTTCGAGCAGATCCCGGACTGCGTCGACGAAGTCATCCTGGTCGACGGTGACTCCAGTGACGCCACGGTGCACATGGCCACGTTGTGTCTGCCCACCGTCCGCCACGTCCGGCAGAGCGGCCCGGGCAAGGGCAACGCCCTGCGCACCGGTTTTCTTGCCGCGACCGGCGACTACATCGTGATGATGGACGCGGACGGCAGCATGACACCCGGGGAGATACCGCACTACCTGCACTTCCTCGACAACGGCTACGACTTCGTGAAGGGGTCGAGGTTCATCGCCGGCGGCGGCTCGCTGGACATCACGCGCCTCAGGCGACTGGGCAACCGTGTCCTGCTGGCTGCCGTGAACCTCCTGTATCATGCGTCGCTGACGGATCTGTGCTACGGGTTCTGCGCCTTCCGCCGCAGCTTCCTGGACGATCTCGACCTGCATTCCTCCGGTTTCGAGATCGAGACCGAGATGGTCGCCCACGCGCTGCGTTCCGGCCTGCGGATCGCCGAGGTCCCGAGCCTGGAGCTGCCCCGCCGCAGCGGCCGTTCGAACCTGCACGCCATATCCGACGGCCGCCGGGTGCTGCGGACGTTGCTGTCCGAGCGGCCTGGCGCGGGGTCGGCGGCCCGGTCTCCACGGAGCGCTGGATGACAACCGCTTCCCAGCCGGTCACCGGTGCCCGTTCGGAGACAGGCCGGGCACCCTTCGGCAGCTGGCACGTCCCGGTCGATGTCGTCGACATGGATCTTTCTCGGCCGTGCGAGTTCCGCGCGCCAGGCGGCGACGGCCCCATCCGCCCGCGACGGCCCGTGCTGGCCTTGGTGCGGCTGCGCGGTCACCCACTCGGCATGGTCGCGGCACTCGGTGACCCGGTCCCGGGCGATTCCGCCGCACTGTGGCGGTACCTGGCCGACTCGGCCGGCCGGCTGTCCGCCCCGTCCCCCGCCCACCGTCCCGCAGCCGAGGAACCGCCCGGCCCGCCTCGGGCACCCGTCTGCGCACCTCCGGTCAGCGTGATCGTCGCCACGCACAACAGGCCGCAGATGCTGCGGCAGTGCCTGGATTCCCTGCTGCGGCTGGACTACCCGTCGTTCGAGGTGATCGTCGTCGACAACGCCCCGGCCGATGACGCTGCCGAGCGGCTGGTCCTGGACGAGTACGCAGGACGGGTCCGTTATCTCCGGGAGCCTGTGGCCGGCCTGGCCCACGCGCACAATCGCGGACTGTCCGCCGCCTGCGGCCGCATCGCCGCCTTCACCGACGACGACACGGTCGTCGATCCGGGATGGCTGTCCGCCATCGCCGAGAGCTTTGCCCAGGACTCCGGCGTCAGCTGTGTCACCGGCCTCATCGTCCCGGCCGAACTGCAGACCGCGGCGCAGGCGGCCCTGGAGCACCACGGTCAATTCGCCAAGGGTTTCGCGCCTCGGAGATGGTCCCTGCACGAACCACAGGAAGACCCGTTGTTCCCCTTCACCGCAGGGCGCTTCGGATCCGGCACCAACATGGCCTTCCGCATCACGTCACTGCGCGCACTGGGCGGATTCGATCCGGCCACGGGGACCGGGACCCCGGCACACGGCGGAGACGACCTGCTCGCCTTCTTCCGCGTACTGGCGGCCGGCCACGCCCTTGCCTACCAGCCGGACGCAATCGTCTGGCACCGCCATCGCCGCACACCGGACGCACTGGACAGCCAGGCGTTCGGCTACGGCGCGGGGCTCGGCGCATACCTCACCGGCGCCCTGTTCCACGAGCCCAGGATGATCCCGGGCCTGGTGCGCAGGCTGCCCCGGGGCATCGGGTACGCCGCGCGCCGGGCCCGCGATCAGGCGAGTGCGGGCACCGAAGGGTCCCGGCGTCTGGCGTTGCTGGAGCTGTGCGGGCTGCTGTACGGGCCGTACGGGTATCTGCGCAGCCGCCGTCTGAACCGTGTCGGCAAAGGCTGGGGGTGAGGGCAGACGTGTACGTCCCGCCCGAGATCGGTGACTCCAGGACGGCCGACCCGGCGAACCCGTCGATCGGCTTCGGCTGGCGGCGGCACCTGGCCACCGCCCTGCGGACGGGGATCGCCCGTGTGCTGCCGAGCGAACCCCTGGTGCGCAACGGCCATCTGCTGGCGGTGAGCTCACTCGTCAACGCGGGTGTCGGCTCGGTCTTCTGGCTGCTGGCCACACACTGGTACGAGGACGAGGTCGTGGGAGTGAGCTACTCGGCTCTCTCCGCCTCTCTGCTGCTGGCCAACATCGGCCAGCTCAACCTCAACGACTTCCTGATCCGCTTCCTGCCGTGTTCCGGACGGCACACCCGCAAATTGGTCCTCACCTGCTACGCCGTCAGCGCCTCATGGAGCGCCCTGGTCGCTGTCGCCTTCCTCGCCCTGATTCCCGTACTCGTGCCCAGTCTCGGCTTTCTGCGCAACCCCGCGGTCGGCGTCTGGTTCGTCGTGGCGACCGCCGCGTACACCGTCTTCGTGCTGCAGGACGGTGGTCTGACCGCGCTGCGCCGCCCAGGCTGGGTGGTGGCGGAGAACATGGTCTTCGCCGTGTCGAAGATCCTTCTGCTCGCGGGCGGGGCCGTCCTCGCGCTCCGCTCCGGAATCCTGCTGTCGTGGGCCGGGGCTCTTCTCGTTTCCCTCCTCGTCGCCAACTACCTCCTGTTGCGGAGGGCGGTGCCACCCCACGAGCGCGAGAACCGGGAGACTGCACGCCCGCCACGTCTGCTCAGCTACGCCGCGGCCGACTACGTCGGCTCGCTGTTCCGCATGGCCGCGTACACGCTCCTGCCACTGCTCGTGCTGAACACTCTCGGAGCAGAGCAGAGCGCCTACTTCTCACTCGCCTGGATCATCGGCTACATGCTGTTCCTCGTGGTGCGCAACATGGGCAGCTCGCTGGTCGTCGAGACAGTGCGCCGTCCCGACCGTCTCGTCGAGCAGGGGCTGCGGGTGATCCGTCACTCGGGGATGCTGCTGCTGGTCGGCGTCGGTGTGATCGTGGCGGGCGCCCCCTGGATACTCGCCCTGTTCGGAGCCGGTTACTCCGAGCACGGCACCACGCTGCTTCGCCTGCTGGCCCTGTCCGCGCTGCCCAACCTGGTCTTCAGCCTGGCCGTGGACGTGTTGCGGGCACGCAGGCACATGCGTCTGGTGGTCGCGCTTCAGGTCACCCTGTGCGTCCTGGTATTGGGGATCGCGGGACTCCTTGTGCCGGTGCTCGGCGTGACAGGGGCCGGTGTCGCCTGGCTCATGGCGGAGTGCCTCATCGCCGTGCCTCTGCTGGTCTGGCGTTCTCGATGGCTGGTTCCCACCTGAGGGAGGACAGCATGACCACGACACCCCGCCTGTCGGTGATCGTATGCGCCTACACACTCGATCGCTGGAGCGACCTGCAGGCCGCCATCTCATCGGTACGGTCCCAGCGCCTCCCGGCGGACGACATCGTGCTGGTCGTCGACCACTGCCCGGAGCTCTACCGGATCGCCGGCAGCCGGCTGTCCGGAGTCCGTGTCATCCCCAACGTGGAGCGCAAGGGCCTGTCCGGCGCACGCAACACGGGTGTGGCCGCGGCCGTCGGTGAGGTGGTGGCGTTCCTCGACGATGACGCAACCGCTCATCCCACGTGGACCGACCGCCTGCTGACCCGCTATGACGACCCCCAGGTCGTGGGCGTGGGAGGGCTCGTCCTTCCGCGGTGGCACACCGGCCGGCCGGACTGGTTCCCCCCGGAACTCGACTGGGTGGTCGGCTGCTCGTACCGCGGGCTGCCCGAGGAGCCCGCGCCGGTGCGCAACTTCATCGGAGCCAACATGTCCTTCCGCAGGGCAGAGCTCCTGGCGGCCGGCGGCTTCCGTACCGACCTGGGGCGGGTGGGGACCCGGCCGCTCGGCTGTGAGGAGACGGAGCTGTGCATGCGGATCGCCGCCCGCAACCCTGACGCCGTACTGCTGTACGACCCGTCGGCAGCGGTCCTGCACCGTGTTCCCGCATCACGTGCCAGCTGGTCGTACCTCAGGTCCCGCTGCTACGCAGAAGGGCTGTCCAAGGCTCTGGTCACCCGGCACAGCAATGGAATCGCCGCCCTGTCCAGCGAGCGCACGTATCTCAGGTCCACCATCCCCCGTGCCTTCCTGCGGGCTCTGCGGCCGGGAGGGTCCGCGGCGCCTGTGCGCACCGTCGCGGCGCTGTCCCTGGGTGTCGGGGCCACCGTCACGGGATACGCCGTCGGCCGTGTGCGCGTCCGGTACCCCGCCGGTCCTGCGCTGGGCACGCACACGGAGCCCGGCGACACCACACCGGCGATGGGAAGCCGGACATGACACCTCAGGCCGTCCCCGTCTTCCTCTATCACTCGGTGTGTACGGACCCGCCTTCGTGGATCGCACCGTTCACGGTGCCCCCTCGAGTCTTCGCCGAGCAGCTCGCTCTTCTGGACGCCGGTGGGCTGACGGTCGTTCCCCTGCGGCGCCTCGTGGCGGCGCTGCACGGCGGGCCACCCCTGCCGCCCAGGGCCGCCGCGCTGACCTTCGACGACGGCTTCGCCGACTTCTCCTCCACCGTGGCTCCCCTGCTGGCCGCACGGGCACTGCCGGCGACCTTGTACGTCACCACGGGTGCCCTGCAGGAGCAGGACCGTGCGGCGGGCGGCGGAAGCCGCCTCCCACCCGCCGCCATGCTCACGTGGCGTCAGGTGCAGGAACTGGACACCATGGGCGTCGAGATCGGCGGGCACTCCCGTACCCATCCGCAGCTGGACGCGCTGCCCCGGCGCCGCGCCCGGGAGGAGATCGAGGGCTGCAAGGAGCAGCTCCAGGAGGCACTCGGGCATCGCGTCGACTCCTTCGCCTATCCGCACGGGTACTCCAGCCCGTCGGTCCGCCGCGCGGTGCGTGAGGCCGGCTGGACCTCGGCGGCGGCCGTTCGCCATGGGTTCAGCTCGGCCGCGGACGAGCCCCTGCGCATCGCCAGGCTGATGGTGCGGGCCGACACCAGCCGGGAGCGGTTCCGGTCGTGGACGCTCGGTGCGGGAGCCCCGGTGGCACCGTTCCACGAGGGAATGGGCACGAGAGCCTGGCGGACCTACCGGCACCTGCGGGCCGCCATCGACCGGCCCTACGCGGCGCTGCCCCCGCTGCCCGGAGCGCATTGAGGTCCGCCCCTCACCTCTGCCAGACGCGCACCCAGTCCACCTTCATCTCGGCCGAGTCCACGGACGGGGGCGGGGAGTTCGGCACCCCGACAGCGAGATTGACCAGGACCTCCATGGGGACATGGGGGATTCGCTCCGCGTCAGTCACCCGGAACCGCCGCACACCGTCCACGTACCAGCTCAGCTCGTCGGGGGTCCACAGCAGGGCGAACACGTGGTACTTGGCCGGGAAAGCCTCGGGGCCGTAGGTCCCACGCTCGCTGCGGTCGCCCTCAGGTGTCCGCCAGTGCGTGTACATGAGGACCTGCCGAGTGTTTCCCAAGAACTCCATGATGTCCAGCTCGGGTGGCGTGAAGCGGGACGCCGGCATCATCCAGAACGCCGGGAACATGCCGGCCTGCGGGGGAATCCTGATGGCCGCCTCGAAATACCCGTAGGTGAACGTCCGTCGTGGACGGGCGTCCCAGTAGTCGCGACCGGTCGAGATCATGCCGGACCGCCATGGGTACTTCTCGCCGTCGCTGCCCCGTGTGGTACGTCGCTCGGCCGCCAGGGTCAGGGCCCCACGCCCCACGGACGCCTGGCTGGGCAGGTACCACTGGTCCTCGTCGTTGCCGTTGTTGGTGCACCCTTCCCGATTCCAGTCATAACAGGTGGCCCACCGCTCTGTGTTGAGTTCGGAGCCGTGGAACTCGTCATGGAAGGCCAGGTTCCAGCGGCCCGGAACCGGCGGCTGAGGAACCGTCGGACCACCGCCGCCGCAGGCCGTCGCCAAGGCCAGCGCCATGGCCGCCAGTGCCGGTCCCAGCCGACGGAGAAACACGGCTACCCCCTGTTCCGGGCCACGATCGCGCCGGTGAGGCGGGGGGCGGCGAACCCGGTGCCACCGACGAAACCGAGGAGCGGGCCGAACGTGGGGCCGGCTGCGAGACCGGTGAAGTACAGGCCGGGCACCGAGGACTCGAAACCGGACGAGAGCAGCGGTGCACCGGCAAAGGTCCGCAACGCCTTCCTGAGGTCCGGCTCCAGCAGCCTCAGCCGTTGCACATTGACCCGGTAGCCGGTGGCTGCCAGGACGTGGTCCGCCACGAGTGTCTGCGACAAGCCGTGTGCGTCCGCCAGTCGCAGACGCACCGCCCCGCCTTCCGGCAGCGCGGACAGAAGCGTACGGCCGCGCAGGACGGGAAACCGGCCCTGCGCGCGTTCCCTCAGCCACCAGGCGCCGGCGGGCCCCGGCACACTGCGCAGCAGCTGCAGGCGCACGGGTGCCGGTAGATGGCGGTAGCCCGTCCCGTGGCGGCATGCCAGCTGCAGCCAGCCGCGCCCCAGGGGCGAGTCCGGTTTCAGGCCGCGACGAACGTGGTCGCTGGTTCCGTTCAACGGCGGGGGGTGGTCGAAGCGCACGGTCGCGCTGCGGACGATCACCGTCGGGTGGGCTCCCGCCTCGTGCAGCAGCGTCGCGCTCTCCAGTGCGGACTGCCCCGCGCCCAGGACGGCCACCCGCTGGCCCGCGAAAGCACCGAGATCCCGGTATGCGCTCGAGTGCGAGGCCATGCCCGCCTTGACGCACTCGTGGAGCTCCCCCGGGACGTAGGCGAAGGGAACGGCGCCGGTGGCAAGCACCACGGAGGCGGCGAGCAGTTCCTCACCGGAGTCGAGAAGGAGGCTGAAGCCGCCGTCGGCTGCATGGATCCGCCGTACCCGCCACGGCTCCAGTTCGGGTACCAGGTTCTCCTGGAACCACCGTCCGTAATCGACGTACTCCGCCAAGGGCACCGGACAGCGGTCGCTCACCTGGGGCGTACCCCGTGCCGCACGGAAGTCGGCGAACGTGTACCCGGGCTCGGGCGCCGCGATCGCCGACGCGGCTGCGGCGGTCTTCAGGAGCATGCCCCCGGGCATGTGGACCCGCCAGGACTCCATGGCCTCGCCGAAGATTCTCATCGGTATCCGGGCGGCGCGCAGATGACAGGCGGTCGCCAGGCCGTACGGGCCGGCTCCGACGACGGCGACGGGAAGGCGGCCACCGGACGCCTTGGAACTCCTCGGCGCAGGCCCCCGCGACGGCACGGAGGCACTCCCCGAAACCGCCTCAGCGGCGGCTTGCGCCCGGTCCGTATCGGGCTCGCGCTCCGGATCGGTGACGGGCGCGGTGGGTCCCTCGTTGTCGGCGTGCGGCGCCTGCGGCCGGGCGCTCGCGGGCTTGGGCAACAGAGCCAGGGCGGAGGTGACGGCTGTCAGGGCGATCAGCGCTCGCGTCGGGGTGAACGAACCGCTGAGGTAGAACGGCTCCACGGCGAGGACCGTCAGGCAGCTGCTGAGGACCAGGGCCAGCAACGCGGTCTCCAGGACAGCCGGCCGGCCCTGGTCACCCCACAGTGCCGGCCGGACCCACCGCATGGCCGCCAGCCCCGGGCACAGGACCAGGAACGCCACGGTGATCAGCACCCGCAGGAAGGCCGCGTCCGGCAGGGTGGCCATCACGGTCAGGGCGAGCCAGCCGGACAAGGCCAGAGCGATGCGAAGCGGCCATCTCCAGTGGGGCCTCAGCGGTGTGCGCAGCGTACTCACGGCTCCTGCCTCGCGTCCGGGTTCTGGTACCGGTAGACCACGGCGTCCTTGTTGTCGTAGACACGCACGAATCCCCATGTCTGCGCCATCGCGGACTCCAGCCGCCGCATGGTGTCCGCGGGCAGGGTGCCATTGAGATAGCACGCTGCGGCCTGGGCGCGGCTGAGGACGATGTAGGCCGGCTGGCGCACGGTGGCCCCTTCGATGAACGGTTCCAATCCCTCGAGCGGGTTGCGGACCAGCCGTCGCCTGTCCTTGATGTCCTGTTCGTCGAGTTGGATCCGCGGATGCTTGTCGTAGTTCATCTCCAGACCGGGAACGTCCGCGGTGAGTGAAACGATCAATGAACCAGGCGGCGTCGTGGCCGTGATGAAGCGAGCGGCGGCCACCTCGTCCCTGGTGAAGTAGTTCGCGGCCTCCTTCCCGTAGTAGCCGAAGAGCAGCCCGCCGAGCATCGCCAGGAGCAGCGGGAGGAGAACCACGGCCCGCAGTCGCGGGCGCCTGCCCCACCGGAACAACAGCGCGGAGACCAGGAAGGCGGCCGCGGGCAGCGCGAACAGATAGGCACGGAAGATCATCTCGCCGCCGTAGGAGTTGGCCACCAGGATCGGCAGCGGCGCCAGGACGAGCAGCCACATTCCGGTTCGGCGGATCCAGGGCCGGAGGAGGACCGCGAGGGCCGCCATGAGGAACACGGCAGCGGACAGGCCGCGGTCGATCCAGGAGACCTGCACCTGCCCCGGGGCGGCGGAACCGAGTGCCGCCAGCCCGGAGACGACATTGGCGTCCGGCTCCCTCAGTGCGCCGATGAAGTCGTTCAGGTGGACGGAGACGTACGGCCGCGCGATCGTCGCGTCCCACACCACGGTCAACAGCACCGCCGACCCCAGGACCGGCAGCGCCACACGTCTGTTGCGGCGCACAAGCGACAGCGCGGCGAGCGCGCTGATCATCATCAGCGGTGTGAGCGGGTGCGAACAGACGATCACCGCCTGGATCAGCACGACCGTCACGAGTCTGCCCGCGGGCCAGCCCCTGGACGCCTCTGCCGGGGCTCTCCGCTTCGACGACGGCAACTGATCCATGACGACGGCGATCACCGTGACGAAGAGCAGGAACGCGAACGCCTGCGGCGCGAAGTAGTCCTGCCCCACCCAGGAGCAGGAGTAATAGACCCAGGCAGCTCCCCAGATGAGCCTCCGGTCACGGGTCACGGACCGGAAGAGCAGCAGCAGGGGAGCGAGCAGCAGCGCGTTCAGGACGGGCGGGACCCAGACCGCGTAGCCGAGGGACGACTCCAGGCCCGTGACCTGAACCAGGAAGGCGTTGAGATGGAAGAAGCCCGGCCACTGATCGTAGACGTCGAGTTTCTCCACGCCTGGCACATTGCCGCCGTTGCGCACCATCGCGTCGACGACCGCGACGTGCTTCCACGCCCAGCCGTACCGCAGTGTCGGGTACAGCAGCGTGGGGGTGGCGTGGAGGACCGCGATCAGGCCGAGAACGTAGGCGGCGAACCAGCCTGTCGAGGTGCGCCGGTCGGACAGGGCAGCGCAGAACCCCACTGCGAGCAGGCCCAGGCCGATCCAGAAGAGCACCGGCAGCACCTGCAGCAGGCCGTAGTCGTTCATTCCGGCGAGGTTCACGCTGCGCAAGGACGCCAGCCACAGGATGAGCGCGAGGGGCAGGGCGCCCCGGGCCGCCCACTGGCGCGCTGTGGTGCGGCGCGGCGACTGCGAGGTGGCGGCGGATGCACTGGGGCGCAGCGTCTCGACGCTGGTGTCCGGCGCGCTCCGGCCTTTCGTCAGCGTCGAGCGCTTGTCCATGGGGATGCCTCCCGCACGACGGGTGCGACGACCGCGCAGGGCGCCGGGGTCCAGCGGCGGCCCTTCCGCCGTCGGTCCACGCGCGCTCCCGTTCGGTGCACCAGCAAGCCACGTCGACTCATTCTGGGCATATCCTGCTAAAAGGTAGGTTACTGCCGTTCGATATGCCTGGCAGCGTGGGCAGCGGTCAGGCGCAGGGAGACGCGAGCCGGGTCGGTCCTCAACGGGACGGACCGATCGTCAGAGGGAGAGCAGTGAGACCACGAGTGACGCGCTGCCGTCGGCTGCGGCACCGCACCGGGAAGGCCCTCATCGCCGCGTCGGCGGCCCTGGCGGCGCTTCTGCCGGCCGTGGGGTGCGGTGCGTCGGACAAGAGCGGCGGGGTCCCCAGGCCGGACCATGTCGTGGTGGTCGTCGAGGAGAACCGGAGCTATGAGGACATCATCGGTGCGCCTCAGGCCCCGTACCTCAACCAACTGGCACGGCAGGGCGCCAACCTCACTCAGTTCTACGCCATCACGTATCCGAGCCAGCCCAACTACCTCGCGCTGTTCTCGGGCTCGACGCAGGGTGTGAAGGGAAACGACTGTCCCAACGACTTCACCGGGCGCAATCTGGCCACGGAACTGCTTCAGGCGGACCTGACGTTCGTCGGCTACGCGGAGAGCCTGCCGGCAGCCGGCTACACCGGCTGCACCAGCGGCCCGTATGTGCGGCGGCACAACCCCTGGGTCAACTTCACCCAGTTGCCGACCTCGATCAACCGCCCCTGGACCGACTTTCCACGGGACTTCTCCGACCTGCCGACCGTGTCTTTCGTGGTGCCGAACCTCGACAACGACATGCATGACGGCAGCGTCCGCCGGGCCGACACGTGGTTGCGGGAGAACCTCGGGAACTACGCCCGCTGGGCGATGACGCACAACAGTCTCCTGGTGGTCACCTGGGACGAGGACGAGGGCGGAGAGGACGAGGACAACCAGATCCCGACCATCCTGGTCGGCGAGCAGGTCGAACCCGGCGACTACTCCCAGCCGAACAACTTGTACGGACTGCTGCGCACCCTGCTGGACGCCTACGACCTCGATCCCCTGGGGCACAGCGCCGAGGCCAAGCCACTCGACGTCTGGAAGGACGGCGGATGACCGGGTGCGGCGCTCCCGGGTTTCGCGCGCGCAGACAGCGGCGCGTCACGCATCCTGGAACCGCAGTACGGTCTTGACGAACCTCCGCAGATTGCGCTGGGCCGCGGAGACCGGGAGCCGCTCACGGACATAGCGGGGAGAGGAGTGACTCTCCGCCCCGAAACCCGCCTTGAAGGAAGCGAGAGAGGATCCGGGGCTCGACTCGCCCATGTCGTAGTGCCGGTAACCGGCGGCGCAGGCATCCTCGATCGCCAGCTTCTGCAGCAAAGGATTGACCCGCAGCGGATGGGCCAGGTCGCGGTTCATGGCGGCGCGCCACAGCCGGGCGTGACCGCCATGGCTCAGCACGACGATGGCGGCGGCCGGCTCCCCATCGCACGAGGCCATCCAGATGGTGCACGACTCGCCGAAGCGAGCGGCCACCGCTTCCAGCCGGTTCCTGGGAAACGCCCGCCTCCTGCGCCACCGCGCCAGAGCCAGGGGCTCATGCTGCTGCGCGGCCCAGCGCTCGATCGACTGCTCGTACAAGCTGTAGAACTGCGGAACGAGCCGGCCGGTACGATCGACGTCGACCTCGGCCTTCGAGCGTTCCGCCTTGCGGACCTCGCGCCGAACGTGCCGGTGGAAGCGACGCTCCCAGACGGTGGCGAATCCGCCGTCGAGATCCAGTCTCTGTGTCATGTGGGGCTCCCGCCAGAAGCCCGCAGGCACGGTGCCCTCCCAGACATCGCTGCCTTCCGGCCGGAACCGCACACCGACCCGCAGAGCCGCCAGCCGAGCGAGGTCCTCGAAGACGGCCCTCGCTTCCGCTGGAGCGACCGCGCCGGAGGACAGGGGCCCGCCGATGCCCCAGTCGGCCGGCCAGGACTCCTCCGCATCCAGCCACGCCGCACCCGACCTCCTGCGGACGAGGGGAACGACAATGCGGCTCCCGCTGTCGAACTCGTACAGTCGGCTCGCGTCCCGGTACGGCCCCGTGCCGCACAGGCAGTCGAGCCAGGTGGGTGTCTGGCTGACATGTGCGTCCGCGTCCTGCCTGCTGAGCTGCCACCAGGCTTCTCGTGGTGCCGGAGACGTGATGCGGGCGGCGCCGCCCGGGGTACGGGTCAGGAGTTCAGCAGGTGTGCTCACGGCTTCTCCCACGGGGCGTGGGTTCCGCAAAGCGGCGCTCGCGGTCGAAGGCCCACGTGCCCATGGATCGAGCGTAGACAGGGCGGCGGGGCCGGGCATCTCGAGCGAGGTCCCTGGACCGTACGCTGCCGGGCTTTCCATCCGGTCATGGCATCGCCGTCACTCTCCAACCTGCGGGTCACAGTGGTGCGCGCGCGGCCACCTCGCTGAGCACGGGGACGACGTTGCCGGCGACCCAGCGGTGACTGCGCCCGTACCGCGCCGATTTGGCCACGTTCCCGGCGACATGCCACAGCCACGCCAACAACGTCAGGACGGTCCCGCCCTGGTCATCGGAAGGCAGCGCCCCCGCCTCTGCGAGCAGTCTCCGGTCCTCGGGCAGGAGGGCAGCGTTCCGCACCACATCGGCGACAACCCGGCCGAGCTGCCGCCCTTCGAGCTGATGCCGCACGGTCAGGACGAAGGTGTGACAGTCGAGTGGGGACGGACCGTCGGCGATGGCGCCTCCCCAGTCGATCACTCCGCTCAGTTCCCCCGGCGCACCCCCCAGCAGTACGTTTCCAGGATGAAAATCGCCGTGTGTCCAGGCCACCAGCAGACTTCGCCCGGCCAGGGCACGGACCATCTGTTCGCGCAGTACGGTCATGGCCTCCGCGCCCTTGCCCCGGCGACACCAACGCACTTCCTCGGCCAGGACCGCCAGCCGGGGGTCGATCCAGTCGCCCACCCGAGCCGTCACCTCTTCGGTCCGCCCGGTGGCCTGGTGCAGCTCGCGGATCACCCGGAGAGCGGACCGCGTGACCGGGCGGGCCAGCTGCGGGGAACGCTGCAGCAGCGCGTCGGCTTCGATGCCCGGCAGGCAGGTCTCCACCACCATGGGCAAGGGCTCGCCCAGACGGCACTGCTCCACCACCGGCAGCAGGTGCCGCCACGATCCCAGGCGCTCGTCACACCGCAACTCCCGCACGGCGTCGCACTCGCGCGCCAGCGACGCGGACGCGCGTGTGCTGCGGGGGTGTTTGACCACCACGGGCCGCGTCCCCGCATCGAGGCGGAACACCAGGAGATCGGAGACGGTCCGCCGCGGCGCCTGAGGCTCTCCGTGGCCCACACCCTCGGGGACGAGGGAGTCCGCCAGGCGGCGGGCCACCCCGGCATCCGCAGGACGGGTCAGGAGACCGGCCTGCCGCAGGGGCACCAGACCGCGCAGCTCCGCTGTGAAGAGCATCCGGATCTCCCTTCAGCCCTGTGGATGAAACAGGAGAAAACTGGTTATTTCATCATCCACGCTGCTCGGACCGGGTGCGATTCGACGTGGCGCACCCGGCGGCTGTGACGGTCCGCACGCCGCACACCGGAGTGGCAGAGCAGACCAGCCACGTCCGATCGTGTTTGCATACGCCGCAGAGGGGGAGCGCCCCGATGGCGCACCCTGAGGAGGCAGCAATGGTGAACGGCCCTGAGGCAGGCCAGGCCAGGCGGGCCAGCGACCGCGGCCGCTACGGCCGGCTGAGCCGCGAGCGGGTGCTGGCCTCCGCGCTGGATCTGGTGGACCGGGACGGCCTGAGCGCGCTGAGCATGCGCCGCCTCGGCGCGGAGCTCGGCGTGGAGGCGATGGCGCTCTACCGGTACGCGTCGAGCAAGGACGCCCTGCTGGACGGCCTGGTCGAGGCGCTGTACCTCGAACTGGAGGAACGACTGGCCTCCGAGCCGGAGATCTCCGCCGCGGTTGATTCCCCCGCGTGGCGCAGGGAACTCCATCGCATCGCCCGGACGATGTACGCCGTCTGTCTCGCCCATCCCCAGGCGGTGCCGCTGCTCGCCACGCGCATGCTGGCGGTTCCGCTGACGCGTCGGCCGGCAGCGATCCTCAGGGATCATGAGCGCGTGTTCGTCCTGCTCAGGGAAGCAGGCTTCGACGAGGCCGCCGCCTCCGCCGTCTTCCGGGCCTATACCGCCTGGCTCCTGGGCTATGTGTCCGTCGAGTTGCAGCCCATGGTGGACAACCCGGAGGAGCCCGATCCAGCCTTCCGGCTCGGCCTGCACCGTCTGTCGGTCCAGGAACTTCCCAGACTCCGGCAGACGGCCACCGCGCTCGCCGAGCGGGGCGGACCCGACGGCCTGACGGCCGGACTGGACGCTCTGCTCGACCGCTTCTCATCGGAGTAGGCGGACGTGACGCGGCCGGCAGTTCACCAGCGCGCCGTGCCCGTGTACGGGCAGGTGGACCATGCCGCCCGGAGGAGGCCTGGGCGACCTGCTCCACGCCGAGCGAGCCAAGCCGGTGCCGGCGGGCGGCCGGGTCCGCGCGTGCGATTCCGGAGCGGACCGCGAGGTCACGGCCCGCGCAGTTCACTTCGGACGATGGCCGTCACGCTGAAGGGGACCCCCAGGCTGCTGCCCGCGGAGTCCCCTTCGCGTCGTGTCGGGACGACAGGATTTGAACCTGCGACCCCTTGACCCCCAGTCAAGTGCGCTACCAAGCTGCGCCACGTCCCGATGCGCGGGGCACGCGGTGAGCCGCGTGATCGCGCAGACAGCACTTTACCCCACACTCCCGCCCGGGCCGAAAGCGGATCCCGGCGCGCGACAATCGGCGTATGAGCAGTAGGGGCAGCGAGAGGTTCTCGTCGGGTCGGCCGGTCGAGGCGCGGGACCGTGACAGTGAGGGGCGGGCACGCAACGCCAGGCCGCGGGACGGGCTGGGGCGCCCCCTGCCCTACGGCGCGGACGGTGTGCCCCGGCAGCCCGAGGGTGTCGTACGGACGCCGGAGGAGACCGTCGCCGAGGCGCAGCGACTGCTGGACGAGGGGAAGCCGTTCCACGCGCACGAGGTGTTCGAGGACGCCTGGAAGTCGGGGCCCGAGGAGGAGCGGGAGCTGTGGCGGGGGCTCGCCCAGCTCGCCGTGGGGCTCACTCACGCGGCCCGGGGGAACGTCACGGGCGGTGCGCGGCTGCTTCGGCGCGGCGCGGGCGCGGTGGAGGGGTGGGCCTCGGGGACCCGGCGGTCGCGTCCGTACGGGATCCGGCTAGTGGAGGTTGCCGCCTGGGCACGGGACCTGGCGGAGGACGTGGAGCGAGGCGGGCCCGTCGACGCTGCGGTGCGAGCGCCGCGACTGCGGGCGTAGCGGCCGGTGAGGGGGCCGATCCGCACCGGGCCGTCTCCGGGCCGGTCCGCGGTCCCGGCGGGCGGACTCTCGGCTGTTCCGCCCGCGTGGGACGCGGTGCGCGCGTGGCCGGTGGCGTGCGGCAGACTCGGGTCGTGCGAAAGATTCATGTCATCGGTATCGGCGCGGGCGACCCCGACCAGCTCACCCTCCAGGCGGTCAAGGCGCTGCAGAGCACGGACGTGTTCTTCCTCCTCGACAAGGGCGAGGTGAAGGCGGACCTCACCCGGCTCCGCCGGGACATGCTCGACGCGCACATACCGGATCGGTCCTACCGGGTGGTGGAGGCGCGCGACCCGGAGCGGGACCGCAGTGCCGGCGGTGCGGCCTACTCCCCCGCCGTCGGGGACTGGCGCAGCGCCCGCGCGGACATCTACGAGCGGCTGATCGCCGAGGAACTGGGCGAGGAGGAGCGCGGCGCGTTCCTGGTGTGGGGGGATCCGTCGCTGTACGACAGCACCCTCGGGATTCTGGAGGAGGTGCTGGCCCGGGGCACGGTGGCCTTCGAGTACGACGTCGTGCCGGGGATCAGCAGCGTCTCCGCGCTGGTCGCCCGGCATCGGACGGGGCTGAACCGGGTCGCCCGGCCCGTGCAGATCACCACCGGACGGCGGCTGGCCGAGGGCTTCCCGGACGGGGTCGACGACGTCGTCGTGATGCTCGACGCGCACCAGACGTTCCGGAAGTACGCCGACCAGGACATCGACATCTACTGGGGCGCCTACATAGGCACCCCGGACGAGATCCTCGTCTCCGGGCCGATCGCCGAGGCCGCGCCCCGCATCGAGCGGCTGCGGGCCGAGGCGCGGGAGCGCAAGGGCTGGATCATGGACACGTACCTGCTGCGCCGGAAGCCGACGCAGGAGTAGCCGGGCACCAGGGGGACTTCAGCTCACCGCAAGGTCCAGCCACCTCAGCGCCTGCGCGACACCGGCCACCACGGGCACCCCCTCCGGCACGGCCGGCCGCCGTACCACCACGACCGGCAGGCCGAGGTCCCGGGCCGCCGTGAGCTTCGCGGCCGTGGCCTCTCCCCCGCTGTCCTTGGTCACCAGGACGTCGACGCGGTGTTCGCGCAGCAGGGACGTCTCGCCGGCGACGGTGAACGGTCCGCGCGCCAGCAGAACCTCAGTGCGCGGCGGCATGGGAGGGTCGGGGGGTTCCACGGACCGTACGACGAAGTGGAGGTCCGCGAGGTGCGCGAAGGCGGCCAGGCCCAGGCGGCCGGTGGTGAGGAACACCCGGCGGCCGAGGCTCGGCAGCAGGCCGGCCGCCGCGGCCAGGGAGGGGACGGGGTGCCAGCGGTCGCCCGGGCCCGGCTGCCATCCGGGACGGCGCAGCACCACCGCCGGTACACCGGTCGCGGCCGCGGCCCGCGCGGCGTTCGCGGTGATGGCCGCGGCGAAGGGGTGGGTGGCGTCGACCAGGGCGTCCACGTGCTGCCGGCGCAGCCAGTCGGCCAGTTTGTCCGCGCCGCCGAAGCCGCCGACGCGTACGTCTCCGGGGAGCGCCCCGGGCCGTGCCACGCGGCCCGCGAGGGAGGTGGTGACGCGTACGCCGGGGCGGCCGGCCAGGGCCTCGGCCAGTTCGCGGGCCTCGGTGGTGCCGCCGAGGACGAGGACGTGCGGGGTCGGGGGCATGGCGTCGAGGCTACGGACCTGCGCCGCCCCGCGATACGCGGGGTCGCCCCGGGACACGGACGGGCCGGCTCCACCTGCCCCAGAGGTACGGTTCGTGCGCGGTTCCCGGGCGGGACGGCTATCGTCCGGACATGGGGTCCATGACGTCCGTGCGGGGCGTGCTGATCGACATCGACGGGGTGCTGACCGTCTCGTGGCAGCCGCTGCCCGGGGCGGTGGAGGCGTTGCGTGAGATCCGGTCGGCCGGGCTCGGTGTCGCCCTGGTGACCAACACCACGTCCCGCACCCGGGCGTCGATCGCGGCGGCCCTCGCCGAGGCGGGCTTCCTGGTGTCGGCCGAGGAGATCCTGACCGCGCCCGCCGCCACGGCCGCGTACCTGGCCCAGCGGTACCCGGACGCCCGGTGTGCCCTGCTGAACAGCGGCGACATCGCGGAGGACCTCACCGGGGTGACCGTCCTCGACCCGGCGGACAGCGGTACCGTCCCCGATGTCGTCCTCGTCGGCGGCGCCGGGCCGGAGTTCGACTACGCGGCGCTGGACCGGGCCTTCGGCCATCTCCAGCGCGGCGCCCGGCTGGTGGCCATGCACCGCAACCTGTACTGGCGTACGGACGAGGGGCTGCGGCTCGACTCGGGCGCGTTCCTCGTAGGGCTCGAGCAGGCGGCCCGTACCGAGGCCGAGATCACCGGGAAGCCGTCGCCGGCGTTCTTCCGGGCGGCGCTGGACCGGCTGGGTGTGGCGGCGGAGCAGGCGCTGATGATCGGGGACGACATCGAGTCCGACGTGCTCGCGGCGCAGCGGGCCGGGCTCACCGGCGTGCTCGTCAAGACCGGCAAGTACCTGCCGGAGACCCACCGCGCCGCCAGTGGGACGCCCGATCACGTGATCGAGTCCTTCGCGGAGCTCCCGGCCCTGCTACGGACGTCAGCGCAGGAGTAGCTGGAGGGCGCCCACCACGGTCGCCGCGATCACGAGCTGTTCGAAGAGCCGCTGGTTGACCCTGTTCACGGCCCACTTGCCGAACAACGCGCCGGGCACCACGAACACCGCGAGCGCCGCGTCGAGGAGCAGGGAGCGGCCGTCGATCAGGCCGAGACCGGCGCTGAAGGGCAGCTTGGAGATGTTGACGATGAGGAAGAAGAAGGCAGAGGTGCCGAGGAAGCCGAGTTTGCGGAAGCCCGCCGAGAGCAGGTACATCGACATCACCGGGCCGCCCGCGTTGGCGACCATGGTGGTGAAACCGCCCAGGACTCCGTAGGAGCGGGCCTTGACGCGGCCCGCCCGGGTGACGACCGCGTCCGGTTCCTCCTCGGTCGCGGCCCGGCGCCGGCGCCACAGCGTCACTCCCGCCATCAGCAGCAGGATCGCGCCGATGGAGGTCCGTACGATCCCGTCGTCGGCCCACATCAGGAACAGCGTGCCGACCACCACCCCGGCCGCGACCGCGGGGAACAGCCGCCACAGCGTGGGCCAGTGGGCGTGCCGACGGTAGGTGAGGACGGCGAGGACGTCCCCGGCGATCAGGACCGGCAGCAGGACGCCGGTGGAGGCCCGGGCCGGCAGCACGGCGGCGAAGATGGCGAGGCTGACCGTGTTGGCGCCGCTCACCGCGGTCTTGGAGAAGCCGACGAGCAGGGCCGCGAAGGCGAGTGCGGCGAACTCCCAGCCGGTGAGGTGCCAGAGCGTCATCGTGTTCATGCGGACACCGATGCTATGTCCGGACAACCGGTGCCCGTAAGGACCGTCTCGCCAGATGGCCCCGCAAGCCGCCCGTCGTACGCGGCAGGGCAGGGTGCCTAGTGACGTTCCACCAGCACCGCGCTGCCCTGTCCGACGCCCACGCACATCGTCGCCAGCCCCCGCGCCGCCCCCGTACGCCGCATCCGGTGCAGCAGCGTCGTCAGGATCCGGGCGCCCGAGCAGCCGAGCGGATGGCCCAGCGCGATCGCGCCGCCGCTCGGGTTGACCCGTTCCGGGTCGATGCCGAGCTGGTCCACGCACGCCAGCGCCTGCGCCGCGAACGCCTCGTTGAACTCCGCCTCCTCGATGTCGGCGATCGTCCACTCGGCGCGGGCCAGGGCCTTGCGGGTGGCGGGGACCGGGCCGATGCCCATCACGTCGGGGTGGACACCGGCCGAGGCGCCGGCGACGTAGCGGCCCAGGGACTCCAGGCCGAGGTCGTTGAGGGCCTCCTCGCTGACCAGGAGCAGGCCGGCGGCGCCGTCGTTCATCGGGGAGGCGTTGCCCGCGGTGACCGTGCCGCCCACGCGGAAGACCGGCTTGAGCCGTGCCAGCTTCTCCAGCGAGGTGTCCTCGCGGACGCATTCGTCGCGGTCGACGACCACGCCGTCGGGGCGTTCCACCGGCAGCAGCTCGTCGTCGAAGTGGCCGTCCTCGCGGGCCCGGGCGGCCAGCCGGTGGCTGCGCAGGGCGAACTCGTCCTGCCGCTCGCGCGCGATGCCGTACCGCTCGGCGACCTCCTCCGCCGTCTCGCCCATGGACAGCAGGCCGTGCAGGTCCTCCATCGCCGGGTTGACCAGGCGCCAGCCCAGCCGGGTGTCGTAGGTCTCGACGCGGTGCGGCAGGGCCTCGTCGGGGCGGGGCAGGACGAACGGGGCGCGGCTCATCGACTCCGAGCCGCCGGCGACGACGATGTCGGCCTCGCCCGCGGCGATCGTACGGGCGGCCGCCGTCACGGCCTCCAGACCGGAGGCGCACAGCCGGTTGACCGTCGCGCCGGGCACCGACTCGGGCAGGCCGGCCAGCAGCGCGGCCATGCGGGCCACGTTGCGGTTGTCCTCGCCGGCCTGGTTGGCGGCGCCCCAGTAGACATCGTCGATGCGGGCCGGGTCGAGGGCGGGCACGTCGGTGACGAGGGCGCGGATCACGGCCGCCGCGAGGTCGTCGGGCCGGACCGTGGACAGGGCTCCGCGCAGCTTGCCGATGGGGGTGCGGCG
Organism: Streptomyces sp. NPDC052682; assembly: GCF_040678435.1. Classification (NCBI taxonomy): domain Bacteria; kingdom Bacillati; phylum Actinomycetota; class Actinomycetes; order Kitasatosporales; family Streptomycetaceae; genus Streptomyces; species Streptomyces sp. NPDC052682. The sequence goes on along the minus strand of NZ_JBFATS010000007.1, from coordinate 290,886 downwards.
GGCGGCCGCGAAGTGGACGGGACGCACGAGGGAACTCCTGACCGTCATCGCTCAGTCATGGCGGCACCACCAATTAATTAGCACCGCTAGTTTCGGACTATAGACGGCGCACCGGCTCGCTGGGAAGATCCGCCGGGAGTTCACCCCGTCATCCCGGAGGAGCCATGGCCGACGCCCGCGAGCACGTCCTGACCGGCACCCGGGGCGCAATCCACGTCCGGGAGTGGCCGTGCCCCCGGCCACGGTACGTCGCCCTCGTCGTGCACGGGTACGGGGAGCACGCCGGCCGGTACGAGGAGCTCGCGCGGGTGCTCACCGGACACGGCGCCGCGGTGTACGGCCCCGACCACATGGGCCACGGAAAGTCGGCGGGCGAGCGGGTGCTGATCGACGACTTCGAGGAGGTCGTCACGGACGTACGGGCCGTGGCCCAGCTGGCCGCGGGCGCCCACGCCGGACTGCCGGTCGTGATGATCGGGCACTCCATGGGCGGCCTGATCGCCGCCCGCTACGCCCAGCGGTACGGCGCCGGACTGGCCGCCCTGGTGCTGTCCGGGCCGGTGATCGGCCGGTGGGAGACGCCCGGGCGGCTGCTCGCCCACGCCGACACCCACGGCGCGATGCCGGACGTCGCGGTCGGCCCGGCCGCGCTCTCCCGCGATCCCGCGGTGGGCGCCGCGTACGCCGCGGACCCACTGGTGTGGCACGGGCCGATGAAGCGGCCGACGGCCGAGGCGTTCGCGCGGACGCTGGAGACGGTCGCCGAGGCCGGTGCGGTGCGGGGCCTGCCGGTGCTGTGGCTGCACGGGGACGACGACCGGCTGGTGCCGCTGCCCGGGAGCAGGACGGGGGTCGAGGAGCTGAGCGCCGGCGGGGCGACCGTGCGGATCTTTTCCGGCGCCCGGCACGAGGTGTTCAACGAGATCGGCAGGGAACTCGTCTTCGCGGACCTGAAAGATTTCCTGGACACCGTTCTCGGGGGCTGAGTGACGCCTGGCACCGCCGCGACGCCTGGCATCGCCGCGTTCGCGTTTGCACCGGTTCGCCGGGGGCACCCGCGCCCGCATGGACTGGTTGCGGAGAGCCGCGTGCGTGGGCGAGGACCCCGAGTTGTTCTTCCCCGTGGGCACCAGCGGCCCGGCGCTGCGCGACATCGCCGCCGCAAAGAGCGTCTGCTCCCGCTGCGAGGTGGTGACCGACTGCCTGTCCTACGCGCTGGGCAGCGGCCAGGCCTCGGGCGTGTGGGGCGGGACCTGCGAAGAGGAACGCGTGGAGCTGCTCCGCACCTGTAGAGCCGGCACGTCCAGGGACGACACGAGAAGGAGAAGCGCTCGATGACATCGGTCGTGAGGAGCACCCTGCCCGAGGAGGCCCGCCGGGTCACCTGCGAGGCGCTCCAGGACACCCTGGTCGACCTGCTCGGCCTCTCCCTCATCGGGAAGCAGGCGCACTGGAACATCGTCGGACCGAGGTTCCGCTCGATCCACCTCCAGCTCGACGAGGTCGTCTCCACGGCCCGGACGTACGCCGACACGGTCGCGGAGCGCTCCTCCGCGCTCGGCGTCCCGGTGGACGGCCGCCCGGAGACGATCGCCAAGGCCTTCAGCCTGCCCGCCCCCAAGGAAGGCTGGGTGCGCGACGGGGAGGTCGTGCAGGTGATGGTGGAGTCGCTGGAAGCCGCGATCAGGCGGCTGCGCGAGCGGATCGACGCCACGGAGAAGTCCGACCCGGTCACGCAGGACCTGCTGATCGGTATCACCGCCGAGCTGGAGAAGCAGCGGTGGATGTTCGACGCCGAGAACTTCCCGCGCGAGGGCTGACGGGCTGACGGACCCCTGCGGGTCCGGCGCCGACGGCCTCGTGAGCACGTACGTACGGAAGGGGCACCCGATGACCGACGCCCTCGAACTCGACGCGCTGTGGGAGGACTTCCACCGCGTGGTGAACATGACCTCGGCCGAGCTGGCGGCCTGGCTGCGGGTCCGGGACGCCAAGGAGCAGGCCGAGCCGCTGCCGCAGGAGGCGGGCACGCCCACCGGGCAGCACGTCCTGGCCATCCTGCAGAAGCGGCGCACCGACCTCACCGCGGACGACATCCGCGTGATGCGGAAGGTCGTGGACACGGTCACCGCGCAGGCGGACCTGGAGAACGAGCCGGAGACGGAGACGACGGACGAGGACACCCGCCGCCGGCACCGGCTGATGACACTCGGCCACGATCCGCTCAAGCCGTAGCGCGTGAGCCGGTCGGGGCGCGTGCATCTGAACCGGTCGGTCGGGATGCGGGTCCGTGTGCCGTTCGCGGCGCAGGGCCCGCACCGTGCCGTTCATGGCGCAGGGCCCGCACCGGCTGGTCACGGCGCAGGGCCGTCAGCCGGTCAAGGCGCAGGACCGGGAACCGGTCAGGGCGGCAAGGCCGTCAGCCGGTCAGGGTGGCAGGGCCGTGAATCCGTCACACCGCAGGACCGTGAACCGCTCAGGGGGCACGCCGTGAACCGCGACGAGCGTGTCGTGCGCGCACTCGTCGGCGCGCACGGACAGACGTACGCCCAGGAAGCGGGCATCCGGCTGAAGGACAGCCCGCAGCCGCTGTACCGGCTGCTGGTGCTGGCGCATCTGCTCAGTGCCCGCATCCGCGGATCGGTCGCGGTGGCCACCGCCCGTGAGCTGTACGAGGCGGGGCTGCGCGATCCGCGCCGGATGGCGGGGGCAGCCTGGCGAGAGCGCGTGGACGCACTCGGCCGGGGCGGCTACCGGCGCTACGACGAGCGCACCGCCACCCAGCTCGGTGACGCCGCCGCGCTGCTGCTGGAGCGGTGGGGCGGCGACCTGCGGCGGCTGCGCGCGGACGCCGGCGGCGAGGTCCGCGAACTGCGGCGGCTGCTGCAGGAGTTCCCGGGCGTGGGCCCGGCCGGCGCGGACATCTTCCTGCGTGAGGCGCAGCTGGTGTGGCGGGAAGCCGCCCCGTACCTGGACCGCAAGGCCCTCCAGGGGGCGGAGCGCCTGAGGCTGCCGGTGGACGCGGAACGGCTGGTGAAGCTCGCGAAGGACACCGAACCGGCCTCGCTCGCCGCCGCGTTGGTACGGGCGGCGATCGACAAGGAGGTGGCCGAAGACGCCCTCCGCCGCGCCGGATGATGGTGTCAGACTGCTGACAGCCCCGTCGGCGCGCAGTCCGCCGGCCCCCACCGGCGAGCGAAGGAGACCGCGTGACCGGCACCGAACCGGCCACCCACCGCATCGACACGACCAAGCCGCACTCGGCGCGGGTGTACGACTGGTTCCTCGGCGGCAAGGACAACTACCCCGTCGACGAGGAACTGGGCCGCCGGATCACGGCGATCAACGGCGAGGCACCGCGTCAGGCCCGCGCCAACCGCCGGTTCATGCAGCGAGCCACGCGCCTGCTGGCGGGCGAACACGGGATCCGCCAGTTCCTCGACATCGGCACCGGCATCCCGACCGAGCCCAACCTCCACCAGATCGCCCAGTCCGTGGCCCCGGACGCCCGCGTGGTCTACGTCGACAACGACCCGATCGTCCTCGCCCACGCCGCGGCGCTGCTGCACGGTACGCCGCAGGGTGTGACGCAGTACGTCCAGGCCGACGCACGCGAACCGCACACCATCCTCGAACGGGCCGCCGCCGTCCTCGACTTCGGCCGTCCCGTCGTCCTGTCCCTGATCGCCCTGCTGCACTTCATCGCCGACGAGGACGGCGCCCACGACCTGGTGGACACCCTCGTCGGCGCGCTGGCGCCGGGCAGTTGCCTGGTGCTGTCCGCGATGACCGCCGACTTCGAGCCGGAGAACGTACGGCGGGGCATCGCCGCGTACGCGGCGGGCGGCGTGACGCTGGTGGCCCGCTCACAGACCGAGACGGCCCGCTTCTTCCAGGGCCTGGAACTGCTCGAGCCGGGCATCGTGTCCGTGAAGGACTGGCGTCCCGGGGCGGACGAGGAGGCGGAGGACGGGGAGCGTCCGGTGTCGCTGTACGGCGCAGTGGGCGTCAAGCGCTGACGCCTGCACCGCTCCTGGACGAGCGAGGCTGGTGCCACGTCCAGGGCGGAGCACCCCGCGAGCCCCCACCCGGGCGGGTACGGGTACGCGCGGGGCGACGCGTGAGGCGGTGGCCTGGCGTCCTCACCCGAACAGGTCGCGTGCGCTGGTGACCGGACCGGGCCGGTGATGCCCTGGGGGCACGGACCCCGCTCCCAGGAGGCAGCCACGATGACCCGTACCCCAGGCGCCCGTGTCCTCGCCGCGGCTCTGGCGGCGGGCGCGCTGCTGGCCACGGCGGCCTGCTCGGCCAACGGTGACGGTGGTGCGCGGACGGCCTCGGACGCCCCCGCGTCGCCGGTCGCCGGAACCGGCCGCGCCCCCAGCCCGGGCCGCACCCTCACCGCGGCGGGCGCCCGGGCGGCGCTGGTCACCGAGGCCGACCTGGAGGACGACTGGTCACAGGTCAAGGGGGCCGAGCGCTGGCGCGACCGCCTGCTGGTCGGCACCGTCGACGTTGCCGCCTTCCTCTCCGGGAAGTCCGCGGCCTCCCGGTGCCAGCGGCTGATCGACGCCCTCTACGACAACGACCTGCTCGGAAAACCCGAGGGCGCCTCGGCGCTGGCCGGCTTCCAGCAGGGCGACTCCCGGCTGCTGTACCAGGTGGCCGCGTACGACCGGGGCCGGCTGGACGACTCCCTGGCCTGGCTGAAGTCCATGCCCGTCGAGTGCGACGAGTTCACCGTCATCGACCCCTCCGGTGCCCGGCGCACGATCCAGGTGACCGAGACGGCCCTGCCCAAGGCCGGCGACGCCCGGCAGGGCCTCCATGTGACGGTGCAGGGCAGGGCCGCCGGTGACCCCGCCACCGTCTCCCTGGGCGTCGCCGCCGTCCGTGTCGGAACCGACGCGATCACCGTGACGGCCGGCGGCCTGGACGGCTTCGAGGACGACACCGTGAACACGGCGGTGGGCCAGGGTGCGAAGCGCCTGAAGGACGTCCAGGCGGGCCGTACCCCGCCCGCGACGCCCGGCGAGGTGGGGTGACACCGGCTCGCGACGCGCGCGGCACGGGCCGCCGTCGCCGTGGGTGTGCCGATTTCCGGGACAGCGATGATCACCCGGCGGCACAATGAGCGGGCGAGGGCCGCACGTGTGAGAAGGAGCAGGACGTGAGCGAGAGCCACACCCCGACGAGCGGGGCCGCGAGGCTGAACACCGGTGTGGCGCACAACGCGCGCGTGTGGAACTACTGGATCGGCGGCAAGGACAACTACGAGGTCGACCAGAAGGTCGGCGAGCACGTCGCCGGCATGTTCCCGGTCATCCGGGACATCGCCCGCGCGGACCGTGAGTTCCTGGGCAGGGCGGTGACGTTCCTCGCCGGTGAGCGCGGGGTGCGGCAGTTCCTCGACATCGGCACCGGGCTGCCGACCGGGGACAACACCCACGAGATCGCCCAGCGCATCGCGCCCGACGCCCGGATCGTCTACGTCGACAACGACCCGATCGTGCTGGCGCACGCCCGCACGCTGCTGACCGGCACCGGCGAGGGCGTCACCGACTACATCGACGCGGACGTGCACCGCCCGCAGACGATCCTCGAACGGGCCGGGCGGACCCTGGACTTCACCCAGCCGGTCGCGGTCATGATGCTGGGGATCCTCAACTTCGTGCTCGACACCGGCAAGGCCCGGGACATCGTGCGCGAGGTGATGGCCGTCGTCCCCTCCGGCAGCTTTCTGGTCCTGACGCACCCCACCTTCGACGCCGACCTCGGCGGCGAGGGCCAGATCCCCGCCATGACGTTCTGGAACGAGAACGCCACCCCGCCGATCACCGCCCGCAGCGGTGCGGACATCGCCGCGTTCTTCGAGGGCCTCGAACTGCTCGAGCCGGGCCTTGTGTCGTGTTCGCAGTGGCGCGCGCAGCAGGCGCAGACGCCGGTGCCGCAGTACGGCGCGGTGGCCGTCAAGCCCTGACCGGCCGTCAGACCCTGACCGGAACCGGACGCGACCGGCCCGGCCCTCGAGGAGGAACCGCATGACCACCCTGGCCGACCCGGTGCCCGGGGGCCGTCCCGGTGACGTGGAGCGGGCCACCGCGCTGAGCGGCGAACTGGCCGGCCGGGGCGTGCACGGCGTGGTCCTGGCCTACGTCGACACCGCGGGCATCGCCCGGATCAAAACGGTGCCGACGGCCCGGCTCCCTGCGGCCGCGGCCTGGGGCGTCGGGATGTCCCCGGTGTTCGACACGTTCCTGGCGCACGACACGATCGTCTCCACCGACGTCCTCGGCTCACCGGACGGCGACCTGCGGCTGTACCCGGACCTCGACCAGCTGGTGGTGCTGTCCGCGCAGCCGGGCTGGGCGTGGGCGCCGGTGGACCGGATCACCCAGGAGGGCGAACGGCACCCCGCGTGCGGCCGCACCCTGCTGCGCCGGATCGTCGCCGACGCCGCCGAGCGGCACGGCCTGAGCTTCCGGGCGGCCGTCGAGATCGAGTGGGCGATCGGCCGGGACACTCCCGACGGCGCGTTCGTCCCGGCCACGACCGGACCGGCGTACGGCGCCACCCGGCAGGTGGACCTCAGCGACTACACCGCCGACCTGCTGGCGGCCTGCGCGGCGCAGGGCGTGGACGTCGACCAGCTGCATCCCGAGTACGCGGCCGGGCAGTTCGAGCTGTCGGTGGGGGCGCTGGACCCGGTGGCCGCGGCCGACCGGAGCGTGCTGGTGCGGCAGACGATCCGGGCGGTGGCGCTGCGCCACGGGCTGCGGGTGTCCTTCGCCCCGGCAGTCCTCGCGCAGGGCGTCGGCAACGGTGGCCACCTCCACCTCTCCGCCTGGCGTGACGGCGTCAACCTGCACGCGGGCGGGGCGGGCCGGTACGGCATGACGGCCGAGGCCGAGTCGTTCACGGCCGGTGTCCTCGCCCACCTGCCCGCCCTGACGGCCGTCACCGCGCCCAGCCCGGCCAGCTACCTGCGGCTGAAGCCGTCCCGGTGGGCCGGGGTGTTCACCGCCTGGGGCCGGGAGACGCGGGAGGCCGCGCTGCGGGTCGTCACCGGCACCGCCGGGGTGCGCGACCAGGCCGCGAACCTGGAGATCAAGCCCGTCGACCTGGCCGCCAACCCGTACCTCGCGCTGGCCTGCCTGATCGACGCCGGACTGGACGGGCTGGAGTCGGCCGCGGCCCTGCCCGGTGAGATCACCGGGGATCCGGCGCGGCTCGCCCCGGCCGAGGCGGCGGCCCGGGGCGTGCACCGGCTGCCGACGTCGCTGGAGCAGGCCGTCGCCGCGTTCCGCGAGGACACCCGGCTGCGGGATGCGCTGGGCCCCGTGCTCGCCGACGCGGTGATCGCCGTACGGCGGGGGGAGAGCGAGGCGGTGGCCGGGCTGGACGACGAGCAGGTGGCGGCGGCGTACCGGTGGACGTACTGAGATGAGCGCCGTGCGCGAGGCGCTGGACGCCCTCCGGCTGGTCGACCACCACTGCCACGGGGTCGTCACCGCGGAACTGGACCGGCCGGGGTTCGAGTCGCTGATCACCGAGGGCGAGGCGTGGCCCGGCGTCTCGCCGTTCGACAGCCCGGCCGGTGTGGCCATCCGCCGCCACTGCGCTCCCCTGCTGGACCTGCCGCGGCACGCCCCGGCCGAGGAGTACCTGGCCCGGCGGGCCGAGCTGGGCGGGACGGAAGTGACCCGGCGCTTCCTGACCGCCGCCGGGACGGACGTGTTGTGCGTGGACACCGGGTACGCCCCGCACCCGCTCACCCCGCCCGCCGAGCTGGCCGCGGCCGCCGGCGGCACCGCGTACGAGGTGGTCCGGCTGGAGGGCGTCGCCGAGTCGGTGGCGGCCGCGGGCGTCGAACCGGAGGCGTACGCGGAGGCCTTCCGCTCGGCGGCCGAGGAGGCGGTACGGCGGCCGGGGGTGGTGGCGGTGAAGTCGGTGGCGGCCTACCGCACCGGTTTCGACCTGGACCCGGCCCGGCCGGCCGAGGCACTGGTGACCGGGGCGGCCCGGCACTGGCTGGCGCGCGGCGGGCGGCTGGACGACCCGGTGTTGATGCGGCACCTGCTGTGGACCGCCGTCGACCTCGGGCTGCCGTTGCAGCTGCACACCGGGTTCGGGGACAGCGACCTCCGCCTGCACCGGGCGGACCCCGCCCTGCTGACCGACTGGCTGCGGCTGACCGCCGGCACGATCCCCGTCCTGCTGCTGCACTGCTGGCCCTACCAGCGGCAGGCCGCCTACCTGGCGGCGGTCTTCGAGCAGGTGTACCTCGACGTCGGTCTCACCCTGCACTACGTGGGTCCCGGCCGGGCGCGGGCGGTGCTGGCGGAGGCCCTGGAGATCACCCCGTTCCGCAAGCTGCTGTACAGCTCCGACGCCTACGGGGTGGCCGAGTTCTACCACCTGGGCGCGCTGGCCTTCCGGCGTGGCCTGGCCGAGCTGCTCCAGGAGCGGGTGGACGCCGACGAGCTGGCGCCGGCGGACGCGCTGCGGATCGCCGAGTGGGCCGGGCGCGACAACGCCCGCCGGGTGTACCGGCTCGCCGGCGGCGCAGGATAGAAGCGTGGGGCCGGTCACAGTTGTTCCGGAGCGGCTACCCAGACAGCCCGAACCCTTGAAAGTATGATCAAGCGATGTCTGACATGACCGAAACCACGCCCGGTTGGCTGAGTCCCGACGAGCTGGAGCTGGCGCGCGCCCGCATGCCGATCCTGTACGTCGAGGCCGTCCCCGTCCGCGTCGACGACAGCGGCGAAGTCACCAGCGTCGGGTTGCTGCTGCGCATCGGGCCCGACGGTACGGTCAGCCGGACGTTGGTCTCCGGCCGCGTGCTGCACCACGAACGCGTCCGGGACGCCCTGCTGCGCCACCTGGAGAAGGACCTCGGCCCGGTGGCCCTCCCCCGCGTACCGGCCTCGCTCCAGCCCTTCACGATCGCGGAGTACTTCCCGACGCAGGGCATCACGCCGTACCACGACCCGCGTCAGCACGCCGTGTCCCTCGCCTACATCGTGCCGGTGACCGGCGACTGCCGGCCCCGGCAGGACGCGCTGGATCTGGTGTGGTTCAGCCCGCAGGAGGCGCTGTCACCGGCGGTGCAGAGCGAGATGCCGGGCGGCCACGGCGTGCTGCTGAAGCAGGCGCTGGCCCACGCGGGCTGGGCGGTCTGACACACCGGTCACCGGCCCCGGCGCACGGGAAGGGCCCCGAGGGCGTCGCCCTCGGGGCCCTTCTTCGGTGTCCGGGCGGGCCGGACACCCGCACCGGACTGACCGGACTGATCAGACCAGGTCGAACCGGTCGAGGTTCATGACCTTGTCCCACGCCGCGACGAAGTCCTGCACGAACTTCTCCTTGGCGTCGTCGCTCGCGTAGACCTCCGCGAGGGCGCGCAGCTCGGAGTTCGAGCCGAAGACCAGGTCGGCGCGGGTGCCGGCCCACTTCAGCTCGCCCGTGGCGGCGTCACGGCCCTCGAAGGTGGTCTGGTCCTCGCTGGTCGCCTTCCACGTCGTGCCCAGGTCGAGCAGGTTGACGAAGAAGTCGTTGGTCAGCGCACCCGGGGTGGTGGTGAACACGCCCAGCTGGGACTGCTGGTGGTTGGCGCCCAGGACGCGCAGGCCACCGACCAGGACGGTCATCTCCGGGGCGCTCAGGGTGAGCAGGTTGGCGCGGTCCAGCAGCAGGTACTCGGCCGGCAGGCGGTTGGCCTTGCCGAGGTAGTTGCGGAACCCGTCGGCCTTCGGCTCGAGCGCGGCGAACGACTCGGCGTCGGTGTGCTCCTCGGTGGCGTCCACACGGCCCGGGGTGAAGGGCACCTGGACGTCGAAGCCGCCGTCCTTGGCGGCCTTCTCCACCGCCGCGCAGCCGCCGAGCACGATCAGGTCGGCCAGCGAGACCTTCTTGGCACCGGAGTTGGCGTTGAACTCCTGCTGGATGCCCTCGAGGGTGCGCAGCACCAGCGCCAGCTGGTCGGGGTCGTTGACCTCCCAGCCGCGCTGCGGCTCCAGGCGGATGCGGGCACCGTTGGCGCCGCCGCGCTTGTCGCTGCCGCGGAAGGTGGAGGCCGACGCCCACGCGGTGCTGACCAGCTGCGACACGGACAGGCCCGAGTCGAGGAGCTTGGTCTTGAGGACCGCGATGTCCTCGGCGTCGATGAGCTCGCCCTCACGCTCCGGCAGCGGGTCCTGCCACAGCAGCGTCTCCTGCGGGACCTCCGGGCCGAGGTACAGCGACTTCGGGCCCATGTCACGGTGGGTCAGCTTGAACCAGGCGCGGGCGAAGGCGTCCGCGAACTCGTCGGGGTTCTCGTAGAAGCGGCGGGAGATCTGCTCGTAGACCGGGTCAAAGCGCAGCGCCAGGTCGGTGGTGAGCATCGTCGGCTTGTGCTTCTTCGACGGGTCGTGCGCGTCGGGGATGATCTCCGGGGCGTCCTTGGCGACCCACTGGTGGGCGCCGGCCGGGCTCTTGGTGAGCTCGTACTCGAACTCGAAGAGGTTTTTGAAGAACCCGTTGCTCCACTGGGTCGGGGTGGCGGTCCAGGTGACCTCCAGGCCGGAGGTGATGGTGTCCGCGCCCTTGCCGGTGCCGTAGGTGTTCTTCCAGCCGAGGCCCTGCTCCTCCATGGAGGCGGCCTCGGGGTCGGCGCCGACGTGGTCGGCGGGGCCGGCACCGTGGGTCTTGCCGAAGGTGTGGCCACCGGCGATGAGGGCGACCGTCTCCTCGTCGTTCATCGCCATGCGGCGGAACGTCTCACGGATGTCGCGGGCCGCGGCCAGCGGGTCCGGGTTGCCGTTGGGGCCTTCGGGGTTGACGTAGATCAGGCCCATCTGGACCGCGCCGAGCGGGTCCTCCAGCTCGCGGTCGCCGCTGTAGCGCTGGTCGTCGAGCCAGGTGGTCTCGGGGCCCCAGTACACGTCCTCCTCGGGCTCCCACACGTCCTCGCGGCCACCGGCGAAGCCGAAGGTCTCGAAGCCCATGGTCTCCAGGGCGACGTTGCCGGCGAGGATCATCAGGTCGGCCCAGGACAGGCTCTGGCCGTACTTCTTCTTCACCGGCCACAGCAGGCGGCGGGCCTTGTCGAGGTTGGCGTTGTCGGGCCAGCTGTTGAGCGGCGCGAAGCGCTGCTGGCCGGCGCCGGCGCCGCCGCGGCCGTCGCTGATCCGGTAGGTGCCGGCGCTGTGCCAGGCCATCCGGACGATGAGCGGGCCGTAGTGCCCGAAGTCGGCGGGCCACCAGTCCTGCGAGGTCGTCAGCACCTCCGCGATGTCCCGTTTGACCGCCGCGAGGTCCAGGCTCTGGAAGGCCTCGGCGTAGTCGAACTCCTCACCGAGCGGGTTCGCCACGGGCGGGTTCTTGGCGAGGATCTTCAGGTTGAGCCGCTCCGGCCACCACTGGCGGTTTCCGCCGCCCTGGGTGGGGTGCAGGGCACGTCCGTGCGCGACCGGGCAGCCTCCGGTGCCTTCCGCCTTCGGGTCGGTGACGATCGCATCGGGGTTCTCAGACATGGATGTCCTTCCGAACTAGGTGAATCACGGGTGCTCAGGCAGTGCTGGCGGTGGAACATGCGGGGCACAGGCCCCAGTAGATGACCTCGGCCTCGTCGATCGAGAAGCCTCGGTCGTCGGAGGCGGTCAGGCAAGGGGCCTCGCCGACCGCGCAGTCGACATCGGCGACGACACCGCACGACCGGCACACCAGGTGGTGGTGGTTGTCCCCGACGCGTCCCTCGAACAGGGCAGGGCTGCCGGGCGGCTCGATCCGCCGTATGAGCCCGGCCGCGGTGAGCGCGTGGAGGCCTTCGTACACAGCCTGGAGGGAGACGTGCCCCACCCGCTCACGCACCCCGGAGGCGATCGCCTCGACGCCGAGGTGGTCACCGTCCCGGACGGTCTCGAGCAGCGCGACACGCGCGGCCGTCACCCGCAGGCCGGCACCGCGCAGCTCCTCGGCGGGGGTCGGAGTCTGGGATGCGGTCATGCCCCGAACCTACCCTGCTAAACACGAACGGTTCAAGAAAACGAGCGGTTAAATTTTCTGTCGGCGAGTCGTGGGCCGGACGGGGAGGCCGGCACCGGGCGGCGGGACGCCCGGCTGGAGGCCGGGTGCGCGGCCCGGCGAGACGGAGTTCGCCGGCGGAGCGCATGTCCGGGCACGGGCACGCCCGGGTGGGCAGGACACCGCCGGCCGGCCGGATCAGGTCCCGAGCAATCCCCGTCCAAGCCAGTCCGAGGAGTCCCGGACGCCGGGCAGGGCGAAGAAGTAACCACCGCCGGTCGGAGAGATGTAGTCGACCAGGGGTTCGTCGACGAGGCGGGTCTGGGTGGCCTCGAACTGCCGCCGCACGTCCTGCTGGTAGCAGCAGAAGACCAGGCCCATGTCGAGGTTGCCGACCGCGTCGACGCCCCGGTCGTAGTTGTAGCCGCGGCGCAGGATGCGGGAGTCGTCGGTCGCCGGGGTGCGCGGGTTGGCGAGGCGGATGTGCGCGTCGAGCGGAACGGCGTTGCCGTGCGGGTCCTTGGCGTAGTCGGGGACGTCGGTCTCCCGCGCGCCGTCGAGCGGGGCGCCGGTGTCCTTGCGCCGGCCGAACATCTTCTCCTGCTCGGTCAGCGACACCCGGTCCCAGAACTCGACGAGCATGCGGATGATCCGGATGACCTGGTAGCTGCCGCCGGTCGCCCAGGCGGGTTCGTCCTGGCCCGCCTGGACCCAGACGAGCCGGTTCATCTCGCGGGCGGAGCGCACGTCCGGGTTGGCGATGCCGTCCTTGAAGCCGAGCAGGTTGCGCTGGGCGCCGCTCGGCCGGGGCACGTTCTGGAAGCCGTCGACCCGCCACCTGATCTGCAGGGCGCCGCGGGTGTGCTTGGCGATGTCGCGCAGGGCGTGCAGCACCGTGTCCTGACGTGCGGCGCACAGCTGCAGCGACAGGTCGCCGTGGCACTCGGCGGGGTTCAGGTCGTCGTTGGGGAACGTCCGCATGGGCGTCAGCCGGCGCGGCTTGGCCTTCGCCAGCCCGTAGCGGTCGTCGAACAGGGAGGCGCCGACACCGACGGTCACGGTGAGCGCGTCCGCGGGGACGACCGGTCCGAGGATGCCGTTGTCGGAGGGCGGCGCGCCGACCCCCAGGTCGGTGGGCGTACCGCCGAAGGTGAGGAACCGGGCGCGCGCGGTGAGGGTGCGCAGCAGCTCGGCCAGCTCCCGGCGGTCGTCGGCGATGACGTCGAAGGAGACGAAGGCCGCGGCGGCCGGTGCCGGGGTGAGGATGCCGGCCTGGTGGGGGCCGTGGAAGGGCACCCTGGCGGCGGTGGCGGGACTCCCGTAGCCGACCGCCTGTACCCCGGAGGCGTTCGTGTCGCGCCCGAGCGCGAACCCTCCCCCGGCCAGGGCCGCTGAGGCGGCGCCGGCGCCGAGCGCTCTCCTCATGAAGGCCCGGCGGTCGGCTCCGGCGGGGCAGCCGCCCCGCGGGGCCGGTTCTTCGGCGGACGTCATCGGGTGGGTCCCTTCGCGAGTCGGGTGAGGGGCGATGCGGTCGCGGTCGTCGTGGCGGTCCGGTCGGCCCTCACGCCGACCTCCGGATCTCCAGCAGGTCCGGGACCGGTGCCAGGTCCTCCAGCAGCTGCCCGGTGGCCCCGTCGATACGGGCCCGGGCCGTGGCGTCGAGCCGGTCGAGCGGGGTCCAGATGCCGCCGTGGTGCGCCGCGTCGAGCAGGCGCTGCAGCCGGGCGATGCCGGCGTCCACGGTGGGCAGCAGCCGCGGGGACCGGCTGGTCAGCAACGGCCTGAGGACGGTGAGCAGTTCGCGGGTGCCCGCCAGGTCGGCGTCGGCGGTGGCCAGTTCCGTACCGCTGCCCTGGTCTGCGTCGCCGGTCAGTTCGAACTGGAGGGTGTTCTCCAGGATTTCGTGGGTGCGCAGGGGCAGGTCGCCGGGGTCGAAGTCCTGGGAGGGGAACGCCTTGCGCAGACCGGCCGCGTCGGCGGCGAGTCGCCGCGCCGGGCCCGCCAGCTCACGCGCCGGCTGCCCGTGCCACAGGCCGTACTCGACGCGGTGGAAACCGGTGAAGTCCTTGTCGCGCACGCCCCCTGGCAGCCCGTCGGGCCGCCCGTTGATCTTCTGGTCGAAGTCCTGGAACGTACCGTAGGCGGCGCCGAGCGAGGCGTACGTGCGGTGTGCGGTCAGCCAGTCGGCGCGGGCCCGGCCGAGGTGCCCTGCGGTGATGTCGTCGCTGAGGCGGCGAGTCTGTACGACGAGGCCGGCCAGGCCCCGCTCGACGTACGCCTTGTACGCGGCGAGCGGCCCGGCCAGGTCCTTCGCCGACACGGGCACGACGGCCCGGGCACCGGCGCCCGCTGCGCCGCTGACCCGGACGGCCTTGGACGTGGCGGCCCTGCCGCTCGCGGGTACGCAGCGCCAGGCGTAGCTGCCGGCGGTGACCGTGGCGACGAGGTCGCGGGTGGTGCCGGGGGCCAGCCCCTCGATCTCCCCGTAGACGGCGCCGGTCCCCGGGTCGATGAGGTACACCTCGGAGGTCTGGTTGCCGGTGTTGCGCATCTGGAAGGTCCGGCGCCCGGGCCGTGGCGCGGTGAAGCCCTTGCCGCACTCCGTCGGCGAGACGGCCACGGTCTGCGCCCCGCCCGGCTCGGGACGGCTCAGGGCGACGACGGCGCCGGCCAGGACCGCCGGGACGGCGACCACGGCGACCGGGATCACCCAGGCCGGCCGGCGCCGTACAGAGGACGGCCCGGGCCTCTTCTCCTTCCGTACCGGGGCCGCGGCCGGCTCCCCGGGCCGCGCGGGGCGGCGGGCCCCGCGCACGAACAGGGTCATGACGATGCCGAGATAGCCGGCGTACCCGGCCACCTGGAGCCATGTCATGACCGGGGTCAGATTGAACACGCCCTGGGCCAGGGAGGCGTACCAGGAGCCGCCGTCGACGCTGCCGGTCAGGTCGAAGGCGTACGCCGTCCCGCCGGGCAGCACCCCGCCCTCCTGGAGGTCGCGCAGCCCGTAGCCGAGGACCCCGGCGGCGATGATCACGAGGACGGCCCCGGTGGCGGTGAAGAACCGGGTCAGGTCGATCTTCAGCACGCGGCGGTACAGACCCCAGCACAGGCCCGCCGCCAGCACCAGGCCCAGGCCCGCGCCGGTCAGGGGCCCCGCTGACTCGCCGGCCGCGCGGGCCGTGGTCCACAGGAACAGGGCGGTCTCCAAGCCCTCGCGGCCGACGGCGAGGAACGAGGTCGCCATCAAGGTGCCCGCGCCCATGGCGAGCGCCCCGGTGACCTTCTCCTTGATCTCACCCGACAGGCTCCGCGCCGAGCGGCGCATCCAGAACACCATCGCGGTGACGAACGCGACGGCCACGACGCTGAGCGTGCCCCCGAACGCCTCCTGCGCCGCCGTGGACAGGGAGGCCGCGGTGAAGGTGAGCACCGCGCCGAAGCTCAGCGCGAGGGCGAGGGCGGCCAGGACTCCGGTCCACACCTGGGGCAGCCGGGCCCTGGCCCCGGCCCGCACCAGGGTGGCGACGAGCAGCGAGACGATGAGCCCGGCCTCGAGTCCCTCCCGCAGCCCGATGAGAAAACTCGGAAACGCGTCGTCCCACATCTCTGGCGCACCCTCCGGCCTCACTCCCGGCCTCGGCGACGGCCGGTCAGCGCAGGCATGCCTTACCTGCCGCGACCATGATGACCACCGGTGCGTCGGCAACCGGTCATGGCGAGGCAGACATCCGGTCATCCCCGGGCAAGGGCACCGCAAAGCCCGTCGGCGGGGACACCGGGAGGACCGCTCTCCCCCGCGCGTGCGGAACCCCGGCCGGCCCGGCACACGACTTGTCCGATACCTGCCCGGCGCGCACGCTGGGACTGTCAGTCACCTCATCCGTGCGAATTGAGCGAGAATGGCCAGTCTTGCCCAGGAACATGGTCACACCTTGCGGTCAACGGATGCCGCGACAGCCACGGTCACCCCGCAGGGCATCGTCACGGGGTGGAGCGAGGGCGCGCGGCGGCTGCTGGGCCACGACGCCGCCGAGGTGGTGGGACGCGCGGCGGCCGACCTCCTCTTCGGTCCCCGGGCTCCCCGAGCCGCCGGGCTCTCGCTGATCACCTCCCAGGAGTGGAGCGGTACGGTGGCGCTCCGGCACCGGGACGGTCACCGGGTCGAGCTGACCCTGCACGCCCATCCCTCGCTGGGCGGGGACGGCACGCCCCGGGAGTTCCTCGTCGTCGCCACCACGGACCGGTCCGCAGCGGAGCACGACCGGAGGATGGTGGAGTGGGCGTTCGACCAGTCCTCGATCGCCCTGTCCGCCTACAGCACCTCGTCACGCTCATGGCGGCTGAACGCGGTCGCGGAGGGCGGGAGGGAGCCGGCGTCCGCGAAGCGCCCGTCGCCGTATCCGGATCTCCTGGCCGAGGCGCGGGCCGACGAAGGGTTCCTGCGCTGCGTCCGCCGGGTCGCCGAAGAGGGCCGGCCGATGCGCTACGAGCGCTTCGCCCCGGCGCCGGTCCCCGCCCGTCAGCATGCCTGGATCATCGAGCTGTGGCCGGTGCGCGATCCCGCCACCGGCGAGGTGGCCGGTGTCGGCACCGCGACGTTCGACAGCAGCGAGCAGCACTCGGCCCGTCAGCGGCTCGCCCTGCTGAACGAGGCGGGCACGCGGATCGGCGCCACCCTGAACGTGGCGCGCACCGCACAGGAACTCGCCGACCTGGCCGTCCCTCGGCTGGCCGACTTCGTCAGCGTGGATCTGCTCGACTGTGTGGTGCACGGCGAGGAGCCGGGCCCCGGACCGGT
The DNA here is from genome assembly GCF_040678435.1 of Streptomyces sp. NPDC052682. NCBI lineage: Bacteria > Bacillati > Actinomycetota > Actinomycetes > Kitasatosporales > Streptomycetaceae > Streptomyces > Streptomyces sp. NPDC052682. Next base: position 274,076 of record NZ_JBFATS010000007.1, on the reverse strand, counting down.
CGACGCCGCCGTGGCGCTGCGCCGGGTCGCGCACCAGTCCTCGGCGCCCGAGGGCGTGCCCGAGGCAGCCGTCGACCTCGGCGCCCTCGACACCTACCCCGCCTTCGCGCCTCCGGCGCGTGCCCTGACCAGCGGGCGACCGGTACTCAGCGGGGCGGGCGACCCCGACTTCTCGCGCTGGGTCGCCGGGCACGCCACTCGCAGTGCGCGCGTGCGGGAGTACGGGTTCCACTCCGTCATGGCCACTCCCCTGCGGGCCCGCGGCACCACCCTCGGTGTGGCGGTCTTCGCCCGCGGGGCGGGTTCGACGCCCTTCCAGCAGGACGACCTGGTCCTGGCCGAGGAGCTCGCGGGCCGGGCGGCCGTCGGGGTGGACAACGCGCGCCGCTACACCCGGGAGCGCACCCACGCGCTCACCCTCCAGCGCAGCCTGCTCCCCCGCGATCTGCCCAGACAGGCGGCCGTCGATGTGGCGTACCGCTATCTGCCGGCCGGTACGGGCGCCGGGGTGGGCGGCGACTGGTTCGACGTCATTCCGCTGTCCGGCACCCGGGTGGCGCTCGTCGTCGGCGACGTGGTCGGCCACGGCATTCACGCCTCCGCCACCATGGGGCGGCTGCGCACCGCCGTACGCACCCTCGCCGATGTGGACCTGCCCCCGGACGAACTCCTCACCCACCTCGACGACCTGGTCATCCACCTCACCTCGGACGACCCGGGCTCCTTCCAGGACGAGCCGTACACCGGCGGGATCGGTGCCACCTGCCTGTACGCCGTCTACGACCCGGTCTCCCGGGTCTGCACCCTCGCCAGCGCCGGTCACGTGCCGCCCGCCGTGCTGCTTCCCGACGGCTCGGTCAGCGTGGCCCGCCTGACCCCCGGGCCGCTGCTGGGCATCGGCGGCCTGCCCTTCGAGTCCACCGAGCTGGAACTGCCCGAAGGGAGCCTGCTGGCCTTCTACACCGACGGCCTGATCGAGGCGCGCGATCACGACCTGAACCTCGGCCTGGAACGCCTCTGCGAAGCCCTTGCCTCCTCTTTCCCCTCGCTGGACGTCACCTGCGACGCGATCCTCAAGGCGCTGCTGCCGCACCGTCCCGCCGACGACGTGGCCCTGCTGCTGGCACGCACCCGGGCCCTGCACGCCGACCAGGTGGCCGCCTGGGCCCTGCCGTCCGACCCCGCGGTCGTGGCCGACGCCCGGGGCCAGGCGGCCCGTCAGCTCGCGCTGTGGGGGCTGGAGGAGGTGTCGTTCGTCACCGAGCTGGTGGTGAGCGAGCTCGTCACCAACGCCATCCGCTACGGAGCCGTACCGATCGGCCTGCGGCTGATCAGGGACCGCACGCTGATCTGCGAGGTGTCCGACGCCAGCAGTACCGCCCCCCACCTGCGCCGGGCCCGCGTCTACGACGAGGGCGGGCGGGGTCTGCACATGGTGGCCCAGCTCACCCAGGGCTGGGGCACCCGGCAGACCCCGACCGGCAAGACCATCTGGGCGGAACAAGCCCTCCCGGTCGGCTGACCATGACAGGGCGCACGGGTGGGACGACGGGAGAACCTGCCGGGGCAGGCACGTACACGCTCGGGCTGCTCTACCCTCCGGCGGGCCGCAACCGGACGTACACCTCGATGCAGCTCGCCTTCATCGGCGGGGTGGCCGAGGCCGCCGCCGCGTTCGGCTACGACGTGCTGCTCTCCCCCGCCGCCACCGCGGAGGACCCCTCGCTGCGGCGGATGGTCGCGCAGCAGCGGGTGGACGGCGTGATCGTCATGGAGATCCGCCGGGAGGACGACCGCGTCGAGTACCTGACGAAGGCTGCCTTTCCCTTCGTCGCCATCGGCCGCAACGACGGCACGGAGGGGACCGGCTGGGTGGATCTGGACTTCGCCGGTCTCGCCGCCGGCTGCGTCCATCACCTCGCCGACCTGGGTCACCGCCGGATCGCCTTCGTGAACAGATCGGAACACCTGTTCAACAGCGGGTACGGGTTCGCGCGGCTCGGCCACGAGGGCTACACCCGGGCGATGACGCAGCTGGGCCTGACGCCCCACGCCTACCTGTGCGGCGACGACCTGGCCTCGGGCGAGAAGGTCGTGGAGCGCATCCTGCACGACGATCCGGCGACGACCTCCCTGGTCACCATGAACGAGGCGGCTCTGGAGGGCATCTACCGCGGCCTGACCCGGCAGGGCCGCAGCGTGCCACGCGACTTCTCGGTCGTGGGCGTCGCGGCCAGCCCCTGGGCCGAACAGGTCACCCCGCAGCTCACCGCTGCCGAGATTCCCGCCAAGGAGATGAGCCGGGCAGGCGTCGAGCTGATGATGGAGCGCCTGCGGTCACTCGACGCGCCTCCCCGGCACGTCCTGCTCAAGCCCCTGATCACGCTGCGCGCCAGCACCGGCCCCTGCCGAGCGGCACCCGGTATGGAACAGGGGGTGGAATTCCCGGATTTCGAGATCGATTTCTGATAAGTCCAGTAATGACGTTTTGATCCGTATCCTTTCTTTCGACTCCTTATCGACGCCGACCTCCTGGGAGGGCAGCATGGCGTACCCGGTCGACCGTCGTGGCTTCCTGCGGGCCGCGGGCGCCGGAGCGGCCGCCCTCGGCCTCGGCGGTGCCCTGGCCGCCTGCTCCGACGCGGCGGGCGAGCCGGGCCGGCGGGCGAGTCCCGTGACGCTGACCTGGTGGGACTACTTCACCCTGGACAACTTCCGGCCCGGCATGAACCGCCTCATCAGGCAGATCGAGTCCGGTGTCCGGAACGTACGGATCGAGCGGCGGACCTTCCCGTTCGCGGACCTCGAACGGCAGATCACCCTGGGCGCGATCTCCGGCGACCTGCCGGACATCGCCATCGTCGACAACGTCTCGATGAACTCCCTCGGCGGCAGCGGTCTGCTGGCCGACCTGACCGACAGGGTCGAGGAGTGGGGCCAGGCCGACCAGTACTACCGGGGCCCGTGGAACGGTTGCCAGGTCGGCGGGAAGACCCTGGGCATCCCGAACAACAGCAACTGCCTCGCCCTCTACTGCAACACCCGGATGCTTCAGTCCGCCGGCGTGGCGCCTCCCACCACCTGGGACGAGCTGGCCTCCGCGGCCGAGCGGCTGACCCGCGGTGACCGGTTCGGACTGGCCCTGAGCGCGATCAGGACCGAGGAGGGCGTCTTCCAGTTCCTGCCGTTCCTGTGGCAGGCCGGCGGCGACCTGGACACCTTCGCCACCCACGGCGCGACAGCGCTGTCCTTCCTCGACGACCTGGTCGCCAAGGGCTCACTGTCCGAGCAGTGTGTGGGCTGGACCCAGCAGGACGCCAACACGCGGTTCGTGAACCAGCGCGCCGCCCTGCAGATCAACGGCCCGTGGCAGATCCCCACGCTGCGGAAGGCGCGCTTCGACTGGAACGTCGTCGCCCTGCCCCGGGACAAGGAGGCCGCCACCTGTCTGGGCGGGGAGAACTGGGTCGTGATGGCCGGCAGCGAGCACGTGGACAAGGCGTGGGAGGTGCTGCGGTTCACCCAGCGCCCCTCGGTCCTGGTGCCCTACCTGGAGTCGTTCGGCAACCTCCCCGCGCGCAGGGACCTCGCGGACCGCGGCCCCTGGGCGTCCGATCCGGCCCTGCGGCTCTTCCTCAGCCAGCTGCCCCTCGCCCGTCCGCGTCAGTACGGGCCGCACTACGCCGACGCCTCGCAGGCCGTCGCGGAGGCGGAGCAGGCCGTGCTCACGGGTTCGGCGTCCCCGTCCGCCGCGGCGCGGACGGCGGCCACGAAGATCGACAAGGCGCTGGGCGGGAGATGAGCGGTCCGCGCTCGCCCTCTGTCCGCCGTCGTCGCGCGGGCTGCCTGTTCTGCCTGCCGGGCATGGTCTTTCTCGCCCTCTTCCTGGCCTACCCCCTGCTGTACAACGCGTGGACGTCCGTCCATGACGTGGAACTGGGCGTCCTGCTCGGCGGACCGGGGCCGTTCAACGGCCTCGACAACTACCGGGCCGTGACCGAGGATCCCGCCTTCTGGCACTCCGTACGCCTCTCGGTGCTCTTCACCCTGGCATCGCTGGTGTTCCAGTTCACCCTCGGCTTCGCCCTGGCCCTGCTCTTCGCCCGCCCCTTTCCGCTCAACGGTCTGCTGCGCTCCCTGCTGCTGGTGGCCTGGCTGCTGCCCCAGGTGGTCAGCGGCACCCTCTTCCGCTGGCTGCTGGACGCGGAGTCCGGGGCCTACAACGCCCTGCTGGAGGCGGTGGGCCTGGGCACCTGGTCCCACAACTGGCTCACCGATCCCGCCACCTCGCTGGCGGGGGTGGTCCTCGCCAACATCTGGATCGGCGTGCCCTTCCACATGCTGCTGCTCCTGGTGGGGCTGTACACCATCGACCCCGAGCTGCACGAGGCGGCGGCCATCGACGGCGCGGGGGCCTGGCAGCGCTTCTGGCGGATCACCCTCCCGCTGATGCGGCCGGTGTCGGTGACGGTGCTGCTGCTCGGCCTCGTGTACACCTTCAAGGTCTTCGACGTCGTCTTCGTGATGACGGGCGGCGGCCCCGTCGACGCCACTCGCGTGCTCTCGCTCTACGTCTACGAGGTCTTCTTCACGTCCTTCCGGTTCGGCCAGGGGGCCGCGGCGGGCCTGCTGCTGCTCGTCGTACCCCTGCTGGCGGGCGTGTTCTACGTACGACGTCTGCGCCACGAGGAACGGGCGGGGGGCGCCGTATGAAACCACCGCGCCGCCCCTGGCTGCTCACCACGACCGCCGTGGTGGTCACCGCCGTCTTCCTCCTGCCGGTCTACTGGATGGTCAAGACCGGTCTCACCGAGCCGGACCGGATCCAGGCGCCGTCCCCGCAGTGGGTGCCCGCACCGCTCACCACCGAGAACTACCGCGCGGCGCTGGGTTACGAAGAGCTGCCCCGGGCTCTGGTCAACAGTGTGGTGATCTCCTGCGGAGTGGTGGCGCTCACCCTGCTCCTCGGCGTCCCGCTCGCCTACGCGCTCGCCCGGGTCCGGATGCGGGGCTCGGGCACCATGGTGCTCGCGCTGCTCGTCGCCCAGCTGCCGCCCGCCATCGTGCTGGCGGCGCCGCTGTTCATCCTGGAACGCCGGGCCGGTCTCGACGACACCTACCTCGGACTGATCGCGGCCGACACGACGCTCACCCTGCCGTTCACGGTGATCGTGCTGCGCCCCGTGCTGCGCGGCGTCCCGCCCGAGCTGGAGGAGGCCGCCCTCGTCGACGGCTGCGGACTGCCCGGCGTGCTGCTGCGTGTCGTCCTGCCGCTCATGGTCCCCGGCCTGGTCGCCGCGGCCGGGCTGTCCTTCCTGCTCGGCTGGGGCGAGTTCCTCTTCGGCCTCACGCTCGCCCAAGGGCCCGACGTCCAGCCCGTCACCGTCCTGCTCAACGCCTTCATCGGGCAGCACGGCGCGGCGTGGGGGACGCTGATGGCCACGGCCACCCTCGTCACCCTCCCGGTGGTGTGTGTCTTCGCGCTCTTCCAGCGCTTCATCGTCGGCGGGCTGACCGCCGGCAGCGGAAGGTGATGACCATGTCCTCGCCGCACCCCCGTGACCAGGCGGCCTACGTGGCACCGCCCCCGCCCCTGACGGCGGCCCGTCCCGCCGATCCGGTCGTGGCCGCCTCCGTCGCGCGGGCCGCGGCCGAGGGCGTGGTTCTCGACGTGCGCACCGCGTCCGGACGCGCGGGCACGCTCCGGCTGCGCCCCGCGAGGGGCGGTTGCGTACGAATCACCCTGCGTATGACGGACGCGCCGGCAGCACCGCGCGTGCGCGTCGTGCCCGGGTCGCAGGAGCGCTGTGCCGTGGAGCAGTCGTCCGGCACGGTCACCCTGCGTCTGGCCACCCTGCGCGTCGAGGTCCGTCTGTCGCCCCTCACGCTGGCGCTGACCGACCGCCACTGCCGGACCCTGCACCAGGCCACCGACGTGAGCGACCCGGCCGACCGCCCCACCGTGCTGCCGCTCGGCGTCACGGACCTCACCGACGGCCGCCTCGCCCACCACGACAGCTGGGTCACCGAACCCGACGAGCACTTCTACGGCCTCGGCGAACGCTTCACCGGCCTGGACCTGCGAGGACAGCAGGTCGAGTGCTGGGTCCAGGATGCCCTCGGCTCCACCGGCACCCGCTCCTACAAGGCGGTGCCCTTCCTGCTCTCCAGCCGCGGGTACGCCGTCCTGGTGGACACCACCACGCCCGCGGTCTTCGACCTCGCGCACCGCAACACCGGTGCCTGGACGATGACCGTCCCCGACGAGGTGCTCGACTACTACCTGATCACCGGCTCCCCCGCCGAGTGCCTGGCCGCCTACCGCGCCCTCACCGGACCCGCGCTGCTGCCCCCGAAGTGGGCCTTCGGCCCCTGGATCTCCGGGGGCTTCCGCCGGGAGGACGCCGAGGAGGTGCGCGAGCGCGCCCGCCGGATCCGCGCACGCGGGTTTCCCTGCGACGTGCTGCACCTCGACACCTACTGGCAGCCGCACGGCTCCTGGTCCGACATGCGCTGGGACACCGAGGCGTTCCCGGACCCGCCCGGGCTGATGGCGGAACTGGCCGCACAGCGCTTCCACGTCTCGCTCTGGATGAACCCGTACATCGGAGTCGGCAGCCCGTACTTCGAGGAGGTGGAGCGGAACGGATGGTTTCTGCGCACCGGGTCGGGCCCGGGCGCGACCTGGGTCGGCCGGCCCTGGGGTGAGGCCCATCCGGCCACGGCCCTGCTGGATCTCACCCACCCGGGGGCCCTCGACTGGTTCCGGAGCCGCATGCGGGAGGCGCTCGCCGGCGGCGCGTCCGTGCTGAAGACCGACTTCGGCGAGGCGGTGCCCGCCGACGCCGTCGCCCACAACGGCCTGACCGGCGACCGCCTGCACAACCTCTACCCCCTGCTGTACAACGACCTGGCCGCCGAGGTCACCCGCGAGATCGCGGGTCACGGTCTGACCTGGGGCCGCTCGTCCTGGACCGGCGGCCAGCGCCACGGCGCCAAGTGGACGGGAGACCCCAACGCGAGCTGGCAGGACCTGGCCTCCACGCTCCGCGCCGGCCTGTCTCTGTCCTTGTCCGGCCACCCTTTCTGGAGCCACGACATCGGCGGCTTCCACGGCACCCCGGACAGCGAACTGTTCGTCCGCTGGGCCCAGTACGGCCTGCTGTCGCCGCTGAGCCGCTTCCACGGGATGACCTCCCGCCTGCCCTGGGACTTCGGCGAGGAAGCGTACGCGGCGGTCCTGCACGCCGCGCGCCTGCGGATGCGTCTGCTGCCGTATCTCTACGGGGCCGCGGTGGAGGCGGTCCGCACGGGAGAGCCACTGGCCCGCCCCATGCCGTTGGATCATCCCGCCCGCCCCGACGCCCACGCCGCCGACCTCCAGTACCTGCTGGGCCGCGACCTCCTGGTCGCCCCGCTGTACACGCCCGGGGGACGGCGGCAGGTCTGGTTCCCGCCCGGGGAGTGGGTGCCGTACCGGGGCGGCGCACCCGTCGGCGGCCCCGCCTGGCACGCCGTCGAACTACCGCTCGAGGCGGTGCCGCTGTGGCTGCGCGCCGGAAGCCTGCTGCTCACCAGCGCCCCCGCCGATCACGCGGGCGGCGCTCCCTTCCGGGAGGTGACCGCCGTCTGGGTGCGCCCGGCCGTCTCTCGTCCGAGCCGGAGCGTGCTGCACGAGCCGGACGGCACGCGGACGACCGTCTCCGCACGCCTCTCCGACGCCGGCGATCTGTCCGTCCGCACCGATGTGCCGGGGCTCCGGCTGCGCCTCGCCGTCGCCGACGCCCGGCGCACCTTCGCGACCGCCGAGGTGGACGGCGTGCCGACCACGGTGGAGACGTGGTCGGTCTGACCGTAGGACGAGGTGAGGGGCGCCCCAGGCTGAGAACGATCAAGGGCCTTGCCTCACCGAAGTGAGCCAAGGCCCTGTCCGGGCGCCAGCCCGTGTGTACGTCGGGACGACAGGATTTGAACCTGCGACCCCTTGACCCCCAGTCAAGTGCGCTACCAAGCTGCGCCACGTCCCGTTACCCGTCTGACCTGGGGTTTCCCCTGGCCGAACGCGCAGGGAAACAATACCGCACTCGGGCCGGTGATCGCGCACCGGTTTTATCCGGCCGGGCTTGACCTCAAGTTCGCTTGAGGTCGCACGATCACCGCATGACGACCATCGACGCACGCGGACGCACGTACGACTACACCGATCTGCCGGGCCTGATGGGCCTGATGACCGGGGACGAGAAGCACGGTCCGGCGGCCACGTCCACGCTGGACGTGCTGTGGGTGCTCTACGACCGGGTGCTGCGGGTGGGGCCGGAGCGGATGGACGACCCCGCGCGGGACCGGTTCCTGCTGTCGAAGGGGCACGGGCCGATGGCGTACTACGCGGTGCTGGCCGCCAAGGGGTTCGTGCCGGTGGAGTGGCTGCCGGGCTTCGGTTCGTACGACTCCCCGCTCGGGCACCACCCCGACCGCACGCTCGTGCCGGGCGCCGAGATCGGCAGTGGCTCGCTCGGGCACGGCCTGCCGATCGCCGTCGGTACGGCGCTGGGGCTGCGCGCCCAGGGGCTCGACGAGCCGCGGGTGTGGGTGCTGATCGGGGACGCCGAACTGGACGAGGGCAGCAACCACGAGGCCATCGCCTTCGCGGGGCCCGCCGGGCTGGAGAACCTGCACACCGTCGTCGTCGACAACGCCTCCGCCAGCCATGCCCGCCCCGGCGGCATCGCCGCGCGGTTCGAGGCGGCGGGCTGGTCGGCGGTGACCGTGGACGGCCGTGACCACGAGGCCCTGTACGCCGCCTTCACCGCACCGCACCCGGGCCGCCCGCACCTGGTGGTGGCCAGGGTCGAGCCGAAGAACGCCTGAACGCCCCGCACATCGCCGACTTCTGGAGAGGACCGACTTCCGTGGACACCATGAGGGACCGTTTCGCCCCTGTCGTCTCCCGGCTGCTCGACGAGGATCCGCGGGTCGCCGTGGTGCTCGCCGAGATCGGCAACGACGGCTTCGCCGAGGCGCAGCGGCGCCACCCGGACCGGGTGATCAACGTCGGCATCCGCGAACAGCTGCTCGTGGGGGCGGCCGCGGGGCTCGCCCTGACCGGGCTGCGACCCGTCGTGCACACCTTCGCCAGCTTTCTCGTCGAGCGGCCCTTCGAGCAGGTCAAGCTGGACCTGGGGCATCAGGACGCGGGCGCGGTGCTGGTGAGCGCCGCCGCCTCCTTCGACTGGCCGGCCGGCGGGTACACGCACATGGCCCCGGGTGACGTGGCGCTGCTGGACACCCTGGACGGCTGGGCCGTGCATGTGCCGGGGCATCCGGACGAGGCGGAGACGCTGCTGCGGCACGCGGTCGCCGCCGGCGACGACAAGGTGTACGTGCGGCTGTCCGTGCAGGCGAACGCGGTGGCACGGCCGGTCGACGGGCAGGGGTTCCTGACCGTGCGCGAGGGACGGTCCGGTGTCGTGCTCGCCGTCGGGCCGATGCTGGACGCGGTGCTCGAGGCGACGGACGGCCTGGACGTCACCGTCCTGTACGGGACGACGGTCCGCCCCTTCGACGCGGCCGCCCTGCGGCGGGCCACGGAGCGGGCCGGCACCGACGTCGTGCTGGTCGAGCCGTACCTGGCGGGCACATCGACGGCGGCCGCGAACGACGCCCTGTCCGACGTGCCCCACCGGGTCCTGGGCCTGGGGGTGGGCCGCCGCGAGCTGCGCCGGTACGGGCGCGTCGAGGAGCACGCCACCGCGCACGGCCTCGACGCGCGATCCCTGCGGGCGTCGGTCACCCGGTTCCTGAGCGGCCGGTGAGGCGGCAGCCGGATCCCCTCCATCCCCGGCTGCCGCCCGGTCCTCCGGATCATGCCACGGGGCACTGACAACGCCCCGTGCCGTCAGTCCACGGCCGGCAGGCCCAGCGCCGGGTGGGCCTCCCGCAGCTGAGGCGGGGCCGCCTGTCTCCAGGAGTCGGCGAGGATGTCCCGCAGTTCCCCCTCGTCCTCCAGGGCGGCGAGCCGGACCCTCACCCAGGCGAACTGCGCCTCGTGGCCGGCGATCCAGAACTTCCCCGGCTCGGCGAGCACGAGTTCGTCACGCTCCTCCTTGGGGCAGCGCACGGCGAGGGACGTCTCGTCCTCGGGCAGCGTGGCGAACATCCTGCCCGCCACCCGGAAGGTGGGCATGCTCCAGGCGGTCTTCTCCGTCGTGTCCGGCAGGGACAGGGCGATCCGTCGTACGTCTTCGGCATCCGGCATGCCACGCACCGTAGCCCCCGCCACTGACAATCACCTGGCCGGTGCGGCTTCCCCCAGGCGCTTGTAGTAGATCGTCGTGGGCCGCAGGACGCCGCCCGGGTCGGCCGCGTAGTCGGGGATCGACCCGATCGGCATCCAGCCGGCGGAGCGGTACAGGTGTTCCGCGGGGCTGTCCGTCTCGGTGTCGAGGTGGAGCAGGGTGATGCCGGCCGCGGCGGCGGCCTGCTCCGCGGTGGCCAGGAGGGCTCGGCCGAGGCCCTGCCCGCGGGCGTCCCGGTGCACCATGAGCTTCACCAGCTCGGCGCGGTGGCGGCTGTTGGGCTTGTCGGGGAAGACGAGGCTCACCGTGCCCAGCACCCTGCCCTCCCCGTACGCCGCCCACACCGCGAGCTGTCCGGCGGCCACGGCCGCGGCCCTCCCCCGCCACCAGGCCACCGCCTGCGGCCGGCCGAGCGGTGCGAGGAAACCGACCGAGGCGCCGCCGTCCACCGTGTCGGCCAGCAGTGCGGCCAACTCCTCGGCGCGCTGCAGCACCTGGCTTTCGTCCAGCCGGCTGACGGTCATGGCCGTACCACCGCCAGCACGTACCGCACGTCGTCCGGCCCGGCGCAGCGGAACCGGGTCGGCCCCCACACCCTCACCCGCAGGCAGTCGCCGGCGCCGAGGGTGTGCGTGACGTCCTGGGCCGTCACCTCCAGCGCGCCCTGGAGCACCCAGATGTGCTGTTCGAGGCCGGGCACGGGCGGGCGGTCGTAGGCGATGTCGGCGCCCGCGGCGAGCCGGCCCTCGACGAGTTCGCCGCGCAGACCGGGGTGCGCCGGGGACACGGACCGGCGCACGAAGCCGGAGGCGCGGTCCTGCCACACCGGCTGGTCGGCGGCCCGGACCAGAGGGGCGGGCTCCGCCTCCACCTCGCTGAGCAGCTGGGACATGGTCCGCCCGTGGACGGCGCACAGGCGGTTCAGCAGGGCGGCCGTGGGACTGATCTCCGCCCGCTCGGCACGGGAGAGCGTGGAGCGGCTCACCCCGCTGCGCTCCGCCAGCTCCCCCAGCGACCAGCCGTGCGCCGCCCGCAACTCGGCCAGGCGCGCGGCCAGCCGGGCGTCGACGTCGTCCGTCACCTCAGCGGCTTGTCTCATATTCGAGATGTTATCCCGGATGCGAGACGACATAGGTGTCCTGCCGCCGGGCGGCCGCCGCGAGCGCGTCCAGTACCGGACGGATCAGGGGATGGCCCTCCGCGCCCCGCCGTACGGCCGCGAAGACCCGGCGGGTCGGGGCCACCCCGTCGACCGGGCGGACCACCACCCCCGCCAGGTCCATGCCGCGCAGCGCCGAGCGCGGCACGAGGGCCACACCCGCACCGGCCGAGGCGAGGGACACCACCGCACGGAAGTCGTCCGAGGAGTGCTCCAAGGACGGCTGGAATCCGGCGTTCTCGCAGGCCAGCACCACCACGTCATGGCAGGGGTTGCCGGGGTACGGACCGATCCACACGTCCTTGGCCAGCTCGGCGAGCGGCACCTGGGCGGCGTCGGCCAGGCGGTGGGTGACGGGGACGACCGCGTCGAACGGCTCGGCGTACAGCGGTACGTGGGTCAGCCGCGGGTCGTCGGCGGGCGGCGCCCCGCGGTACTCGACGGCGACGGCGACGTCCACCTGCCGGTCCAGCACCATCGGCAGACTGGCGTCACCCTCGGCGTCCTGGACGCGGATGCGGATGCCGGGCGCCGACTCGGCCAGCCGGGCCACCGCGGGGGCGACCACGAGGGCGATGCCGGTCGCGAAGGAGGCGACGGTGACGGTGCCGGCCTGCCCGGAGCGGTACGCGGCGAGCTCGGCCTCGGCCCGTTCGAGCTGGGCGAGGATGGCGTTGGTGTGACTGAGCAGGATCTCACCGGCGGGGGTCAGCCGTACGCCCTTGGCGCCCCGCTCGACCAGGCGGTGGCCGGTCTCCTGCTCCAGGGCGGTGAGCTGCTGGGAGACCGCGGACGGCGTGAGGTACAGCGCCGCGGCGGCCGCCGTCACCGTGCCGTGGTCGGCCACGGCACGGAGGATGTGGAGCCGCCGCGCTTCGATCATGTGAACGATTCTCTCAGGTCACCGGCGTGTTTGAGCCATCCAGCTCCGCCCGCGCCGCCACGAACGCGTCCACCGCGCGGTGCACGTCCTCGGTCGAGTGCGCGGCCGACAGCTGCACCCGGATCCGGGCCTGCCCCTGCGGCACGACCGGGTAGGAGAAGCCGATCACGTACACGCCGCGTTCCAGCAGCAGTTCCGCCATGCGTCCCGCGCGCGCCGCGTCGCCGATCATCACCGGCGCGATGGGGTGGTCGCCGGGCAGGATGTCGAAGCCCTCCTCGGTCATCCGGCGGCGGAACAGGGCGGTGTTCTCGGTCAGCCGGACGCGCAGGTCGTCGGCCGACTCCAGCAGGTCGAGCACCTTCAGCGAGGCCGCCGCGATCACCGGGGCGAGCGTGTTGGAGAAGAGGTACGGCCGGGAGCGCTGGCGCAGCAGGGCGACGATCTCGGCGCGGGCGGCGACGTAGCCGCCGGAGGCGCCGCCGAGCGCCTTGCCGAGGGTGCCGGTGACGATGTCGACGCGGTCCATGACGCCGTGCAGTTCGGGCGTGCCGCGACCGCCCGGGCCGACGAAGCCGACGGCGTGCGAGTCGTCGACCATGACCATCGCGTCGTAGCGGTCGGCCAGGTCGCAGATCTCGCGCAGCGGGGCCACGTAGCCGTCCATGGAGAAGACGCCGTCGGTGACGATCAGGCGGCGGCGGGCGTCCGACGCCTCCTTCAGCCGCGCCTCCAGCTCCGCCAGGTCGCGGTTGGCGTACCGGAAGCGGCGGGCCTTGCTCAGCCGGATGCCGTCGATGATCGAGGCGTGGTTGAGGGCGTCGGAGATGACCGCGTCCTCGGGGCCGAGCAGGGTTTCGAAGACACCGCCGTTGGCGTCGAAGCAGGAGGAGTACAGGATCGTGTCCTCCTGGCCGAGGAACGCGGACAGGCGTGCCTCGAGTTCCTTGTGCACCTCCTGCGTGCCGCAGATGAAGCGGACGGAGGCCATGCCGTAGCCCCAGCGGTCCAGGGCGGCGTGGGCGGCGGCGATGACCTCGGGGTGGTCGGCGAGGCCGAGGTAGTTGTTGGCGCAGAAGTTGAGCACCTCGCCGGGGCGGCCGCCCGCGGTGACGTGGACCGCGGCCGACTGCGGGGTGCCGATCACACGCTCGGGCTTGTGCAGTCCGGCGGCGCGGATCTCGTCGAGGGTGGCGCGCAGGTCGTCGCGCACGGAGTCGAACATCGGAGAGCTCCTAGGAAGGCGGGGCACGGAAGGGCCGGGAGGCCCGGGTACGAAAGGCGGCCGGCTCACGCGGTCCAGTCGAGGATGACCTTGCCGCCGCGGCCGCTCGCCGCGTCCTCGAACGCCGCCTCGAAGTCGCGGTAGCCGTACCGGCCGGTGATCACGGGGGCGAGGTCGAGGCCGCCCTCCAGCAGCACCGACATCGCGTACCAGGTCTCGAACATCTCCCGGCCGTAGATGCCCTTGATCGTGATCATCGAGGTGACGATCCGGGCCCAGTCGACCGGGAACTCCTCGGACGGCAGGCCGAGCATGGCGATCCGGCCGCCGTGCGTCATGTTGGCGATCATGTCGCGCAGCGCCTCGGGGCGGCCGGACATCTCCAGGCCGATGTCGAAGCCCTCGCGCAGACCGAGCGCGCGCTGCCCGTCGGCGATGCCGGTGCCGGAGACGTTCAGCGCGAGGCTGACGCCGATCTTGCGGGCCAGCTCCAGCCGTTCCTCGCTGACGTCGGTGATGACGACGTGGCGCGCCCCGGCGTGCCGGGCCACCGCCGCGGCCATCAGGCCGATGGGTCCGGCGCCGGTGATCAGCACGTCCTCGCCGACGAGCGGGAAGGACAGGGCGGTGTGCACGGCGTTGCCGAACGGGTCGAAGATCGCGGCGACGTCGAGGTCCACGGGCACGCGGTGCACCCAGACGTTGCCGGCGGGCAGGGCGACGTACTCGGCGAACGCCCCGTCCCGGCCCACGCCGAGTCCGACCGTGGCGCGGCACAGGTGCCGGCGCCCCGCCAGGCAGTTGCGGCACTTGCCGCACACCAGGTGGCCTTCGCCGCTCACCCGGTCGCCGGCCTTGATGTCGGTGACGTCGCGCCCGGTCTCGACGACCTCCCCGACGAACTCGTGGCCGAGGACGAGCGGCGTACGGACGGCCTGCCGCGCCCAGCCGTCCCAGGACCGGATGTGCAGGTCGGTGCCGCAGATACCGGTACGCAGCACCTTGATCAGTACGTCGCCGGGTCCGACGGCGGGCTCGGGGACGTCCGTGAGCCACAGCCCCGGCTCCGCCTTCTCCTTGACCAGCGCCTTCAACTACGGCTCCTGTGAGTGAGGTCCGGCCGCGGGCATGCCGAAGCAGCCCGGCGCCGGGGGAAGGAGTGGAATCGCACAGCAATCTGCCGCACTCCGGCCCCACCGGTCCATCGAGCTTTTCTTAAGCGCGGCCACAGGTTTCCTTCACACCCCGGCCGCTCAGCTGGACACCCTGCCCGGTCACCGGGTCCTCACGGCAGGAACCCGTCGCCCTCCCACCGCTCCAGCCGTACGGCGAGATCCGCGGCCTGCTGTTTGATGGCCGCGAGACCGGACTTCCCCCAGGGGCGGGGCTCCAGGTCGGCGACGCACACGGTGCCCAGCACCATGCCGGTGCTGTCGATGAGGGGCGCGCCCAGGTAGGAGTGGATGCCGAACTCGTCGACGATCGGGTTGCCCGCGAAGCGCGGGTAGTCGCGGACGTCCTCCAGCACCAGCGCCTTGCGCCGGACGACCACATGGGGGCAGAAGCCGTGGTCGCGGGGCAGCACGCGGTCCAGCCGGGCCCGGGTGCCGTCGGCGCGCACCACCGGGGCGATCAGGGGCGTGTGCAGGCCCGCGAAGAACTGCCCGTGCTCGGCAAGGAAGTTGACCATGGCGTACGGCGCGCCGGTGTGCCCGGCGAGGCGGTCCGCGAAGGCGTCGAGCGCGGGCTCGGGGCGCTGCCCCAGGCCGAGGTCGCGCAGCCGCCGGGTGCGGGCGGGGGCCTCTTTGTCGTCGGGGGTGAGCAGCAGACGGCCGGCCGGGCGGGGCGGGTCGTAGCTCATGGGCGGGCTCCCGGACGGTGGGCGTACCTCATATGCGGCTCCGGTGACGAGTGTGCGGGGATCACATGTGGGCGCCGTACCCCGTGGTGGGGGCCGGTGCGTGGGCGAGGAGGTGGCGTACGAGGGTGAGCAGGGTCTGGACGCCGGAGCTGGAGATCCGGGCGTCGCAGCGCACGACGGGGATCTCCGCGGGGAGATCGAGGGCGGCGCGTACCTCCTCGGGGTCGTAGCGGTAGGCGCCGTCGAACTCGTTGACGGCGACGATGAAGGCGAGGCCGCGCTGTTCGAAGAAGTCGACGGCCGCGAAGCAGTCCTCCAGGCGGCGGGTGTCGACGAGGATGACCGCGCCGAGCGCGCCCTCGCACAGTTCGTCCCACATGAACCAGAACCGCTCCTGGCCGGGCGTGCCGAACAGGTACAGCACGTGCTGCGGGCTGAGGGTGATGCGGCCGAAGTCCATGGCCACGGTCGTCTCGAGTTTGTTCTCGACGCCGTCGAGGTTGTCGGTCCCCTCGCTGACCGTGGTGAGCAACTCCTCGGTGCTCAGCGGGGCGATCTCGCTGACCGCACCGACGAAGGTCGTCTTGCCCACGCCGAACCCACCCGCCACGAGGATCTTCAGCGCGGTGGGAAAGGGGTCGGTGCCGTCGTCGTAGTCAGAGCTGTCGTCGTAGTCCATCGAGCACTGCCTCCAGAAGGGCCCGGTCCGTCGGGTTGTGGTGGAACGCGGGGGGCTTGGTGGTCAGCGCCCCGCAGTCGACGAGGTCCGCCAGCAGCACCTTGGTGACGGCCACCGGCAGCTTGAGATGGGCGGCGACCTCGGCCACCGGGACGGGCGCGCGGCACAGGTCGAGCGCCTGCGCGTGTTCGGGGCCGAGGTAGCCGAGGGGGGTCGTCCCGGTGGCCATCACCTGCGACATCAGGTCGAGAGCGACGGTGGGACGGGTGCGGCCGTTGCTGACGGTGAAGGGGCGCACCAGCCGACCGGCCGCGTCGTCGAGCCAGGGCCCGTCACCGGCCGCCGCCACGCTCAAGGCCTCATCGCCTGGGAACCGACGGTCTGCTGACGGGGAGCGGTCACGAGGTAGGGGCGGACGCTCTTGACCAGCATCGCCATCTCGTAGCCGAGCACCGCCGCGTCGGCCTCCCGGCCGGCGAGCACGGCGAGGCAGGTGCCGGAGCCGGCGGTGGTGACGAAAAGCAGGGTCGAGTCGAGTTCGACGACGACCTGCCGTACGTCGCCGCCGTCGCCGAACCGGACGCCGGCGCTGCGGCCGAGGGAGTACAGTCCGGAGGCCAGGGCGGCCATGTGGTCGGCGCTGTCCGGGTCGAGGCCGTGCACGGACTTCACGAGCCCGTCGCAGGACAGCAGCACTGCGGCGGTGGTGTGCGGCACGCGCTGGACGAGGCCGCTCATCAGCCAGTCGAGATCGGATACCTGGGCGGTCGGCGCTTCGCTCGCCATGCTGGATCGACTCCTTGGGGTATGTAGGTATGCGGGGCGCGGGGTCCCGGACGCGGCCGGGAGACGGGGCCGGACGAGGGGGGTGGTCATCCGGCGGGTGCGCTCCCGTCGTGCCGGGTGGTGTGGTCGGTGCGGGATGCGTGCGCGGGGGGCGGCTGTGCGGGGGCCGGCTCCTCGCTGCCCTGCTCCATGCGCTGCTGGGTCTCGGCGAGTCCGATGCCGCGCTGGAAGGCCGCCATCAGGCCGGGGTCGTGGCCGGCGAGGTACTCGGTGTCCTGCCGCGGGGCGGGGCCGCCGCGCAGCTGGGGGACGAGGTGCTCCTGGGCGCGGCGGCGGGGCAGTTGCGGCTTGCCCATGGTGCCCCGCACGGCACCGTTGCGGGGCACCGGGGGCGTCACCGCGTTCTCGGCGAGGGTCCGCCGGTCTGCGGACCTGATGCCGGGCGCGGCGTCGGCCGGGGTGGACCGCTCCTGCCGGGCACCGCGCACGGGCAGGGGCGGTGCTCCGCCGTCGGTCCGGCTGCCGGGCTGCCGCCGGGACGGTGAGCCGGTGGAGCCGCCCGGCCGGGATTCCCGCACCTCAGCGGTGTGGTGCGCGGGGGCGGACTCGGGTGCGGCTTCCCGCAGGGAGGGCGATTCCGATGCGGTGCCGGGGCCGTACGCGAGCACCGGCTCGTCGGCGTGCCGGGGGGCCACCCCCGACACCGGCCCGGAGGCGGCGGCAGCCCCGGGCGCCGGGGTGGCCGGGTGCGGCGCGCCCTGCCCCTGCGTGTGCGGCGCCTGCTGCCGGGATGCGCCGGCCGCGGGTCGGGCCGCCGCTTCCGTACCGTCGTGCGCCTGTGTCGCGGCGTCGGCGGTGGCGGCCCCCGGCGCCGGGCCGAGCAGTGCCTGCGGTACGACGAGTACGGCTTGGACCCCGCCGTAGATGTTGGTCTGCAACCGGACGGTGATGCCGTGCCGCCGGGCGAGTTGGGAGACCACGAACAGTCCGATGCGTCCGTCGTCCAGGAGCCGGGCGACGTTCACCTGGTCCGGGTCGGCGAGCAGGGCGTTCATCCGTTCCTGTTCCTCGACGGGCATGCCGAGTCCGCGGTCCTCGACCTCGACGGCGAGCCCGGAGGTGACGAGGTTGGCGCGCAGCAGCACCTGGGTGTGCGGGGCGGAGAACACCGTGGCGTTCTCGACGAGTTCGGCCAGCAGGTGGATCACGTCGGCGACGGCGTGGCCGCGCAGCTCGCCGTCGATCGGCGGGACCAGCTTGACCCGGGAGTACTGCTCGACCTCCGCGATGGCCGAGCGCAGCACCTCGGTCATGGAGACCGGGTTGCTCCACTGCCGCCGGGAGACGGCCCCGCCGAGCACGGCGAGGTTCTCGGCGTGGCGGCGGATCCGGGTGGCGAGGTGGTCGACGTGGAAGAGCCCCTTGAGCAGGTCGGGGTCCTCCATCTCGTTCTCGAGCTCGTCGAGGAGGGAGATCTCGCGGTGCACCAGCGACTGCAGGCGCCGGGCGAGGTTGACGAACACCTCGAGCTTCTGCTCGCTGCCCGCCTGGCTGGACAGCTGGGACGCCTGGACGACGGCCGTGACGGCACTGTCGTGCGCGCGGGCCAGGTCGGCGGCGAGCAGGTCGAAGTCGTCGGCGTCGTCGGGCGCGCCGTCGCGCGGCTCCCGCTGCTGGGGCGGACCGTCGCCGCGGCGCAGCGTCTCCACCAGGGCGCGCAGGTCGGCCTCGCGCCGTGCGGTGCCGCGGCGCAGGACGCCGATGCGGTCGTGCACGGCCCGGGCGGTACGGTTCGCGGCCACGGCGGCGATGACGATGCCGGCCAGGGTCACCGAGACCGCACCGCCGAGGACCGCCCACAGGGTGTGGCTCGGCCGCGCCCCGGTGGAGCGGACGGTGAACAGCACGGCCGCGCAGCCGCTGAGGGCGACCGCGACGGGCGGCAGCACGGCGATCCGCAGCAGTTGGGGCCGTATGTGGGTCTCGGGCAGCGCGGGAGCGGTACGGATGACCGGCCGTCCGTGCCGCCCGCCCTCACGGCGTTCTGCACGGGCGGCCGGAGCGCGGTGGTGAGACATCGGTGTCCTCGTACGGGTCCGTCGGGCCTGGTTGCCGTTGCCGGGGAAGCTCGTGGGGGTGCGGCCGGGCTCACGCGGCCGGACGCGCGCTGTCCGGGGCTCCGGGGCGCGGGCGTGCCTCGCGGGGTCCACGCCGGCCTCCCCGTCGCGCCGACCGCCTCGTCCGCGTTGCCCCTGCACGTACCGACCCCGCTCCCCTGCTCGACGGCCACTCACGGTAGTCGCCAGCGCATCATGTGCGGTGGGCAGTTGACAAACTCATACGGAGAGCATCCCGCCCTGGTATGAGGCTTCGCACGCCTGAGCGACGCACGCCTGGAACGCTCAGGCGCGAGGGAGAAGAAATCGATCCGAGCTGCTCAGAAGCGGTCACAGGCAGTCGGGCGGGCTGAAGAGACCCCTCGGCCGCCCGCCCCACGGGGCGCACCCATCCCACGCGCGACGGGGCGGTCGGCAGGCGCTCGACCCCGCACCGCCGCTTCCCTCAGATACTCACTCTGCGTAGCGCCCTGGCCAGTGACGGACCCCGCCAGACCGGCCGAGCGCCCCCCACGCCACCAGCGGGCGCAGCACGAAGGGCACCGGTTCCGCTCAGCGCCGCCGGCGCCGCAGCACCGCCGTGACCGCGACGGACACCACGAGCCCGGCCAGCCCGGCGAGGACCTTCCTCACCACGGCCCTGGGCACGCGCATGCCGACGGCGTCGCGCATCCGGTCGTACAGACTCAGCGGGACGCCCAGGACCGCGTTGCCGGGCGGGCGGCGGGGGACGACGGGGTGCGGATGCGTGGGCGCGCTCCTTCGGACCGTCTCCCATGCCGTGCCGAGCCGGCGCAGCCGGCCGGTGGGCAGGGCCGCCTGCAGCCGGGGCAGCACGAGGTCCTCCTCGTCCCGGATGTCCTGCCGTATCAGGGCGAAGACCCGCCGCACCCTGTCCGCGCGCTCGGGATCGCCGGGCCGGAGGCGTTCGATCTCGCCGACGAGATCGTTGATCTGCTGGTGTTCCTCCTCGACCCGGGAGGTTAGCTCCTCGCCGCCCTCGACCGAGCGCCGTACGGCCGGCCACAGCACGGTCTCCTCCGCGAAGGCGTGGCTGAAGACCAGCTGGACCGTCTGCTTCAGGACGGCCTCACGCTCCGGACCGTCCTGAAGGGCCTGGTACCTCTCCATCAGCCGGTCCATCTCGGCGTGGTCGCGCCGCTGCCGCGCCAGGACACTGCGCGGACCGCCGAGCTGCTGCACCGTCTGCTCTTCCAGGGTCCGGGCCATGGACCTCTCCCTTCGGCAGACCGGCCATGAGCCGGCGACAGGCCGGGTACCCCGGTGCGGCGGGGCGCACGCGGCTCGTCCGTGGTCAGTCCTCGCCCACCAGGTCGAGGTCGTCACGGGACGTTTCGGAAGCCAGGGCCGGGACGGGCCACCTGCGGTTCAGCGGCCGGGAGACATCCCGCCACCAGGGGCGCGTGGGCAGCGCTCCGGCGGGCTCGAAGGGCTGGCCCGGAACGGGGAGGGCGACGGCCTGTCCGACCGCGCGGGCGGCGGCCAGCGTCCACTCGCCGGGCTCGGCCCACGGATGCAGGGAGAGGTTGAAGGTCCCCCAGTGGATGGGCAGCAGGGCACCGTCCGGCCGGCCCCGCTGCAGGTCGAGGTGGCTCTGGACGCCTTGCGCGGGGTTCATGTGGATGTCCGGCCAGGCGCCGGGCAGCGGCGCGACCTCCGGGTCGTTCCCGGGCCAGTAGTCGGAGTAGGCCCCGATCTGGATCATCGTGGCGTCGAACGGGCCGTGGTCGGCGCCGATGTCCTTGAAGCCCTCGAAGTAGCCGGTGTCGCCGCTGTGGTAGATCCGGTGCTCTTCCCCGGCGACGACCCAGGAGGCCCACAGGGTGTGCTGAGTGTTGCGCAGGCCGCGGCCACAGAAGTGGCGGGCCGGGGCGGCGGTCAGGGCGAGACCGCCGACCCCGGTCGTCTCGTGCCAGTCCAGTTCGCGCAGCCGGCCGGCGGACACGCCCCAGTGCTCCAGGTGGGCGCCGACGCCGAGCGGCACGGCGAAGAGGGTGTCCGTGCCGGCCAGCGCCTTGATGGTGGGCAGGTCGAGGTGGTCGTAGTGGTCGTGCGAGATGACGACGACGTCGACGGGGCCGAGCGCGGCCAGCGGCAGGGGCACCGGGTGCAGCCGCCGGGGCCCGGCGAATGGGAACGGGGAGCAGCGCTCGCCCCACACCGGGTCGAACAGGACGCGTTGTCCGTCGATCTCCGCGAGCACGCTGGAGTGGCCCATCCAGGTCAGCCGCAGTCCACTGGCGGGCGGCTTGGCGAGGTCGGCGAGCGTGGTGGCGTGGACCGGCATCGCCCCCTGGGGGGCGCGGCGTCCGCGGGCCTCCTTGTCGAAGTACAGCTTCGCGAACTCCCGGCCCGAGGCCGAGGGCCGGGTCC
Organism: Streptomyces sp. NPDC052682; assembly: GCF_040678435.1. Lineage (NCBI taxonomy): Bacteria > Bacillati > Actinomycetota > Actinomycetes > Kitasatosporales > Streptomycetaceae > Streptomyces > Streptomyces sp. NPDC052682. Next base: position 252,677 of record NZ_JBFATS010000007.1, on the reverse strand, counting down.
GGGCGGGGCCGCCCGGGTTCTGGAAGACGCCGTCCTTGAAGTGGGGCGATCTACGGATCCGCGCCATGCGCTCCCCGCTCGGATCCGCACCGAAGGCCGGGGGCCGCAGCGCGCGGAATCCGGAGCTGAGAGAACGGAAACCGGCCACGGTACCTCCAGGTGGAGTCGGTGAGGCATCCCATTATGGTCGGGCCACCGACAAGGCCGGGGGTCAGTCCCGCGACCGACGGGAGCCACCGCCCACGCTGACGCCCGGGCCGGACCCACGGTGGTCACCGACGGCGCCGGAACCGGACCTGCGAGCTGCAGAAGCACCGACCCCGAGACCGAGCGCCCGCGGCGCACAGAAGCCCCGAAAACCCGGGACCGCCGCAGCCCACAACAGCCACCGACAATCCGGGACCGAACCCGCAGCCCGCACGAGACCCCCCGGGCGGGCCGGAACCCGCAGCCCACAGAAGGACCGACCACACCGGAACCGGCCCGCGGCCCACGAAGGGCGCCGCGAGCCCGGCCCCCGCGCTCAGGCCACCGCCGCGATCCGCATCTTGATGTCGTGCGGCGACAACGCTCCCTTGGCCGTCACATGGTCCCCGGAGGACTCCCCGCGCAGCCGTCGCCCGATCCACGGCACCAGGTACTCGCGTGCCCACTGGACGTCGTCCCGCCGGACCTCCAGGGTGCCGCGCGGCGGCAGCGGCGGCCACGGCTGTTCCGGGTCGGCCGGGACCTGAAGGCCGAGGACCTGGCCCGCCCGCAGCGCCACGCGCGTGTGCCCCTCGGGCGACAGGTGCAGCCGGTCGGCGTCCCAGGCCCGGCGGTCCTGGACGCTCCTGAGCGACCACAGGTCGAGCACCGGGCACCCGTACCGGTCGGCGATGGCCCGCACATGCCCGTTGTACGTGGCGATCTTGCCGCGCAGGTGCTTGAGCACGGGCATGCCCCGGGTGTCGAACCCGGTCGTCACCAGGACGGTGCCGGCCGCGGCGGCCAGCGCCGCCACCGCCCGCTCGAACCGCTCGGCCACGTCGTCCGGGTCGGTGCCGGGGCGGAGGATGTCGTTGCCGCCCGCGCAGAACGAGACCAGGTCGGGGGCGAGCTCGACGGCCCTCGGCACCTGCTCCGCCACGATCTGGTCGAGCAGTCTGCCGCGCACCGCGAGGTTGGTGTACTGGAAGTCGCCTTCGGGCCGGCGGTCCGCGAGCAGCACCGCGAACCGGTCGGCCCAGCCGACGAACGCCCCGTCGGGGCCGGGGTCGCCGACGCCCTCGGTGAAGCTGTCCCCCACCGCAACGTACGACCCGATCACTGATCTGCTGTCACTCTTCGAATCGTCTGCCACAGCAGGACATGATTCACCTTCGAATGTGACCTACGCGACCGTAGGCAAGGCTTGACGCGCGGTGAGATAAGCCACTCTCCAAGTGTTCGTCAAGTCCGGAATACGCCCTGTGTCAGGGGTGTTGAGGGCTGGGCCGCCACACCCGGAACCCGGTGACCCGCAAGTGGCTCCACACGGTACGGAAGGCGAAGTGGCCGCCCGTGTAGGGCTGCGGGTCGGTGTAGTCGAAGACGAGCCGGCCGTTGTTCCACCACTGGACCGTCGGCCCGGCGGAGACGATCCGGACCCGGTTGGGCTGGTTCGGCACCAGCAGGGGTTCGGTGTAGTCGAGGAGCAGGGGACGGACACCGGGCTCGCCGACGTACCGGCGCAGCCGGGTGGTGGTGTTGTAGTTCGCCCCGTAGCCGGCGTAGTAGCAGGTCAGCTGGTCGTACTCGGCGAGCGCGCCGCCGCGCGGTGTGGCGAGGAGGTCGTCCGGGGAGCGGACGTCGGTGGCGTTCCAGAAGGTGTTGAGGTCCGAGACGCGGTCGTTGGGCCCGCCCTCGGACACCGCGGTGGCGGTGTACTCCAGGACGTACGGTCCCTCCAGCCGCTCCCGGAACCAGACCGTGGCCCCGCTGGGGACGTCGATGTCGAGGACGCCTCGGGAGGCGGAGACGGTGCCGCCGTCCTGGAGTTCGGTGACCCACTGGCCCAGTCCGTGGCAGAAGTCGTCGTGGGCGAGGAGGCGGCGGGGCCGCGGCCGTCCGTGCGGTGCGGCGTGCGCGGTGCCCGCCGGGGCGAGGGCCCCCAGGGCGGCACCGGCGGCGAGGGCTGCGAACGCTCTGCGGGTGGTCGGCACGGGACACGGCTCCTTCTGGTCGAGGGAGAGGAAGGGAAGCGGGCGGAAAGCAAGCGGACGGAAAGCGCTTGCTCTCGTCGCACCGATCACTGTGTCCCAACCACCCTCGCCTGTCGAGGCGTTCGCGCCCACACACCGAAGGCCGGACCCGGGGATCGGGGTCCGGCCTTCGGCGGCGTGTCAGGCAAGTGGTCGTGCGGGTCAGCCCACGGAGACGCCGTGCGTACGGAGGTAGGCGACCGGGTCCACGTCCGAGCCGTAGTCGGGCGTGGTGCGGATCTCGAAGTGCAGGTGCGGACCCGTGGAGTTGCCGGTGGAGCCCGACAGGCCGACCTGCTGTCCGGCGGTGACGGTCTGGCCGGCCGACACCGAGAGCGAGGACAGGTGGGCGTACTGGGCGTAGTAGCCGTCGTTCAGCTTGATGACGACCTGGTTGCCGTACGCGCCGGCCCAGCCGGCGGAGACGACCGTGCCCGCGCCCACGGCCTTCACGGAGGTGCCGGTCGGGACGACGAAGTCGACGCCGGTGTGGTAACCGCTGGACCACATGCTGCCCGCCACCTTGTAGCCGGTGCCGACCGGGCCGGTCACCGGGGCGGTGAAGCCGGCGGCGCTGGTCGCGGCCTGGACGGCCCGGTCGGCGGTGGTGGTCTTCGCGGCGGCGGGCTTCGCGGCCGACGTCTTCGAGGACGACGCCTTGGAGGACGACGGCTTCGACGACGTGGTCTTGGGCTTGGCCGGGACGGCCGGCTTGCCGGTGCCCGTCGCGGCCTTCTTGCCTATCGACAGCTTCAGGCCGGGGTGGATCAGCGACGGGTCGTCGCCGACGGCCTCGCGGTTGTCGGCGTAGAGCTTCTTCCAGCCACCGCTGACGTGCTGCTCTTCGGCGATCTTGACGAGGTAGTCACCGGCCTTCACGGTGTACGTCCGCACGCCCCCGTCCTTCTTTCCGGCAGCGTTCTGCTGCGCCGCCGGAAGGGACGCGACGGCCTGGTCCGGAGCGGACTGCGGGGTGGCCGCGTGGGCGCCGGCGGCGCCCAGCAGCGGAAGGGCGAGTGCGGCGCCACCGGTTCCGGCGGCGGCGAGGGAACGAGTGAAACGCTGGCTCTTGGGACGGCGGTGCTTACCCTTCGCGGGCATGGCGAATTCCTCTCCGGCGCCTGCGAGGTGAGCTGTCGGGTGCGGACTGGAGATGCCCGGCCGCGCCGAGGCGCGGCTTAACCCCAAGCCTGTTCCGGAGACCGGAACAGGCGTCTTGCCTGTGGGTCCCCCGCTCCTGCCGTACACGGGTCAGTGTGTGCGGGCTCCGGGCGGCGGCAGGATTCGGCGTCCGTCCGGATCGGTGGCGAACGTAAGCGAACAAGATGCGCGGGGACAAGCGTGCGGTTGCCCGTGACGGCGATTCAGGAGAATTCCGCCGCCTTTTGTGGTGACCGTCGGTCGATTAAGGATCTTTTGCTTTCCTCGAATTCCCTTGGAAAGGGCCTTTATTACGTGCACATGGCAACCACACATCGTCACGATTATGACGCTGCTCACGTGCCCCGAGCATTCTGACTCCTTTTCGGGGCACGTCAGGAAGAAGCGGCCTATTCAGACAGTCGACTCGAATCAGGTCATCGCCGTCGCAGCCGGACCACGGTGGCGTCCAGGTCCCCGCGCAGCCCGACCCGCAGCCCGTGGTGCGTCAGCACCGCCCCTCGGTGAATTTCGCCCGTTTCAAGGCATTCGTACGTCGCCGACGGGTCGAGGCCGCGCAGCCGGAGCGCCGGCATCGGCTCGCCGAAGTGCTGTGCCTGGAGCCAGGCCAGGACGACGGTGTCGTCGCCGAGGACGTACTGCACGGCGCTCAGCCCGCCCGCCGGCGGGCGCAGCCGGTACAGGTCGCCGCGCTGCACCACGGGCCGGATCTCCTTGTAGAGCGTCACCCACTCGCGCGCCTCGTCGAGCTCCTCCTGCGACCACTTCGTGAGGTCGCCGCCGACGCCGAGCACCCCGGCCATGGCGCTGACGAACCGGAAGCGCAGCGAGCTCGCCCGGTGGTTGAGCATGGCGTTGGGGCTGTCGGTGACCCAGGCCGCCATGACCCGCGCGGGGTGGATCTGGCTGAAGCCGTGCTGGATGGCGAGCCGGTCGAGCGGGTCGGTGTTGTCCGAGGTCCACACCTGGTCCGTCCGGCCGAGCACCCCGAGGTCGATCCGTCCGCCACCGCCCGAGCAGGACTCGAAGGCGACACCCGGATGCGCCTCGCGCAGCCGGTCCAGCAGGGCGTACAGGGCGCGCACATGGTCCACCCACAGCCGCTGCGGATACGCGTCCTCCGGCCAGCCGGCGTCCGAGAAGCAGCGGTTGAAGTCCCACTTCACATAGTCGATGGGGGCGCTGGACAGCAGCCCGTGGAGCTGGTCCCAGAGGTACTCCTGGACGTCCTCGCGGGCCAGGTTGAGCACCAGCTGGTTGCGGAACTCCGTACGCGCGCGGCCCGGCTGGAACTGCACCCAGTCCGGGTGCGCCCGGTACAGCTCGCTGTCCGGGTTGACCATCTCCGGCTCGACCCAGATGCCGAACTGCATCCCCAGGCCGTGCACATGGTCCGCGAGCGGCTTCAGGCCCTGCGGGAAGCGGTCGGGGTTGGGGGTCCAGTCACCGAGCCCGGCCCGGTCGCTGGTGCGCGCGCCGAACCAGCCGTCGTCGACCACGAACAGCTCCACGCCCATCGCCGCGGCCCGCTCGGCGAGCGCCCGCTGCTGCTCCTCGGAGATGTCGAACTCGGTCGCCTCCCAGGAGTTGAACAGCACCGGCCGGTCCCGGTCGGCGTCCGGGACGACGTACGCCCGCTGGTAGGCGTGCCAGGCGCGGCTGGCCCCGCCGAAGCCCCCGTCGCTCCACAGCCCCGCGAAGACGGGGGTGGTGTACGACTCGCCGGTACGCAGCATCAGCAGGCCCGAGTCGTCGTGCCCGGCGCCGCCGGTGATCTGCACGCGCGCGTCCGGGAGCTGGGCGACGGCGATGCGCCAGGAGCCGGACCAGCCGAGGGCGCAGCCGTAGACCTCGCCGCGCTCCTCGGTGGCGTCGGTTTCGAGGGCGACCCAGGGCAGGTGCTGGTGGCCGGTGTGGCCGCGCCGGCTGCCGATGACCTTCTCGCCGTAGGTCAGCTCGGCGCGGGTCAGCCGGGACTCCGCGCCCCAGCGGCCGTGCAGCTGGGACAGCCGCCAGCCGTCGCGGTCGGGCAGGGTCCAGGTGGCGGAGTCGGCGCGCAGCACCTCGACGTCCTGCCCCTCGTTGGCGAGGGTCACCCAGCGCTCGACCACGTCGTGCCGCATCCGGTAGTGCAGCGTGACGGCGAGGCCGCCGTCCCGGAAGCGGAGCCGCAGCTCCCCGTCGTCGGCACGCTCGTGCCCGTCGTACGTCCACTGGGTGCCGCGCCGTTCGGCCGTGCGCACGGACAGGGCGGGCCGGACGAACCGCGGGCCGCCCTCGACCGGGTACTCCTCGCGCCCGTCGAGCGGGGCCTCGAACGGCCAGTACGCGGGCAGCGGGCGCACGGCGAGCGCCTCGGCGTCGGCCAGCGCGATCCTGGGCCCCCAGTACAGGTGCAGCAGCTCGTCGCGGTCGGTGAGGTGGACGGCGTAACTGCTGGTGGGCCCGGACAGAAGCCAGGTACGCGCGTTTTCGGAGATCTCCAGCATCAGGCCCTCACAGCTTCCAACAGGTCCGATCAAACCCCCACATCATGAGCGGTCACCGGGCCTGGATCAACGTCTGTGAAGAACTCATTGCCCCTGGCAGCCATGTCGTATGGTCGGAAGGTGCCCGCCGGCGAGCCGCGCGGCGGGGTGAGTGGGAGGGAGTCCCCGTGACGCAGCAGGTCCCGTCGACCGAACCCGAGCTGGCAGGAGTGCGCAACTTCCGTGATGTGGGCGGGCTGCCGACCGTGGACGGACGGCGGGTGCGGCACGGGGTGCTGTTCCGCAGCGGCCACCTGGCGCACGCGACCGCCGAGGACGCGGCCTTCCTGGCCTCCCTGGGCCTGCACACGGTCTTCGACTTCCGCAACGCGGCCGACCAGAAGCTCGAGGGCCCGGACGTGGAGCTGCCGGGGGTGCGCAACGTGAACCTGCCGCTCACCGATCCGGCGGACGGCGCCGAGTTCTGGAAGATGGTCCGCGACGGCGACATCGACGAGCTGCGCGCGATCCTCGCGGACGGCAAGGCCGCGGGCCGGATGATCGCCTCCTACCGCACGATCATCAAGGAGCGCACCGCCGAGCACTCCCGGGTACTGCACGCGCTGGCCGAGGGCAGTGTCCCGGCGCTGATGCACTGCGCGGCGGGCAAGGACCGCGCCGGGCTGTCCGTCGCGGTGACGCTGCTCGCCCTGGGCGTGGAGCGGGAGGCGATCCTGGCGGACTACCTGAAGTCCAACGCCAAGCACCGCCGCTACAAGGTGCACCGCAGCAGCAGCTCCGCCTCGGCCTACTCCCCCGAGATCATGGAGCTGCTCAGCCCCCTGTTCGACGCCCGCGCCGAGTACCTGAACGCGGCCTTCGAGACGATCGAGGAGACCTGGGGCGGCGTCGACGCCTACCTGGAGTCCGGCCTCGGGCTCACCCCGCAGACCCGGGAGCGGCTGCGCGAGCGGCTCCTGGACTGAGGCGCCGCGCGGCGGCCTACTTGGCCCCCACCTCGAACAGCAGGTAGACGAAGGCCGCGAACAGGTGGCCGACCGCGATGTACACGATCAGTCGCACCCACAGGCCGCGCGGGAACTTCTCCTCCATGTCCCTCATCGGGCATCTCCAGGGGTCGGGCCCAGGCACAGGGTGGCCGTGGGGCTCTGCAGCAGGGTGTGGACGAACAGCAGCTCGACCCCGTCGGGGTCCTGGGCGGCGATGCGGTGCGGGGTCAGCGAGTCGAAGTGCGCGCTGTCGCCCGGGCCGAGCCGGTGCGCGGTGTCCCCGAGGCGCAGCCGCAACCGCCCCTTGAGCACGTGGAGCCACTCCTCGCCGGGGTGCACGCGCACGATGTCGCCCTGCGAGCCGTACGGGACGTGGACGCGCAGTGCCTGCATCCCGCGCCCGGATGCCCCGGCCTGCCAGTACGTCCAGCCGCCGGCCGTGGTGGGTTCCATGTCGGCGGCGCGCACGACGGCGTCCCGGTCGGTGACCGTCTCGCCGAGCAGCTCGGAGACGGTCGTACCGTAGACGCGGGCGAGCGTGAGCAGCATCGGCAGCGAGGGCTGGCGCTGCCCGGTCTCCAGGCGGGAGAGGTGGGCGGGGGACAGCCCGGCGGCCCGCGCCGCTGCCTCCAGGGTGAGGGAGGCCCTGCGGCGCAGGCCGCGCAGCTGCGGCGCGACGGCGGGCAGGTCGGCGACCGGCTCGCCGGGCGGCTCGGTTCCGGGAGGGGTCATGCCCTCCATTCAGCCCGAGCCTTGCCTCAACGGCAAATTTGTTGCCTGTGAGGCAAAAAAACGGTCAGCGGTTGGCCACCGCCTGCTTGACCAGGGTCTTGCCGAAGTCCCACACCAGCCCGCCGTCGTGGGCGTCGTCCATCACGGCGGTGAAGGCGTCGACGAACCGCTCCACCTCGCGTTCGCCGATGATCAGCGGCGGGATCAGTTTGATCACCTCCATGTGGTCGCCGGAGACCTGGGTGAGGATCCGGTGCCGCTGGAGCAGCGGTACGACCACCATCTGCGCGAACAGTCCCTTGCGCGCGGCCTGGAGCATGGCCCACCGGCTGCGCAGCTTCAGCGACTTCGGCCTGCCGAACTCGATCCCGATCATCAGGCCCCGGCCGCGGACGTCGGCGAGCAGCTCGTACTTCTCGGTGAGCGCCGTCAGCCGGGACTTGAGCAGCTCACCGGTGGCGCGCACACCCGCGACGATCTGCTCGTTCTCCATCACCGACAGCACCGCGAGACCGGCCGCCATGGCCTGCGCGTTGGCGCCGAAGCTCGCCGAGTGCACCAGCACCCGGTCCATCGAGGAGTAGACCTTCTTGAAGATCCAGTCCCGGCCGAGGGTGGCGCCCACCGGCACATAGCCACCGGAGAGGGCCTTGGCCACGCACACCAGGTCGGGCTCGACCCCGTCCTCGTGCTGGTAGGCGTAGAAGTCGCCGGTGCGGCCGAGCCCGGTCTGCACCTCGTCGGCGATGAGCAGCGCCTTGTGCCGGCGCAGCAGCTCCTGGGCGGCACGCAGATAGCCGGGCGGGGCCTCGTGGACGCCCTTGCCCTGGATCGGCTCCACGATCAGGGCGGCCACGTCGCCCTTCCTCAGCTCCCGCTCCAGCGCGTCGAGATCGCCGAGCGGGACGGGGGTGTCGGGCAGCAGCGGGGCGAAGCCGTCGCGGAAGCCGGGCTCGCCGTTGACGGACAGCGAGCCGGTGGTCAGGCCGTGGAAGGCGTGCGCGCAGTAGAGGATCCTGGGCTTGCCGGTGGCGTACCGGGCGAACTTCAGGGCGCCCTCGACGGCCTCCGTGCCGCTGTTGCCGAAGAACACCCGGTCCAGGTGGGGGCTGTGCGCGAGCAGTTTCTCGGCGAGCAGGCCGGGCAGCGGCGGGCAGTCGAACCGGGTGAGGTCGGCGAGCGAGGCGTCCAGGACGTCGTGCAGCGCCTTGCGGACGACGGGGTGGTGGCGGCCCAGCCCCATCACCCCGAACCCGGCGAGCATGTCGAGGTAGTCGTTGCCGTCCGCGTCGAAGAAGTAAGCGCCCTCGGCGTGCTCGTAGACCTTGTCGAAGCCGATGGTGTGCAGCATCCGGGGCAGCTGGTGGTTGAGGTACCGGGCGTGCAGCGCGTAGCGTTCGCCGCCACGCTCGGCCAGCAGCGTGCCGAGGTCGAACTCCCCGGTCCCGGCTGCGGGTTCGGCGGTGGTCATCCCTGGTTCTCCTTGGACAGCTCTTCCTTGACGGCCAGGCTCGCGCTGATCCGTCCGGCGACCTCCACGGGGGTGAGGCCGATGTCGGCGAGCACCTCGGCGCGCTTGGCGTGCGCGAGGAACTGTTCCGGTATGCCGAACCGCCGTACGGGCACGTCCACGTCGGCGTCGCCCAGGGCGAGCGCCACCGCCGAACCGACGCCGGCGGCGCGGCTGTTGTCCTCGACGACGGCGACCATCCGGTGCTCGGCGGCCAGGCCCGGCAGCGCCGGGTCGACGGGCTTGACCCAGCGCGGGTCGACGACGGTGCAGCCGACGCCGCGGGCCGCGAGCAGTTCGGCGGCCCGGAGGCAGACCGGCGCCATGACACCGACGGCGACGAGCAGCACGTCCGGCTGCCCGGACCGGGACAGCACGTCCATACCGCCCACCCGGTCGACGGCCGGTACCGACGGCCCGACGGACTCCTTGGGGAACCGCACCAGGGTCGGCGCGTCGTCCACGGCGACCGCCTCCCGCAGCTGGGCACGGAGCTGGTCGGCGTCGCGCGGCGCGGCGATCCTGAGGCCGGGCACGACCTGCAGGACGGACATGTCCCACATGCCGTTGTGGGAGGCGCCGTCGACGCCGGTGACACCGGCCCGGTCCAGGACGAAGGTCACCCCGCAGCGGTGCAGGGCGACGTCCATCAGCAGTTGGTCGAAGGCGCGGTTGAGGAAGGTGGCGTAGACGGCGACGACCGGGTGCAGTCCGCCGGTCGCCAGGCCCGCCGCGGACACGGCCGCGTGCTGCTCGGCGATGCCGACGTCCCACACCCGGTCCGGGAAGCGTTCCGCGAACTTTCCGAGGCCGACCGGATGCAGCATGGCGGCGGTTATCGCCACCACGTCCTCGCGCTCCTCACCGATCCGCACGATCTCGTCGCCGAACACGGAGGTCCACGACGGGGCGCCCGCGGGCGTGAGGGGCGCGCAGGTCAGCGGGTCCATCACCCCCACGGTGTGGAAGTGGTCCTCCTCGTGGGCGAGGGCAGGCTCGTAGCCCCGGCCCTTGACCGTCAGGCAGTGCACGAGCACGGGTCCGTGGAAGCGCTTGGCGCGCCGCAGCGCCGACTCCACGGCCCCGATGTCGTGGCCGTCGATCGGCCCGAGGTACTTCAGGCCCAGGTCCTCGAACAGGCCCTGCGGGGCGAAGGCGTCCTTGAAGCCCTTCTTGGCGCCGTGCAGTGCCTCGTAGACGGTGGTGCCGATGACGGGGGTGCGCTGGAGCACCTCCTTGCCCCAGGCCAGCACCCGCTCGTAGCCGTCGGTGGTGCGCAGGGTCGCGAGGTGGTTGGCGAGGCCGCCGATGGTCGGGGCGTAGGAGCGTTCGTTGTCGTTGACGACGATGATCAGCGGCCGGTCCTTGGCGGCCGCGATGTTGTTCAGCGCCTCCCAGGCCATGCCGCCGGTCAGGGCCCCGTCGCCGACGACCGCGACGACGTGGCCCCTGTCCCCCTGCACCTGGCGGGCCTTGGCGAGCCCGTCGGCCCAGCCGAGGGCGGTGGAGGCGTGGCTGTTCTCGATGACGTCGTGCTCGGACTCCTCACGGGAGGGGTAGCCGGACAGGCCTCCCTTGCCGCGCAGTTTGGAGAAGTCCTGCCGGCCGGTCAGCAGTTTGTGGACGTAGCTCTGGTGGCCGGTGTCCCACAGGATGCGGTCGACCGGCGACTCGAAGACCCGGTGCAGGGCGATGGTGAGCTCGACCACCCCCAGGTTCGGACCGAGATGGCCGCCGGTTCTGGCGACCGCGTGCACCAGGAACTCCCTGATCTCGTCGGACAGTTCACCGAGTTCCGCCTCGGACAGCGCCTTCAGGTCGCGTGGTTGCCGAATGGTCTCCAGGATCGTCACGCTCGGGCCCCCTTCCAATCCGTGCTGTTCAGCTCACGGTGACGGCCGGCTCCCCCGACGCGACGCCGTCCTGCTCCATCTGCTCGGCGAGCTTCATCGCCTCGTCGATCAGCGTCTCGACGATTTTCGACTCGGGTACGGTCCTGATGACCTCGCCCTTGACGAAGATCTGTCCCTTGCCGTTGCCGGAGGCGACGCCGAGGTCGGCCTCGCGGGCCTCGCCGGGGCCGTTCACCACGCATCCCATCACGGCGACGCGCAACGGCACCTGCATGCCGTCGAGCCCGGCCGTGACCTCCTCGGCGAGCTTGTACACATCCACCTGGGCCCGCCCGCACGACGGGCACGAGACGATCTCCAGCCGCCGCTGCCGCAGCCCCAGCGCCTGGAGGATCTGGATGCCGACCTTGACCTCCTCGACGGGCGGCGCGGACAGCGAGACGCGGATGGTGTCGCCGATGCCCTGGGAGAGCAGCGCGCCGAAGGCGACGGCCGACTTGATGGTGCCCTGGAAGGCCGGGCCGGCCTCGGTGACGCCGAGGTGCAGCGGGTAGTCGCACTGCTCGGCGAGCTGCCGGTAGGCCTCGATCATGACGACCGGGTCGTTGTGCTTGACGGAGATCTTGATGTCGCGGAAGTCGTGCTCCTCGAACAGCGACGCCTCCCACAGGGCGCTCTCCACCAGCGCCTCGGGGGTCGCCTTGCCGTACTTCTGGAGCAGGCGCTTGTCGAGGGAGCCGGCGTTGACGCCGATGCGGATCGGGGTGCCGTGGTCCTTGGCAGCCCTGGCGATCTCCTTGACCTGGTCGTCGAACTTCTTGATGTTGCCGGGGTTGACGCGGACCGCCGCGCAGCCGGCCTCGATGGCAGCGAAGACGTACTTCGGCTGGAAGTGGATGTCGGCGATGACCGGGATCTGCGACTTCCTGGCGATGACCGGCAGCGCGTCGGCGTCGTCCTGCGTGGGGCAGGCGACGCGCACGATCTGGCAGCCGGAGGCGGTCAATTCGGCGATTTGCTGGAGGGTGGCGCCGATGTCGGAGGTCCGGGTCGTCGTCATCGACTGCACCGAGACGGGGGCGTCTCCGCCGACCGCCACGGATCCGACCTGGATCTGCCGGGACGCGCGCCGCTCGGCGACCGGCCGGGCCGGCACCTCGGGGACGCCCAGGGGAACGGCGGTCATGGCCTCACCTCTTGTTCTGCGCACCTGGGGCGCCCCAACACGGCCGTCACGACGGTCAGCCCTTGCTTCCGCCGGCGACGGTCTCGCGCATCGCACGCAGGGACTCCTTCAGCGACCCCATGGTGGCCAGGACGGCGGTCGGTTCGTACCCGCAGTGCGCCATGCAGTTGGCGCAGCGCGGGTCCTTGCCGCGGCCGTACTTGTCCCAGTCGGTCTCCTCGATGAGCTCCCGGTAGGTCGGCACGTAGCCGTCGCTCATCAGGTAGCAGGGGCGCTGCCAGCCGAACAGGGAGTAGTTCGGGATCGCCCACGCCGTGCACGGGAAGTCGACCTTGCCCTCGAGGAAGTCGAGGAACAGCGGGGAGTGGTTCAGCCGCCACTTCCTGCGGTTGCCGCCCGCGAAGGCCTTCTTGAACAGCTCCCGGGTCTGCTCCACGCCCAGGAAGTGCTCCTGGTCGGGGGCCTTCTCGTAGGCGTAGGCGGGCGAGATCATCATCTCGTCGACCTCGAGCTCGTCGTTGAGGTAGTTCAGCACCTCGATGACGGTCTGCGGGGTGTCGGTGTTGAAGAAGGTCGAGTTGGTGGTGACCCGGAAGCCGCGCCGCTTGGCCTCCTTGATGGCCTCCACCGCCTCGTCGAAGACGCCCTCCTTCGCCACCGACGCGTCGTGCCGCTCGCGCAGCCCGTCGATGTGCACGGCGAAGGCGAAGTAGGGGGACGGCGTGAACTTGTCGATCTTCTTGCGCAGCAGCATGGCGTTGGTGCACAGGAAGACGTACTTCCGCCTGGCCACCAACTGCCGGACGATCTCGTCGATCTGAGGGTGCATCAAAGGCTCGCCCCCGGCGATCGACACCATCGGCGCGCCGGACTCGAGCACCGCGCCGACGGCCTGCGCGACGGGCATGCGCTGCTTGAGCACCCCCGCCGGGTGCTGGATCTTGCCGCAGCCCTCGCACTTGAGGTTGCAGGCGAAGAGCGGTTCCAGCTCGACGATCAGGGGAAACTTGTCCCGCCTGCGGAGCTTTTGTTCAGCCAAGTACGTAGCGACCTTGATGGACTGGCGCAGCGGCATGGCCATCTGGCTCACCTCCTGGGGAGCAGCAAAGAACGGTGCCATTCGAAGAAAGCGGGCAGGACCGAACAAAGAACACGGAAAGCCGATATTCCACCGCGCACCGTGCCGATCCGGACTAGTTCATGTTCTGGAGCGTCCACGACCACCCGGACGGCCGCAACCGGGCGCTCGCCCTGGCGCACGGCGGTCAGCAGCGTGGCCGCCGACTCCATGTCGACCGCGATCGCGCCGGTCGCGCGCAGCTTCGCGCGTTCGTGACCGCGTACGACGTGGTCGGAGCCGGTGAGCGGCCCGGTGTGCACGGTGCGCCCGGGCACGGCCCGGCCCAGCTCCTTGACGAGCAGCTCGGTCCCCACGCACGGGACGCTGCCGCGCGGGTCGCGGGTCTCCTCGGCGACGACGAGGTCACCGGGGTGCATGCCGGGGGCGAGCCCCGCGCAGAAGCCGGTGGCCAGCACCGCGGCGTCGTGCAGTTCCGGGGCGGCCAGCAGCCGGGTGACGGAGCGCTCGGCCGCCGCCGGGCCCATGCCCGTGCGCAGGACGGTGACCGGCCCGGCCGCGCCGTGCGGGGCGGGTGCGCCGCAGGGGTGCACCGGCGCGCCCCGCCGCACGCCCCGGTCGCCGGCGCGCAGGGCGAACTGCTCGATGCCGAGCGCGCAGGCGATCAGCAGGGGGGCCGGGGCGGGCCGGGTGCTCATCAGCTCCCCTTGCGCCGGTCGGCGAAGGGCTCCCCGTGGACGTACCGGCCGAGAGCGGTGAGCGGGAACACGTGCCGGTAGAGGTGGTAGTTGATGGAGAAGTCCCAGGGGAAGCCGGTCCCCGTGAAGTAGGGCTCGTCCCAGGAGCCGTCCTCCCGCTGGGTGGTGGTGAGCCACTCGACGCCGCGTTCGACGGCCTTGGAGTCCCGCTCCCCCGCCGCGAGCAGGGCCATCAGGGCCCAGGCCGTCTGCGAGGCGGTGGAGGCACCCCGGCCACTCCATTTCTCGACGTGCTGGTAGGAGCGCAGGTCCTCGCCCCAGCCGCCGTCGTCGTTCTGCACGGACTCCAGCCAGGCCACGGCCCGCCGGATCGCCGGGTGGGAGCCGGGCAGGCCGGCCGCGACCAGGGCGGGGACGACGGAGCCGGTGCCGTAGACGTAGTTGACGCCCCAGCGTCCGAACCACGAGCCGTCCGGCTCCTGTTCGGCCAGCAGCCACGCGATGCCGCGCCGGGTGCGCGGGTCGTGGGCGAGACCCTCGACCGCGAGCATCTCCACCACGTGCGCGGTGACGTCGGCGGACGGCGGGTCGATGACCTCGCCGAAGTCGCAGAACGGCAGCCGGTTGGGCAAGCGGCTGGTGTTGTCGACGTCGAAGGCGCCCCATGCGCCGTTCTTCGACTGCATGCCGAGGTTCCAGCGCACCCCGCGCGCGATGGCGTTGTCCACGCGCTCCGGGTCGTGGTGCCTGACGCGGCGCAGGGCGAGGACGACCTCGGCGGTGTCGTCGATGTCGGGGTAGTTGTCGTTGTGGAACTCGAACGCCCAGCCGCCCGGGGGCAGTTCGGGCCTGCGCACCGACCAGTCGCCGGGGCGTACGACCTGCTCGCCCAGCATCCAGTCGGCGGCCTTGACGAGCTGCGGGTGGTCGGCCGGGAGCCCGGCGTCGGCCAGCGCGATGGTGGCGAGGCAGGTGTCCCACACCGGCGACTGGCAGGCCTCGATCATCCGGGCCCCGTCCTCGCGCCACACGGCGAACCGGTCGAGGGACTCCAGGCCGGCCCGCATCACGGGGTGCTTCAGGTCGTAGCCGAGCAGGTGGAGGGCGATGATCGAGTACACGGCCGGGGGCTGGATGCCGCCCCAGCAGCCGTCGTTCTCCTGCCGTTCGATGATCCAGCGGGCGGCGGTGTTCATGGCCGCCCTGCGCAGCCGGCGGGGCGCGACCTTGCGGTAGGCGTGCAGCGCCTTGTCCAGCCGCTGGAAGACGCCGTCCCAACTGGCCGCCGGGGCGAGGGGTCTGGGCGGGCTGGGGTTGCCCGGATCGGTGTGCAGTTCGTCGAGGGGGAAGGGCGCGGGCCTGACCGGCCGCTTCGCGGAGACGATCGTCAGCGGGACGATGGTCTGCCGGGCCCAGCACCCGAAGTCGTAGATGTTGAGCGGCACCCACGTGGGGACGTAGATCAGCTCGGGCGGGAGTTCGGGCAGGTCCTCCCACTTCCACCAGCCAAACAGGGCGAGCCAGATCCGGGTGAAGACGCGGGCGGCGGCGATCCCGCCGTGCGCGCGGATCCAGGCGGCGGCCTTCGCCATGTGCGGGGCGTCGGGCGCGTCGCCGGCCAGGCGGAGCGCGACATAGGCCTCGATGGTGGTGGACAGTTCGCCGGGGCCGCCGTGGAAGGTGGCCCAGGTGCCGTCCTCGCGCTGCTCGCCGCGGATGAAGAGGGCGGCCGCCTCGGTGGTCCGCTCGTCGCGGATGCCCAGGAACTGGCGGAGCAGCAGGTCCTCCGCGTCCATCGTGACGTTGGTCTGGAGGTCGCCCTTCCACCAGCCTTCGGGGTCCTGCCGTGCCAGCAGGAAGTCGGTGGCGCGTCGCACCGCGTGCACGGCGGCTTCGTGGACCCCGGCCGCCCCGGGGATCTGGGTCTGTGTGTCACTGGCCGCGGTGGCGCGGGGCGGAAGGGTCGCCCCGGTGCTTCCGTCGGTCGTCGCTGTCATGGCTTCCCCTTCGTGCAGTGCTGCAAGGAGTGCGTCTGCTGTGGGTCCGCCGTCGGCCGGCGGGCGCTGACGCGCCACACCGGCCGGCGACTACGCGAGGACTATTCGACCGATAAGGATCATCTCTTTTCGCCTGGTGGGGATCATCTCTTGCGTACGACGACGAAGTCGGCGAGTGCCCTGAACCGGTCGCGCACCCGGTCGGGCATGTCGACGGCGTCGAGCGCCTCGATCGCGACGGTGTGCTGACGGCGTGCCTCTTCGGCGGTCCACTCGCGGCCGCCCGCCTCCTCGATGAGGGCGGCGCGGACCGCGAACTCCTCCTCGGAGAAGTTCTCGAAGTCACTGGCCTTGGCGTCGGCGGCGAGCAGTTCGCCGAGCCGCTCGGAGGCGGAGCCGCCCGCCGCGAGCGCGGCGACCACCGGCAGCGACTTCTTGCGCTGGCGCAGGTCGCTCCAGGTCTGCTTGCCGGTGGAGACCGGGTCGCCCCAGATGCCGAGCAGGTCGTCGATCGCCTGGAACGCCAGGCCCAGGTGGTAGCCGTACCTCTCCAGGCTGTCGGCGGTGCGGTCGTCGGCGCCGCCGAGCACCGCGCCGATGGAGGAGGCGCAGGCCAGCAGGGCGCCGGTCTTGTTGCCCTCCATCTCCAGGCACTCCTCGACGCTGACGCGGTCGCGGTGCTCGTAGGAGATGTCCTGGGCCTGGCCGTCGATCAGGGCCCGGGTGGCGGTGGTCAGACGGCGGGTGGCCCGGCCCGCCTCGACGGTGCCGAGTTCCAGCAGCACCTCGTTGGCGAGGGCGAACAGGGCGTCGCCGACGAGGATGGCCTGGGCGGGGCCGTGCACCTTCCAGACGGTGTCGCGGTGGCGGCGCTGTTCGTCGCCGTCCATCAGGTCGTCGTGCAGGAGCGAGAAGTTGTGGACGAGTTCGACGGCGACCGCGCCGGGGACGCCGGTCTCGGGCGCGGCTCCGGTGACCTCGGCGGACAGCATCGCCAGGGCGGGGCGTACGGCCTTGCCGCCGTCGCCCGTCGCGGGCCTGCCCTGGGCGTCGATCCAGCCGAAGTGGTAGGCGGCAACAGTGTCCATGGGAGGTGCCAGGCGGTCGACGGCCGCCCGCAGTACCGGGGTGGCCAGGGTCCTACCGCGCTCCAGGAGCGCGGTGACGTCCACCGCGGTCTCTCGAGCGGCCTTCGAGGCCGGGGGCACAGTGGGCACAGTCTCTCCTCTTGTTGCGGTACCGGGGGTGCGGGGGCCGCCTGCCGCGCTGCGCTGGTCGAGCATCAGGCCGCCTCCTCGACGTCGAAGAGGTGGCGCGGGCGGGGCCGGCCCAGGGCGCTGAGCGCGGCGTCCGCCGCGCTCACGCCACTGCGGACCGCACTCTCCATGGTCGCGGGCCACCCTGTGGCGGTCCACGCTCCGGCCAGGTAGAGGCCGGGTGCCTTGGTGCGGGCGCCGGGCCGCAGACGCCCGACGCCGGGGGTGGGAGCGAAGGTCGCGGTGCGCTCCCTGGTCACGAAGAAGTCCTTCACCTCTGCGCCGCGGGTACGGGGCAGCAGCCGCTCGAGCTCCGGCAGGTACCGCTCGCGCAGCACGGCCACCGGTGCGTCGATCTCGTCGTGCACGGCCGACTGCGACAGGGCGAGGTACTGCCCCTGCCGCAGCCCGGAGGCCTCGGTGCGGTCGAACACCCACTGCACCGGCGTGCCGAGCGCGGCGAAGAACGGCCTGCTCAGCACCGTGCGGTCGTAGACGACATGGATGTTGAGGATGGGCGCGGTGCCGATCCGCAGGAGGTTCTCGGGCGCCTGAAGCGCACCGGCGGGCAGCAGGTCGTGCGTCTCGCGCTGCGGCACGGCGAGCACCACCGCGTCCGCCTGCAGCGTCTCGCCGGGAACCTGGACGCGCCACGTCCCGGTCACGTCCCGCGAGACGGAGGTGACCCGGGCCCGCAGCTCGGTCCGCACGCCCGCGGCGTCGAGCGCCTTGCGCGCCAGCCGGTCGTGCAGGTCGCCCAGCGGGACGCGGGCCCAGCCGATGTCGGCCGCGCCCGGGCCGGACAGCAGACCGGTCTTGAACACCATTGCGGCGAGCCCCAGCGAGGCGTCGGAGGCGACCGCGTTGAGGGTGGCGACCCCGACCAGGTCCCACAGGGCCTCGACGGCACGCGCCGACTGGCCGTGCGCGGCCAGCCAGCTGCCGAAGTCCTGGGTGTCGAGGGCCGGATCGGCGAGGTCGAGCCCGCTCAGCGCGAGCGCGGCCCGCCCCACCCTGGCGCGGTCGGCCAGTGACAGGTGCGGATAGGTGGCGAGGCTGCGCCCCAGGTGCAGGGGCACGGGCAGCGCGTCGCGCCGCAGCCGGCCGAGCCGCCGCCCCGCGGGGCGCGTGACGTCCAGGACGGGTACGTCGAGACGGTCCTGCAGCGGTGCCAGCGCCGCTGCGTCGATACGGTCGAGGAACCAGCGGTAGGCGGTGCAGCAGCGCAGGTACACGTGCTGCCCGTTGTCGACGGTCAGCTCGCCGCGCTGGAAGGAGAACGCCAGGCCGCCCAGGCGCGGCCTGCCCTCCAGCAGGGTGACGCGCACCCCGGCGTCGGCGAGCGTGAGCGCGGCGGTGACGCCGGCCAGCCCGCCGCCGACCACGACGGCGTGCCGCCCGCCGGCGAGCGGTTCACCGGACCGCGTGCCGTGGGTCATCGCGCACCCTCCCCTGCCCGGCCGCCGTGCCGCGTGCCGCGTGCGCGCCCGGCCGTCGTGGTCAGGGACGCCGCTCGGCGCCGGAGGGTTGCCTGCCGCTTCGCGCCGACGGCCCGGCTGTGGTGTCCTGCGACCGGCCGGCCCATCAGGCGCGCCTCCTGACGGTCCGTCGCGACACGTGCCGCGTGTCCAGGCCGGACAGCCCGCGCACGGCGACGTACGCCTTCTCGCGCCCGGGCAGCGAGACCCGGCCGCGCAGCACGGCCTCCGGGTCCCGTTCGATGCGGTCGAGCAGGCGGCGGTAGATGCCGGCCATGGCGGCGACACAGGCGCCGCTGCGCCGGTCGAGCATGGGCAGCAGCCGGTAGCCCTCGGCGAACAGGGCGCGGGCCCGTCGCACTTCGAAGTGCACGAGGCCCGCGAAGTCGGAGCCCTCCGGTGGCCTCGGCCCGCTGAACCCGGCCGAACAGCCGAACTTCGCCAGGTCGTCGGCGGGCAGGTAGGTGCGTCCGCCCGCGGCGTCCTCGCGGACGTCCCGGAGGATGTTGGTGAGCTGGAGCGCCAGTCCGAGCGTGTCGGCGTACTCGGGTGCGCGCTCGGCGCCGCGCGCGCCCGGTTCCGTGCCGAACACGCCGAGCGAGAGGCGTCCGATGGCGCCGGCCACGCAGCGGCAGTACACCTTCAGGTCGTCCCACGTCTCGTAGGTCTCGCCCCGCACGTCCATCAGGACGCCGTCGATGAGCTCGTCGAGCCCGCCCAGCGGGATCGGGAAGTGCTCGGCTGCATGGGTGAGGGCGACCGCGACCGGGTCGGTGTCGTCCTGCGCGACCTCACCCGCGCGGACCCGGGTGAGCAGGGCGCGGGTGTCCTCCAGCCGGGCGACCTTGACGTCGTCGGCCAGCGGGCCGTCGCCGATGTCGTCGACGCGCCGGGAGAACGCGTACAGCGCCGACATCGCGCGGCGCTTGGGCGCCGGCAGCAGTCTGATGCCGTAGGCGAAGTTACGGGCCTGCTGTCCGGTGACGGCCTCGCAGTAGCGGTAGGCGGCGAGTACCGGTGCGGACGCGTGTGGTTCCGACTCCACGGTCCGGATCACCCCTCTCCTCGCAGAGTCACGCCCACCTCACGCAGCAACTGGACCTTGCCGGGCTTGGGCGGGCCGGGAAGTACGTCATAGTCGGCGGCGGCGATCGCGCGGATCGCCGCCCTTCCCCCCGCCACGAACCCTGCGAGCAGCAGCTTGAGTCTGCCGTGGACGCTACCCACGAGAGGGGCGCCTTCATTCAGCAGATCGCCGGCCCTTCGCGCTTCGTACGCAATCAGCGCACGCACCGACGCGCCGGCGCTCTTCGTGGCGAGATCCGCCTCCTGGACGTGAAAGCGTTTCATGTCCGCGGCGGGCAGGTAGATGCGGTCGCGGCCGAGGTCCTCGGCGACGTCCTGGAGGTGCTCGACGATCTGCAGGGCCGTGCAGATCAGGTCGGAGCGGCGGACCCGCTCCGGGGTGGAGGCGCCGGTGACGGCGAGGACGAGACGGCCTACGGGGTTGGCGGACAGCTCGCAGTAGGCGAGCAGGTCGTCGTAGGTCTCGTAGCGCCGGACGAGCTGGTCCTGGCGGTTGGCGGCGATCAGGCCGAGGAAGGGCTCGGGGGTCAGCGAGCGGCGGCGCACGGTGGTCTGCAGCCTGCGCAGCAGGGGGTGGCGGGGCGTGCCGTCGAAGACCCGGCGCAGGTCGGCCTCGAAGGCGTCGAGCAGGACGAGGCGGTCCTCGGCCTCCTGGGCGCGGACGCCGAGCAGGCGGGCGTCGGCGCCGCCGGGGGCCAGGTCGCCGTCGCCGATGTCGTCGACCAGACGGGCGAAGCCGTAGACGGCCATCAGGTCCGCGCGCCAGGCCCGGGGCAGGAAGAAGGGGGCCACGGGGAAGTTCTCGCCCGCGGCCTTGCCGAGCGTGCCGCGCTCCGGGTCGGCGGCGCGTGCCGTGCCGGTTGCCGTCACCGCGGACTGCCCGGGGCGGGGACGGCGCACGCTGCGTGGAGCTGGGGAGTTTCCGTAGCCATTGCCGTCACATCTCCCGTTCTACACTGCTGACCCAATACAGACTATTTCGGACACGCCGCCCGGCTGTTCGTGCAGCAGCCCTCACGGAAGGTCCTGGGTGAGGGTGTCGCGCATTATCGCCCGACTTGCCGGGTTTCGGGACCCGTACAGCTTACGTTGTACAGCGC
The DNA here is from genome assembly GCF_040678435.1 of Streptomyces sp. NPDC052682. Taxonomy (NCBI): domain Bacteria; kingdom Bacillati; phylum Actinomycetota; class Actinomycetes; order Kitasatosporales; family Streptomycetaceae; genus Streptomyces; species Streptomyces sp. NPDC052682. The sequence goes on along the minus strand of NZ_JBFATS010000007.1, from coordinate 231,842 downwards.
GGTGCGCCTCCCCTGGGTGTCCTGCGGATCACGACAACGCGCCGATCGGGTCCAAGATTCCTGTGTTGCCCGGGAGTTGACGCTTCCTTTGCAGACGCGGGGCCCCGCCGGAACAGTTCCGGCAGGGCCCGGGGCATATCGGGTTACTTGCCCGTGAACTTCTCGTACTCCTTGAGCACCTCGTCGGTCGGACCGTCCATGCGCAGTTCGCCGCGCTCCAGCCACAGGACCCGGTTGCAGGTGTCGCGGATCGACTTGTTGTTGTGGCTGACCAGGAACACGGTGCCGGCCTCCTTGCGCAGCTCGCGGATGCGGTCCTCGGAGCGCTTCTGGAACTTGCGGTCACCGGTGGCCAGGGCCTCGTCGATCATCAGGACGTCGTGGTCCTTGGCCGCCGCGATGGAGAAGCGCAGGCGGGCCGCCATGCCGGAGGAGTAGGTGCGCATCGGCAGCGTGATGAAGTCGCCCTTCTCGTTGATGCCGGAGAAGTCGACGATGTCCTGGTAGCGGGCCTTTATCTCCTCGCGGGACATGCCCATGGCGAGGCCGCCCAATATGACGTTGCGTTCGCCGGTCAGGTCGTTCATCAGGGCCGCGTTGACGCCGAGCAGCGAGGGCTGGCCGTCGGTGTACACCTTGCCCTTCTCGGCGGGCAGCAGGCCGGCGATGGCACGCAGCAGGGTGGACTTGCCGGAGCCGTTGGAGCCGATCAGGCCGATGGCCTCGCCGCGGTAGGCGACGAAGGAGACCCCGCGCACGGCGTGCACCTTGCGCACCCCGCGCTCCTCGCCGCGCCTGAGGATGCGGCTGAGGGCCGCCGTCGCGCTGCCCTTGCCGGTCTTGGCGCCGTTGACGCGGTAGACGATGTGCAGGTCGTCCGCGATGACGGTGGGAATCCTCTCCCGCTGTTCCTGCTCAGCCACGGCCGTACCTCTCCTCCGCCTTCCAGAAGTACACGAAGCCGCCGGCGGCGAGCAGCACGGCCCAGCCGAGGGCGACCGCCCACACGTGGTCGGGCAGGTTCTGTGAGCCGTAGCCGTCGATGAGGGCGAAGCGCATGAGGTCCATGTAGATGGCGGCCGGGTTCCACTGCAGGACCGTGGCGATCCAGGCCGGCTTGTCCTGGAGCATGATCGGGATGGAGAACATCACGCCGGAGGCGTACATCCAGGTCCGCATCACGAACGGCATGAGCTGGGCCAGGTCCGGGGTCTTGGCACCGGCCCGGGCCATGATCAGCGCCAGTCCGGTGTTGAAGAGGAACTGGAGCACCAGCACGGGGACGATCAGCGCCCAGGACAGGTCCGGGTAGCTGCCGAAACCGATGGACACCGCGAACAGCACGATCATCGAGAACAGCAGCTGCTGGAGCTGCTGCAGCGCGAAGGAGATCGGCAGGGAGGCGCGCGGGAAGTGCAGGGCGCGCACCAGGCCGAGGTTCCCGGAGATCGCGCGCACGCCCGCCATCACCGAGCTCTGCGTGAAGGTGAAGACGAACACGCCCGTGACCAGGAAGGGGATGTACACCTCCCGGGACATGCCCCGGTCGGCCTCCAGGATCAGGCCGAAGATGAAGAAGTACACGGCCGCGTTCAGCAGCGGCGTGACGACCTGCCACAGCTGGCCGAGCTTGGCCTGGCTGTACTGGGCGGTCAGCTTCGCCTGGGAGAAGGCGATGATGAAGTGCCGCCGTCCCCACAGCTGGCGGACGTACTCGGGCAGGGACGGCCGGGCGCCGCTCACGGACAGCCCGTACTTGGCGGCGAGCTGTGCCGCCGTGAGGCCCTCGTCGGGCGACGCGGGCGCGCTCACCGCGACCGTGCCGTCGTGCGTTGTCTCACTCACCAGTTGGACACTTTCGTCTTCGAGATGCGCAGCCTGTGCGGGCCTGGCATGAGCCTGCTGGGGCGTGGGTGCGGCCCCGGATGCTCCTGGACAAGAGCTTGTCAGATGACGGGGGGCCGGCCCAGTCGGGTCAGCCGCCACACCGTACGCCACTTCATGGGGCGGCGCGGTCCGCACGGGGTCGTCCAGCCTTCCCGGAATCCGCCGAACCATGCCTTCAGCGCGGGGCGCGAGGGGCGGCGGACGAGGGTGAGCAGCAGCCACACGCCGAGGTAGACGGGAACGAGGGGCGCGGGGAGGTTGCGGCGCGCGAGCCAGACGCGGTTGCGGGCGACCATGCGGTGGTAGACCGCGTGGCGCGAGGGCGCGGTGGCCGGGTGGTACAGCACCATGTCGGACCGGTAGTCGATCATCCAGCCCGCGTCGAGGGCGCGCCACGCGAGGTCGGTCTCCTCGTGGGCGTAGAAGAACGCGTCGGGCAGTGCGCCGACGTCGGCGAAGACCCGGGTGCGCACGGCGTTGGCGCCGCCGAGGAAGGTGGTGACCCGGGAGGAGCGCATCGGGTCGGACGCCCGCAGCCGGGGCACATGGCGGCGCTGGGTGAGGCCGGTGTCGGGGTCGGCGATGCGGAAGCTGATGATGCCGAGCTGCGGGTCGGCCTCGAACGCCTTGCGGCACAGCTCGGCGGTGTCGTGGCGGGCGAGCAGGCCGTCGTCGTCGAGGAACATCAACACGTCGACATCACGGCCGCCGGGGCCGAAGGCCTCTATGCCGACGTTGCGGCCCCCGGGGATGCCGAGGTTCTCCGGCAGCTCGATCGTACGGACGCCGTCGGGGACGTCGGGGACCGGGGAACCGTTGCCGACCACGACGACCTCGACCGGGTCGCCGTCCTGCTCGGCGATCGAGTCGAGCAGGGCGCGCAGCTCGTCCGGCCGGTTGCCCATGGTGATGATCACCGCGCCGACCTTCATGCCGGCGCTCACCGCAGCCTGCTGGAGGCGAGGATGGACACCAGGTGCAGCAGGGTCTGCAGCAGCGCGATCCCGGCGAGTACGGCGGTGCCGAGCCGGGTGAAGAACAGGTCGCCCCTGCTCGCGTCGACGAGGGCGAGGACGAGGATCAGCAGGGACGCCTCGATGCCGAGGATGAGCCGGTGGAACTTCAGCGCGGCGGCGGCCCGGCGGGCCAGCGCCATGCCCGAGGAGCGCGGCTCGGACGCGGACTCCTTGACCGGCGGCATCCCGGCCTGGTGGCGGGCGACGCCGACGAGGTCGGTCTCGGCCTTGATCAGGATCGCGCCGAGCGCGGCGAGGGTGCCCAGGAACGCCCAGAGCCAGTCGATGCGCCCCGGGCCCCACAGGTCGGCGGCGCGCAGGCCGAGGCCGACCAGGACGGCGGCGTCGGTGAGGTAGGCGCCGACCCGGTCCAGGTAGACGCCGCCGAGGGAGTACTGCTTCTTCCAGCGGGCGATCTCGCCGTCGACGCAGTCCAGCAGCAGGTACAGCTGGGTGGCGACGACGCCGAGGACGGCGCCCGGGATCCCCGGCACCAGGAGTGCCGGGGCCGCGAGCACGCCGCAGACGGTCATCAGGTACGTGAGCTGGTTGGGGGTGACCCTGGTGTTCACCAGGTAGCGGTCGACCCGCAGGGACACCTCGCGCATGTAGAGGCGTCCTGCCCAGTGCTCACCGCTGCGCCGGTCCTTCACCCCTGCGGGGTGAACGACGGGGCGGAGTTCAGCTACCGATGGCCTTGACATAGTCGGCGTAGGTGTCCTTGATCTTTTCGGTCGTCAGGTCGAGGTGTTCGAGGATGGTGTAGCGGCCGGGCCGGGTCTCCGGGGCGAACTCCACGACCTTGACGAACTCCTCGGTCGTGAAGCCGATCTCGTCCGGCAGCACGGGCAGGCCGTGCCGGCGCAGCACCTGGGCCATGTACGCCGACTCCTCGTGGGCGCCGCGCAGCCACATGGCGAAGGCCGCGCCCAGACCGCACTGCTCGCCGTGGGCGGCGGCCCGCTTGGGATACAGCAGGTCGAAGGCGTGGTTGATCTCGTGGCAGGCCCCGGAGGAGGGCCGCGAGTCGCCGGAGACGGACATGGCGATACCGCTGAGGACGAGGGCCTCCGCCAGCACCTGGAGGAAGTCGTTGTCCCCGATGCCGCCGGGGTGGCGCAGCACCGCCTCGCCGGCCTGCCGGGCCATCGCGGCGGCCAGGCCGTCGATGCGCTCGCCCTTGACGCGGTTGGCCAGCTCCCAGTCCGCGATGGCGGAGATGTTGGAGACGGCGTCGCCGATGCCGGCCCGGACGAAGCGGACCGGGGCCTCGCGGATGACGTCCAGGTCGATGACGACGGCGATCGGGTTGGGCACGCCGTACGAGCCGCGGCCCGCGTCGTTGTCGAGGGTGGCGACCGGGGAGCACAGACCGTCGTGCGCGAGGTTCGTCGGCACGGCGACCAGGGGCAGCCCGACGCGTGCCGCGGCGAACTTGGCGCAGTCGATGATCTTGCCGCCGCCGAGGCCGACGACGGCGTCGTAGTGGCCGGCCTTTATGTCGCTCGCCAGCCGGACCGCGTCGTCGAGGGTGCCGCCGCCGACCTCGTACCAGGTGGCGCCGGGCATGCCGGGTGCGATGCGCTCGCGCAGCTTCGCGCCGGAGCCGCCGCTGACGGCGACGGCGAGGCGGCCGGAGTGCGAGATGCGCTCGTCGGCGAGGACGCACGCCAGGTCGTCGAGGGCACCCGGGCGGATGTCCACGACCAGCGGCGAGGGGATGAGCCGGGTCAGTACTGGCACGCGATCTCCCGTCCGCGGGCGAGATCGTCGTGGTTGTCGATCTCCACCCACTTGACGTCGCCGATGGGCGCCACGTCGATGCGGAAGCCGCGGTTGACCAGCTCCTGGTAGCCGTGCTCGTAGAACTGCTGCGGGTCCGTCTCCCAGACCGTCTTCAGCGCGTCGGCGAGCTCCGGGGCCGCGTCGCCCTCGATGAGGGTCACGCCGATGTACTCGCCCGAGGCCTCGGCGGGGTCCATCAGCTTGGTGATCTTCGTCATGCCCCTGGCGGGGTCGACGACGACCTTCATCTCCTCGTCGGCGAGCTGCTTGACCGTGTCGACGGCGAGGATGATCTTCCTGCCCTCGCCGCGGGCGGCGAGCAGCGTCTTCTCGACGGAGACCGGGTGCACGGTGTCGCCGTTGGCGAGGATCACCCCGTCCTTGAGGGCGTCACGGCCGCACCACAGGGAGTAGGCGTTGTTCCACTCCTCGGCCTTGTCGTTGTCGATGAGGGTGAGCTTGAGGCCGTACTTCTCCTCCAGCGCGTCCTTGCGCGCGTACACGGCCTCCTTGCGGTAGCCGACGATGATCGCGGCCTCGGTGAGGCCGACCTCGGCGAAGTTGCCGAGGGTCAGGTCGAGAACCGTCGGTTCGCCCTCTATGCCCGCGGGCCCCACCGGCACCAGCGCCTTGGGAAGGCTGTCGGTGTAGGGGCGCAGACGCCGTCCGGCGCCGGCCGCCAGCACGAGGCCGATCATGCGGGTTCTCCTTCATCGTGTACGGCAGGTGCCCCGACCCGGTGGGCGGACACCCAGAAGCGGATGCTCTCGGCGAGCACCACCAGGGCCACGGCCACGGCGAGGACCGTGAGCGCGACCGTGAACTGTGAGGCGGTGAGCAGCGCGGCGAGGACGGTGACGAGCAGCGTCCGCCCTTCGTGCCCCCCGATGACGCGCACCAGCCAGGCCGGGGGCGCTCCGGCGTCGCCGCGGATGCGGTACACCGTGTCGTAGTGATGGTAGGCGACCGCGGCCACCAGCCCGAAGGCCGCGGGAAGGGCTCCGGGCACGTCCGCCCGGGCGGCCAGGACCAGGACGGTGCCGTACTCGGCGGCCCGCAGGACAGGGGGCACCAGCCAGTCGAGGGGGCCCTTGAGGGGCAGGGCGACGGCGGCGCCCGAGGTCAGCGCGTACAGGACGGCCGCGGCGACCGGCAGGGCGCTGCCGTACGGCTCCACGGCCGCCGCGAGCACCAGCACGGCCGCGCCGGGCAGGGCGACGAGGAACCGGGCACCGAACGGCGGCTTGGCGGGCAGCTTGCGCAGCAGCTGCCCGAGGATCTCGGCGAGCGGCCCGCTGTCCGCCAGGTCCGCCAGCGCCCGCGCCGCCCGGTCCGTGCGCCGGGCCTTGCGCGTCAGCGACCGCAGCACCCGCCCCGCCGTCGTGTACGTCGCCGCGAAGGCGCAGCCGATGAGCAGCGCGCAGAACGTGATCCTCGGAGTCGTCGCCGCGGTCAGCACCGCGATCATCGCCCAGCGCTCACCGATCGGCAGGACGATCATGCGGCGCACCCAGACCGTCCAGCCGACGCTGTCGAGCTTGTCGGAGAGGGCGGCGGTGGGGCTGGTGTTGGCGGTGGCGTCGTGGTTGGCCTCGTTGAACGAGAAGTCCACGACGTGCCGGCAGGTCTGCAGGATCATCGCCCCGAGGGCGAGGGCCCACACGTCGTCGCCGGCGCGGGCGGCGCCCAGGGCGAGACCGGCGTAGTAGGCGTACTCCTTGGCCCGGTCGAAGGTGGCGTCCAGCCAGGCGCCGAGGGTGGAGTACTGCAGGGAGTAGCGGGCGAGCTGGCCGTCGGTGCAGTCCAGCACGAAGGACGCGATGAGCAGGACGCCCGCGGCTATGAACCCGCCGCGGGTGCCGGTGGCGGCGCATCCCGCCGCGATCAGCGCGGTGAGCAGCGAGGCGGTGGTGACCTGGTTGGGGGTCAGGCCGCGCCGGGCGCACCAGCGGGCGATGTAGCGCGAGTAGGGGCTGATGAAGAACGTGGTGAAGAAGCCGTCGCGGGCCTTGACGGCCGACTTCAGGCGCACGGCCTCGTCGTCGACGGCGGCGACGGCCTGCCGGGCCTCGTTGCGGGCCTGCGGGTCGGCGGGGACGGCGGCGACCAGGCTGCCGAGCTCGGGGCGGTGCACGGCGGCGCCGTCGGCGTCGAGGGCGGCGGCGATGCGGTCGGCGAGGCTGCCGACCATCGTGGTGCCGCCGCCCGCCGTGTTCTCCCGGGCCATCGCGCGGGTCAGGGCCTGGCGGCCGGCGGGCTGGGCGGTGACGGCGCCGGCGATCGCCGCGAGCGGGAAGCGCGGGTCGGTCAGGCCGAGGCGCAGGGCGTGTACGTGCCCCACGAAACGGGAGTCGACCACGGCGACCCGCTCCCCCGTCGGCACGGCGGCGAGCAGGGTCTCGGCCTCCGCGGCGTCGGACGCGATCCGCACGTCGAAGCCGAGGGACCGCAGATCGTCCTCGAGCGACGAACCGGGGACCGGCTGACCGGTGAGGATGGCGGTCGGCAACCGAACTCACTCCCTGTGTACCGACGCGGTGCGACGGTGGTGTACATCGTGGGGGCGCCCGTGCCGGCGGCTGCCGGGCGGCATGTCGGCAGAGGCTATCGGATGCCGGGAAGCCCGCGTTCACCGCCCGTTCGACGGCCCGATCAACGTGGTTCGCCATGAGCCCGTGCCGCGATCATCATCGGGGATCGGGGGCCCGGCCCACAAACCGCGCATCCCAGATCCGGCATAGAGGACATCGCGGAGCCTCCGGCCGGTTCCGCATAGGGTGGCCCACCATGACATGGCTGATCACAGGCGGGGCGGGCTACATCGGGGCGCACGTGGCGCGGGCCATGCTAGGGGCCGGGCAGCGGGTCGTCGCGCTGGACGACCTGTCGGCCGGGGTGCCCGCGCGGCTGCCGGCCGGCATCCCGCTGGTCGAGGGCTCGGCGTACGACGCGGAGCTGCTGAAGTGGGTGTGCGCCGAGCACCGGGTGTCGGGGGTGGTGCACCTGGCCGCGCGCAAGCAGGTCGCCGAGTCCGTGGCCCAGCCGACGCGGTACTACCGGGAGAACGTCGGGGGCCTGGCGACGCTGCTGGACACGGTCGCCGAGGCGGGGGTGCGCGGCTTCGTGTTCTCCTCGTCGGCGGCGGTGTACGGCGACCCCGGCGTGGACCTCGTCACGGAGGAGGCGCCCTGCGCGCCGGTGAACCCGTACGGCGAGACCAAGCTGGCCGGGGAGTGGCTGGTGCGGGCGGCGGGCCGGGCGCACGGCATGGCCACGGTGTGCCTGCGCTACTTCAACGTGGCCGGGGCGGCCGCGCCGGAGCTGGCGGACACGGGGGTCTTCAACATCGTGCCGATGGTGTTCGACCGGCTCAGCCGCGCCGAGGCCCCGCTGATCTTCGGCGACGACTATCCGACCCCGGACGGCACGTGCGTACGGGACTACATCCACGTCGCCGACCTGGCCGAGGCGCATCTGGCGGCGGCCCGGAGGATCGCCGAGGGGGGCGTCGAGGGCGATCTGACGGTGAACATCGGCCGGGGCGAGGGTGTCTCGGTGCGCGAGCTGATCACGGTCATCGGCGAGGTCACCGGCGACCGGCGGCCCCCGCTGGTGGAGCCGCGCCGCCCCGGCGACGCCCCGCGCGCGGTGGCCTCGGCGGCCAGGGCGGCCAGGACGCTCGGCTGGAGCGCGCGGTACGGGGTACGGGAGATGGTCGAGTCGGCGTGGCAGGGGTGGCTGCTGCACCGCGGCGCCTGACCGGCGGGACTGCCCTGACCTGCGGTTCGTTTCCGCAGGTCAGGGCAGATGACAACGGTGTTCACTGCCGCGTTGCGGATACCCCCCACCCGTAGTTCACTGGGGTGCCGGGCATGATCCGGACGGACGCGGGAGGACGGCTTTCATGGGCGCTGGGCACGATCACGGGCACGCGCACGGCGCGGGCGGCGGTACGGCGGCCTCCGCGTACCGCGGCCGGCTGCGGGCCGCGCTGTCGATCACGCTCGGCGTGGTGGTCGTCTATGTCGTCGGCGGGGTGCTCGCCGACTCCCTCGCGCTGGTGGCGGACGCGGCGCACATGGCGACGGACGCGCTGGGCCTGGGCATGGCGCTGCTGGCGATCCACTTCGCGAACCGCCCGCCGAGCGAGCGCCGCACCTTCGGCTACGCCCGCGCGGAGATACTCGCAGCCCTGGCCAACTGCCTGCTGCTGCTCGGGGTCGGCGGGTACGTCGTGTACGAGGCGGTCCAGCGGTTCGTCACCCCGGCCGGCACCGAGGGCGCTCTGACGCTCGCGTTCGGCCTGGTCGGCCTGGTCGCCAACGTGGTGTCGCTGACGCTGCTGATGCGCGGGCAGAAGGAGAGCCTGAACGTGCGCGGCGCGTTCCTGGAGGTGGCGGCGGACACACTGGGCTCGGTCGCGGTGATCGTGTCGGCGCTGGTGATCCTCGGCACCGGCTGGCAGGCCGCCGACCCGATCGCCTCGCTCGTCATCGCGCTGATGATCGTGCCGCGGACCTGGAAGCTGCTGCGCGAGACGCTGGACGTGCTGCTGGAGGCGGCCCCGAAGGACGTCGACATGGCCGAGGTGCGCTCCCACATCCTCGCCCTCGACGGGGTGGAGGACGTGCACGACCTGCACGCCTGGACCATCACCTCCGGCATGCCGGTGCTCTCGGCGCACGTGGTGGTCAGCTCGGAGGTGCTGACCGCGCTGGGCCACGAGAAGCTGCTGCACGAGCTGCAGGGCTGCCTGGGCGACCACTTCGACGTGGAGCACTGCACTTTCCAGCTGGAGCCGGGCGGGCACGCCGAGCACGAGGCGCGGCTGTGCCACTGAGCCCCGCACCGGGGCGGGTGCGCGCGGGCGCGCCCGGGGCGCACCCGGTGACCGACGCGCCGGGGCACGCGGCGCTGTGCCGCGCGTCCGCGCCCTGACCTTCCCGGCCGGAGGGCGGACGGTTCCCCGTCCGCCGCGCCGGGCACGATCACCTACCGGGCCCTGCTTCCCGGTGTCCGGGGATCGGCCGCGGGCCGCGTCGCCGTGCGGGACATGCGGGCGCCCGCGAATGCCGGGTGTGCCGGTTTCGTACGGCACACTGGGCGCGAAGACCGATGCGAAGGATGGGTATGCCGATCACACCTGCCACCGCGACGCACAGTCCGTCGAACGGCACCGCTGACGCGATCCTGCTGGAACTGGTCGACGAGGACGGCGTGACGATCGGCACCGCGGAGAAGCTGGCGGCCCACCAGCCGCCGGGGCAGTTGCACCGCGCCTTCTCCGTCTTCCTCTTCGACGAGCGCGGCCGGCTGCTGCTCCAGCAGCGGGCGCTGGGCAAGTACCACTCCCCCGGGGTGTGGTCCAACACCTGCTGCGGCCACCCCTACCCGGGTGAGGCCCCCTTCGCGGCGGCGGCCCGGCGGACGTACGAGGAGCTCGGGGTGTCCCCCTCGTTGCTGGCCGAGGCGGGCACGGTGCGCTACAACCACCCGGACCCGGACTCGGGCCTGGTGGAGCAGGAGTTCAACCACCTCTTCGTCGGGCTGGTGCAGTCCCCGCCGCGGCCGGACGCCCAGGAGGTGGCGGCGACGGCCTTCGTGACGCCCGCCGAACTGGCCGAGCGGCACGCCAGGGACACCTTCTCGTCCTGGTTCATGACGGTCCTGGACGCGGCCCGTCCGGCGATCAGGGAACTGACGGGCCCGTCCGCCGCCTGGTGACGGCGCGGCCGGCGGCGGCTGCGGAGGGATTGACTACAGGACGTGTACGGGCTTGAGCGGCAGGGTGGCCCAGATCACCTTGCCGCCGCTCGTCGTGTGCTCGACGTCGCACATGCCGCCCGCCTCCACGGTGATCTCGCGCACCAGGAGCAGGCCCCGCCCGCCCGTCTCGCTGTGGGCGGCCTCCAGGGCGGTGGGGCGGTAGGGGTGGTTGTCCTCCACCGACACCCGGATCCACTCGGCACCGACGGCCACCTCGACGGCGAGCACGGGTGAGAGCACGGCCGCGTGCCGGACCGCGTTCGTGACCAGCTCCGAGACGATCAGCAGCAGGCTGTGCACCAGGTCCTCGGAGACGGGCACGCCCTGACGCAGCAGCAGATCCCGTACCGCGTGCCGGGCCTGCGGGACGGAGGCGTCGACGGCGGGAGCGGTGAACCGCCACACCCCCTCGTACGGCAGTGGGTCCGCGGGCTCCGGGTCGTACGCCGCGCCCTGGCCCTCGGGGCGTGGGCCGGGCCCGCGCCCATGATCGTCCATCGTCCGGTCGCCACCCTCGCGCTCGATTGTCACCACGTGTCGAGTGTTGGTAACGATCCGCTCCGGACACCGGACCTGAACAGAAGTCAGCAACTATCGAGCGCTTCTGATCGTCGGCGTATGACACGGTCAGTTGTGGGACTGTTCCTGCCCCTGTTGTGCCGCCTCGGCGAACTATTCGGGTTGTACGGGTTTGGCGGCGACCGCGTCCGGCTCACGGCGGGGCCGAGCGGCAGGGGCGGCCCGGGTGGCACGGCGTGACCGGGTGGTGCGGCGGATAGCATCCGGCGTATGGAGCCGCAGCTGCTGCACCGTGTCGCCGACGCGGTGGCCACCGTCGTGATCAGTCATCCGGCCAAGCGCAACGCCATGACGGCGGCGATGTGGCGGGCCCTTCCGCCGTTGCTTCAGGAGCTGGCGGGTGATCCGGCGGTGCGGGCCCTGGTGCTGACCGGCGAGGGCGGCACGTTCTGCGCCGGGGCCGACATCTCGACACTGCGGGGATCGTCCGAGGAGGCGCAGCGGCTGGCGGTGCGGGCCGAGGAGGCGCTCGCCGCGTTCCCCAAGCCGACCTTGGCGGCGGTCCGCGGACACTGTGTGGGCGGCGGGGTGCAGCTGGCGGCGGCATGCGATCTGCGGTTCGCCGGGCAGGGGGCGTTGTTCGGGGTGACGGCGGCCCGGCTGGGCATCGTCTACCCGGCCTCCGCCACCCGCCGCCTGGTGTCGCTGGTCGGGCCGGCCACCGCCAAGTACCTGCTGTTCTCCGGCGAGTTGATCGACGCGGAGCGGGCGTTGCGCACCGGGTTCGTCGACGAGGTGCTGCCGGAGGACGATCTCGACCAGCGCGTCACGGAGTTCACGCGGATCCTGGTCTCCCGGTCGCAGCTGACGCAGGCCGCGGCGAAGGAGTTCGCCGACGGGCGTACCGACCGCGACGCCCACTGGGCCGAGCAGGCGCGCGGCAGCGGCGACACCGCCGAGGGTGTCGCCGCGTTCCTGGAGCGCAGGCCGTCGCGCTTCAGCTGGACTGCGTCAGGATGAAGCGGCTCCTGGCGCGCAGCGTGTCGACGAGGTGCGCGGGCGCCTTGTGCGGGGACCCGGCGTCGTAGGGAGGCTGCGGGTCGTACTCGGTGCCCAGCTGGACGGCCCGGGCGAGGTCGTCTCCGCCGATCCGGCCGAGCAGGGCCAGCGCCATGTCGATCCCGGCGGAGACGCCGGCGGCGGTGACGTACTTGCCGTCGAAGACGACGCGTTCGCCGGTGGGTTCGGCGCCGAACCGCCGCAGCTCGTCCAGGGCCAGCCAGTGGGAGGTGGCGCGGCGGCCCGCGAGGAGGCCGGCGGCGGCCAGCAGCAGGGAGCCGGTGCACACGGAGGTCGTCCAGGTGCTGGTGGCGTCAGCGGCCCGCAGCCAGTCCAGGAGGGGCCCGTGGTCCATCAGCGCGCTCTGGCCGGGGCCGCCGGAGACGACCACGACGTCGGGGCTCGGCACCTCGGACAGCGCCTGGTCGGCGGTGAGCGCCAGCGCCCCGGTCTCGGTGCGCAGCGGACCGGGCCGCTCGGCCACGAAGACGGTCTGCGCGCCGGGGGCGCGGGAGAGGATCTCGTAGGGGCCGACGACGTCGAGGGCGGTGAAGCGGTCGTAGACGACCAGGGCGATCTGCACGGGGCTGCCTCTCGGTGGGTTCAGGGGGCGGGCGCGGGACGGAAGCGGCGCCGGTATTCGGCCGGGGCGGCTCCGAGCGCTCTGACGAAGGCGCGGCGCATGGCCTCGGGAGTGCCGTAGCCGCTGGCGCGGGAGATCTCCTCGATGCCGTCGGCCGTGTCCTCCAGCAGGCGGCGGGCGTGTTCGAGGCGGACCCGGTCGACGTAGCGGCCCGGGGTCATGCCGGTCTCGGCGCGGAACGCGCGGGCGAAGTGACGGGGTGAGAGGCGGGCGCGGGCGGCCAGGGTCTCGACGGCCAGGTCGGCGCCGGGGTGCTCGGTGATCCACTGCTGGACCTCGCGCAGCGGCTCGCGGCGGGCGGTCTGGGCGGCGAGCTGGGCGCTGAACTGGGCCTGGTTGCCCGGACGGCGCAGGAAGACGACCAGGTGCCGGGCGAGGGTGAGGGCCACGTCCCGGCCCAGGTCCTCCTCGACCAGGGCGAGGGCGAGGTCGATGCCCGCGGTGACGCCGGCGGAGGTGGCGACGGGGCCGTCGCGCACGTAGATCGGGTCGGGGTCGACCTCGACGGCCGGGTGGTCGCGGGCGAGCTCGGCGCAGTACGCCCAGTGGGTGGTGGCCCGGCGGCCGTCCAGCAGACCGGCCTCGGCGAGCACGATCGCGCCGGTGCAGACGGAGACCAGGCGGGTGGCGCGCGGCCCGTGCTCGCGCACCCAGTCGACCAGGCCCGGGTCGGGCCGCCGGGTGCCCTGGCCCCCGGGGACCAGGAGGGTGTGCGGGCCGGTGGCCTCGGCGAGGGACGAGTCGGGGACGAGGGTCAGCCCGCTGGTGGTCCGTACGGGGCCGCCGTCCAGGGACGCGGTGCGGATCAGGTACGTGCCCGGGGAGTGCCTTTCCGCCCCGGCGAACACCTCCACCGGGCCGGAGACATCGAGGCTCTGCACGCCGTCGAAGAGGACGACGAGAACGGTTCGCTGCGCCATGCCGCCGATTCTTCGCCGGGCCCGATCATGGCCGCAATGACGAGTTCCCCACCTTTTCTGCCCTCCGGCAGGCACCCCTGCGGCACACACCCCTGCGGCACACCCCCTTGCGGCACACACCCCTGGAGGACATACCAAGCGGTTGGTAATGTGCCCGGCATGACGACTGCCGTCCTCGAGCCGCGCGCCGGCCGCCGCTGCCACAACGCCCTCAACACGCTGCACGCGACGCACTACTTCTCGCCCGACCTGGGCCGGGAACTGGGAGCCGTCGGTGTCACCGACCCGCGTGCCGTCAACCTCGCGGTGCGCTCGGCGGCGCTCGGGCCGGTGGGGGCGGGCACGGTCGCGGCGGCGTTCTACAACTACAAGTACGAGCTGGTGGCCCGGCATGTGCCCGCCGTCTGGCAGACCGCCTCTCCGCAGCGGGTCCTGGCGGCACGCGCGCGTGCCGTCGACGCGACGCTGCGCCGGCTGCTGGGTGAGCAGGCCCTGACGTCGGCGGAGATGGCCGAGGCGGCCCGCCTCGCGCTGCGCGCCTGCGAGGCCTGCACGCGCGGCGCCCGGCCGCTGTACGCCGCGCACGCCGACCTGCCCGTCCCCGACGAGCCGCACCTGGCGTTCTGGCACGCGGCGACGCTGCTGCGCGAGCACCGGGGCGACGGACATCTGACGGTGCTGGTGTCCGCCGGGCTCGACGGTCTTGAGGCGCTGGTGACCCACACCGCGACCGGCAAGGGCATGACCCCCAAGTGGGTGTTCGGCACACGCGGGTGGACCGAGCAGGAGTGGGACGCCGCGGTGGCACGACTGCGGGACCGCGGGCTGCTGGACGGCGACGCCGAGCTGACCGAGAAGGGCGCCGCCCTGCGCGAGGAGATCGAGCAGGAGACCGACCGGCTGGACCGGGCCCCCTACGAGCACCTCGGCCCCGACGGCGTCGCCCGACTGACCGAGCTGGCCTCGACGTTCGCCCGCGTGGCCCTGACGGCGGGGGCGTTCCCCGCCGACCTGCTCGGCAAGCGGTGACCGGGCCGCCGGACCGGGCTGGCTCCGGTCCGGCGGCGAACGCGCGCGGGAGCGACCAAGGGGCGGGCCGGCCCCGCCGGCAGGTGCGCGGGTGCCGGCGGCGCCCGGCCCGGCCCGGGCGCGGTACGCATGACGGACCGTCCTCGCGGTACCCGGCACCTCCCGGCCGGTGCGGCCGGGAGAGGAAAGGGGAGAATCCGTGTTCCGTGCAATCGCTGATGTGCTGCGCCAGATCGGTGGGGCCATCGCCACCGTCGTGACGCTGCCGTTCCGCGCGCTGGCCCGGCTGTTCGGCGGGGCCTCGTCCACCACGCGCAGCCGCAGGGCCTGAGCCACGATTGTCGGTGCCGCCTGCCACAATTGCCGCGCACCCCGAAGTGGAGAAGGCGGTACGGCATCGTGACGACACCCGGGTCCCTCGCAGCAGGGTCCATCGAAGGCAGGATCGCCGAGGAGCTCGGCGTAACGGAGCGGCAGGTCAAGGCCGCCGTGGAACTGCTCGACGGCGGTTCGACGGTGCCCTTCATCGCCCGGTACCGCAAGGAAGCGACCGGGATGCTCGACGACGCGCAACTGCGCACGATCGAGGAGCGGCTGCGTTATCTGCGGGAGCTGGAAGAGCGGCGGACCGCGATCCTGGAGTCAGTGCGCGAGCAGGGCAAGCTCACCGAGGAGCTCGAGGCGCAGATCCGGGCCGCGGAGACCAAGGCGCGCCTGGAGGACATCTACCTGCCCTACAAGCCCAAGCGGCGCACCAAGGCACAGATCGCCCGCGAGGCGGGCCTGGAGCCGCTGGCCGAGGGGCTGCTCGGCGACCCGGGCGTCGAGCCCCTGGCCGCGGCGGCCGCGTTCGTCGACGCCGGCAAGGGCGTACCCGACCCGCAGGCCGCCCTCGACGGCGCCCGGGCGATCCTGACCGAGCGGTTCTCCGAGGACGCCGACCTGATCGGCGAGCTGCGCGAGCGCATGTGGGCGCGCGGGCGGCTCGCCGCCAAGGTCCGCGAGGGCAAGGAGGAGGCGGGCGCCAAGTTCGCCGACTACTTCGACTTCGCCGAGCCGTTCACCCAACTGCCCTCGCACCGCGTCCTGGCGATGCTGCGCGGCGAGAAGGAGGAGGTCCTCGACCTCGTCCTGGAGCCCGAGGAGCCGGCCGACGGCCCGTCGTCGTACGAGGGGATCATCGCGCACCGCTTCGGGATCGCCGACCGGGGCCGCCCGGCCGACAAGTGGCTGGTGGACACGGTCCGCTGGGCCTGGCGGACCCGCATCCTGGTGCACCTGGGCATCGACATCCGCACCCGGCTGCGCACGGCCGCCGAGGACGAGGCCGTGAAGGTGTTCGCGGCCAACCTGCGCGACCTGCTGCTCGCCGCCCCGGCCGGCACCCGCGCCACGCTCGGCCTGGACCCGGGCTACCGGACGGGCGTGAAGGTCGCCGTGGTCGACGCGACCGGCAAGGTGGTGGCGACCGACGTCGTCTACCCGCACGTCCCGGCGAACAAGTGGGACGAGGCCCTCGCCAAGCTGGCGCGGCTGGCGAAGGAGCACGCGGTCGAGCTGGTCGCGATCGGCAACGGCACCGCGTCCCGCGAGACCGACAAGCTCGCCGGGGAACTGATCGCCAAGCACCCGGAGTTGAAGCTCACCAAGGTGATGGTGTCCGAGGCGGGCGCCTCGGTGTACTCGGCCTCCGCGTTCGCCTCGCAGGAGCTGCCGGACCTGGACGTGTCGCTGCGCGGCGCGGTCTCCATCGCCCGCCGGCTCCAGGACCCGCTGGCCGAGCTGGTGAAGATCGACCCGAAGTCGATCGGTGTCGGCCAGTACCAGCACGACCTGTCCGAGGTGAAGCTGTCGCGGTCGCTGGACGCGGTGGTCGAGGACTGTGTGAACGGCGTGGGCGTGGACGTCAACACGGCCTCCGCCCCGCTGCTGGCCCGGGTCTCCGGCATCACCTCCGGGCTCGCGGAGAACATCGTGGCGCACCGGGACGCCAACGGGCCGTTCCGGTCCCGCTCCGAGCTGAAGAAGGTGCCGCGGCTGGGCCCGAAGGCGTACGAGCAGTGCGCGGGCTTCCTGCGGATCCGGGGCGGCGACGACCCGCTGGACGCCTCCAGCGTCCACCCGGAGGCGTACCCGGTGGTGCGCCGGATGGTGAAGACCACCGGCCAGGAGGTCGCCGCGCTGATCGGCAACACCGCGGTGCTGCGCTCGCTGCGGCCGCAGGACTTCGTGGACGAGACGTTCGGTCTGCCGACCGTCACCGACATCCTCAAGGAGCTGGAGAAGCCCGGCCGTGACCCGCGCCCGGCCTTTAGGACGGCCGCTTTCAAGGAGGGCGTCGAGAAGATCTCCGACCTGTCGGCCGGGATGGTCCTGGAGGGCGTCGTGACGAACGTGGCGGCCTTCGGCGCGTTCGTCGACGTCGGTGTCCACCAGGACGGTCTGGTGCACGTCTCCGCGATGTCGAAGACGTTCGTCAAGGACCCGCGGGACGTCGTCAAGCCCGGCGACATCGTCAAGGTGAAGGTCCTCGACGTGGACATCCCGCGCAAGCGGATCTCCCTGACGCTGCGGCTGGACGACGAGGCCGCGCCCCAGGGCCAGGCCCCTGGTGAGCGGCGGCAGCGCGGTGGGCGTCCGCCGCAGCAGCGGCAGGGCGGCCGGGGCGGCGGTGGCGGTGGCGGCGGTGCGCGCCAGGCGGCGCCGCCCGCCAACAGCGCGATGGCCGACGCCCTGCGCCGGGCGGGCCTGCTCGACCCGAAGCGGCGCTGAGGAACCCCAGGCCCGGGCCCCGCACGGCAGCGGAAGCCCCGGGCCCGCTCGTAGGGTGGCGGTATGACCACGTCGCGTGTACTGACCTGGGACGTCACGGCGAGCCGGGGCTACGAGACCGCCTGGGTGGACATCGAGGGCGACAGCCTGCGGGCGCGGGGCCGGGCGGTCGGGGTGACGCCCGAGCCCTACTGGGTGTCGTACGAGCTGGACACCGGGGAGGGGTTCGTGACGCGCCGGCTGCTGGTGACGGCCGAGACGGCGGGCCGTACCCGCACGCTCGATCTGCGGCACGACGGCCGGGGCGGGTGGACGGCCGACGGGGAACGGCTGCCGGGCATGGACGGCGCCCTCGACTGCGATCTGGGCCTGTGCCCGCTCACCAACACCATGCCCGTGCTGCGCCACGGCCTGCACCGGGCGCCGGGCGAGCAGGAGTTCCTGATGGCCTGGGTGTCGGTGCCCGGGCTGACGGTCCGGCGGTCCCGGCAGACCTACCGCCATCTGGGGCGGACCGAGGGCGGCGCCCGGGTGCGCTTCGTGTCGGGCGGGTTCCGTGCCGACCTGGCCTTCGACGCGGACGGTCTCGTGCTGGACTACCCCGGTCTGGCGCGGCGCCTGACCCCCCGTTAGCGCTCCGTCACCTTGCCGTCGGCCACCTCCAGGCGGCGGGTCACCCGTACGGCGTCCAGCATCCGCCGGTCGTGGGTGACCAGCAGGAGCGTGCCCTCGTAGGCGTCGAGGGCCTGCTCCAGCTGCTCGATGGCGGGCAGGTCGAGGTGGTTGGTCGGCTCGTCGAGGACCAGGAGGTTGACGCCGCGGCCCTGCAGCAGGGCGAGGGCCGCGCGGGTGCGTTCGCCCGGGGAGAGTGTCACGGCCGGACGCACGACGTGGTCCGACTTGAGGCCGAACTTGGCCAGCAGGGTGCGGACTTCGACCGGTTCGGTGTCGGGGACGGCGGCGCAGAAGGCGTCGAGGAGGGTCTCCGGGCCGTAGAAGAGGCCTCGGGCCTGGTCGACCTCGCCGAGCCGGACGCCGGAGCCGAGCGAGGCGTGCCCGGCGTCGAGCGGGACGCGGCCGAGCAGGGCGGCCAGCAGCGTGGACTTGCCGGCGCCGTTCGCGCCCGTCACCGCCACCCGGTCCGCCCAGTCGATCTGCAGGGAGACCGGCCCGAGCACGAAGCCGCCGCGCCGCACCTCGGCGTCCCGGAGCGTGGCGACCACGGCTCCCGAGCGCGGGGCCGCCGCGATCTCCATGCGCAGCTCCCACTCCTTGCGGGGCTCTTCGACGGTCTCCAGCCGCTCGATCATGCGCTGGGTCTGGCGGGCCTTGGCGGCCTGCTTCTCGCTGGCCTCGCTGCGGAACTTGCGGCCGATCTTGTCGTTGTCGCCCGCCTTGCGGCGGGCGTTCTTCACGCCCTTGTCCATCCAGGTCCGCTGCATCTGCGCCCGCTCCTGGAGCGCCGCCTTCTTGTCGGCGTACTCCTCGTACTCCTCGCGGGCGTGCCGGCGGGCCACTTCGCGCTCCTCCAGGTAGGCCTCGTAGCCGCCGCCGTAGAGGGTGATGCGCTGCTGGGCGAGGTCGAGTTCGAGGACCTTGGTGACGGTGCGGGCGAGGAACTCGCGGTCGTGGCTGACGACGACGGTCCCGGCGCGCAGGCCGCCGACGAAGCGCTCCAGGCGCTCCAGGCCGTCCAGGTCCAGGTCGTTGGTGGGCTCGTCGAGGAGGAAGACGTCGTAGCGGGACAGCAGCAGGGAGGCGAGGCCCGCGCGGGCGGCCTGGCCGCCGGACAGGGAGGTCATCGGCTGGTCGAGGTCGACGGCCAGGCCGAGCGAGTCGGCGACCTCCTCGGCGCGTTCGTCGAGGTCGGCACCGCCGAGGGCCAGCCAGCGCTCCAGGCTCGTCGCGTACGCGTCGTCCGCGCCGGGCGCGCCGTCGACCAAGGCCTGGGTGGCCTCGTCCATCGCGTGCTGCGCGTCGGCGACACCGGTGCGGCGGGCCAGGAACGCCCGTACGGTCTCGCCGGGCCGGCGCTCCGGCTCCTGCGGCAGGTGGCCGACGGTCGCGGCCGGCGGGGACAGCCGCACCTTGCCCTGCTCGGGTGCGGTCAGCCCGGCGAGCATCCTGAGCAGCGTGGACTTGCCCGCTCCGTTGGCTCCGACGAGACCGATCACGTCCCCGGGGGCGACGACGAGGTCCAGCCCGGTGAACAGGGAGCGGTCGCCGTGCCCGGCGGCGAGGTTCTTGGCGACGAGGGTGGCAGTCATCAGAGAGCAGATCCTAGTGGTGGGCCCGGGCCGTGCGCGTCCCCGTTCCCGGCGGCCCGCGGCCATGTCCTTCCGGGGGGCTCAGTGCGCCACGGCCGCCACCAGCACGCTTCCCGAGGTCCGCGCGACGACGAAGGACCGGTCCTTCACCGCCTTGGCCTCCAGCGGGATGCGGTGGCGGCCCGGTTCGAGGATGCCGTCGAAGACCTCGTGGGTGTGGGTGCGGTACAGACGGTCGAGGCGGTACGCGGTGAGCCGTACGCGGCACGGGGAGGTGACCTCGACCTCCGCTGCGGCGCCGGCGGCGGTCAGGGCGGTGAGGCGGCGCCGGGCGACCGGGCTGCGGTCGAGGGCGTGTTCGATCTGCGCGACCAGGAGGGGGATGATCGGGGCGAGGCCGTCGACGTAGGCCACGTCGATGCCGGCGCGTGCGAAGGCGCGGCGCACGGCGGTGCGTTCCTCCTCGCCGACGGCGCGGCCGAAGGCGACGGCGCCGTAGCCGCGCAGTTCCTCGGCGGGGACGTCGCGGGCGTCCTGGGTGATGTCGGCGCCGATGCGGAGGGTGCGCAGCGCGGCGGCGAGTCTGGCCAGGACGGCGGCGCGGGCGCCGATGAGCAGGACCCGCCTGCGTGCGCCCGTGGCGGAGCCGTCGAGCAGGGCGCCCAGGGCTGCGCGGTACTCGGCGCCGCGGAAGCGGAACGGGCCGATGCCGTGGTAGCCGTTGAGCTCGAGATCGGCGTGTTCGCCGGTCTGCCAGGCGAAGTCCCGCCAGACGACGTCGTCGCCGTCGCGTTCGATGGCCGCGGTGACGGCGCCGCACGCCAGGTCCTCGCACTCGGGGCAGCCGTAGATGACGTACCGGCCGCCGGGCAGCGGGGGTCCGTCTCCAGCAGCAGACTGCGGACCTGCGCGGTGAAGATCGCGGGTGGCACGTCGGAGGCCAGCGGGGAGACGGCGTCCAGGTCGCAGAGCCGGAACAGCAGCGGGCGTCCGTCGACGACGAAGTCCACGAACTCACGGTGGACCTGGTAGTCACCGCCTGCGAGGACTTCACCGGCCCGCGTCGCCGGGGCCAGGCCGAAGGTCGCGTACTCGGCACACATGCGGTGAGTATCCCCACACAGCGCGTGATATGAGCACGGCATGACATATTCCGCTACCGTCCCGGCATGGCGAGCGGGCAGCGGGCGGACATCGTGGTGGTGGGCGGCGGGGTCGTCGGGCTGACGACGGCGATCGTTCTCGCCGAGCGCGGCAGGCGGGTACGGCTGTGGACGCGGGACCCGGTCGAGGGGACCACCTCGGCTGTCGCCGGGGCCCTGTGGTGGCCGTACCACATCGAGCCGCCGGCGTCGGCGCGCAGGTGGGCGCTGGGGTCGCTGGACGTGTACCAGGAGCTGGCGGCGCGGCCCGAGGTGACCGGCGTGCGCCTGGTCGACGGGGTGCTGGGTGCCGGTGCCCTGGACGGGGCGGACACGTGGGTGGCCGACCGGGTGCCGTCCCTGCGCGCGGCGCCGGCCGAGGAGTACGGCGTGACGGGCCTGCGGGCGCGGCTGCCGCTCATCGACATGCCGGTGCATCTGGCGTTCCTGCGGGAGCGGTTGCTGGCGGCGGGCGGGGTGGTGGAGAGCCGTACGGTGTCCCGCGGGTTTCCGGAGGTGGACGCGCCGGTCGTCGTCAACTGCACGGGGCTGGGGGCGCGGGACCTCGTGCCGGACGCGTCCGTACGGCCCGTGCGCGGGCAGTTGGTGGTCGTGGAGAACCCGGGGATCGACACGTGGGTCGTCTCCGCCACCGCCGGCGGGGAGATGACGTACTTCTTCCCGCAGCCCGGGCGGCTGGTGCTGGGCGGCACGGCCGAGGAGGGCGTGTGGTCGACCGAGCCGGATCCGGCGGTGGCCGAGGCGATCGTCGCGCGGTGCGCGGCGCTGCGGCCGGAGATCGCCGGGGCGCGGGTGCTGGCCCACCGGGTGGGCCTGCGGCCCGCGCGGGACACGGTCCGGCTGGAACGGGAAGCGCTGCCGGACGGGCGGCTGCTGGTGCACCACTACGGCCATGGCGGCGCGGGGGTGACCGTGGCCTGGGGGTGTGCGCGGGAGGCGGCCGGGCTGGTGCCCTGAGGGAGCACCTCCGGCTCGCTGAGCCGCTGCCCGCCGCGCTCCCCCGCCGCCACCCGTCCGGCGCGGCCGGAGCGCACCACCGGTGGTGACGTCGGTCCTTTCGCCGCTGTGCGCCCCGCCCTTCGCCGCTGTGCGCCCCGCCCGGGTCAGCCGCTCAGTGCTTGCCGATCGGGTCGCCCTCCACCTCGGGGCCGGGCCCCGGGCCCACGCGGATCTGGAACTCCCCGTCGTACTTCTCGTGGCCCTCGATCACGGCCAGTTCGACCACCTCGGAGCCCATCTGCTCGCGGACGATGAGCGGGTCCCCGCGCAGGTCCCGCATGAGGGCGACGCACATCAGGATCATCACGACGACGAACGGTGCCGCCGCGAGGATCGTGAGGTTCTGCAGGCCCGTCAGCGCGTCGCCCTGGCCGCTGCCGACCAGCAGCATCACGGCGGCCACCGCGCCGGTGACCACGCCCCAGAACACCACGACCAGGCGGCCGGGTTCGAGCGCGCCGCGCTGGGAGAGGGTGCCCATCACGATCGAGGCCGCGTCGGCGCCGGAGACGAAGAAGATGCCGACGAGGATCATCACCAGCAGGCTGGAGACGGTGGCGAGGGGGAACTCGCGCAGCACGGCGAAGAGCTGGCCCTCGGGGGTCGACTCGTCGGCGAGGTGCCCCTGCTGCTTCATCTTCATCGCCGAGCCGCCGAACACCGCGAACCAGACCAGGCTGACCGTACTGGGCACGAGGATGACGCCGCCGATGAACTGCCGGATCGTCCGGCCCCGGCTGATCCGGGCGATGAACATGCCGACGAACGGCGTCCAGGAGATCCACCACGCCCAGTAGAAGACGGTCCAGTTGCTCAGCCAGTCCGCGACCCCCTCGCCGCCACTGGCCTCGGTGCGCCCGGCGAGCTGGGGAAGGTCGCCGAGGTAAGCGAAGACGGAGGTGGGCAGCAGATCGAGGACGATGATGGTCGGGCCGGCCACGAACACGAACAGCGCGAGCACCAGGGCCAGCACCATGTTCGTGTTGGACAGCCACTGGATGCCCCGCTCCACGCCCGAGACGGCGGAGGCGACGAAGGCCGCGGTCAGCACGGCGATGATCGTGACGAGCAGCCCGGTGCTCACCTTGTCCATCCAGTGCAGTTCCTCGACGCCGGAGCCTATCTGGAGCGCGCCGAGACCGAGGGAGGCCGCGGAGCCGAAGACGGTCGCCACGATGGCGAGGATGTCGATGACCCGGCCGGCGGCGCCGTTGGCGTGCTGCTCGCCGAGCAGCGGGGTGAAGACGGCGCTGATGGTCTGGCGGCGGCGCCGGCGGAAGGTGCTGTACGCGATGCCGAGGCCGACCACCGCGTAGATCGCCCACGGGTGCAGCGTCCAGTGGAACAGGGTGGTGGCCATGGCCGTTTCCATGCGGTCGCCGGAGTCGGCCGGGTCGGTGCCCGGCGGTGCCGTCGCGTAGTGCGCGAGCGGCTCGCTCACGCCGTAGAACATCAGGCCGATGCCCATGCCGGCGCTGAACATCATCGCGACCCACGACACCGTGCGGAACTCGGGTTCCTCGCCCTCAGCGCCGAGGCGGATCCGGCCGTAGCGGCTGGCCGCGAGCCAGAGGGCGAAGACGACGAAGCCGGAGGCGGCCAGCATGAACGCCCAGCCGCCGTTGTGCATCAGCCCGCCGAGCATGCTGCTGGAGACGTCCGTCAGCGAGTCGGTCGCGGCGGCGCCCCAGATGACGAAGGCGAGGGTGAGGACGGCCGTGACACCGAACACGATCCGGTCGGTGCGGGGCCGTGCCGGATCGGGGAGGCCCGCTTCCGAGCCCGGCAGCGAGCCTCCCGCGGGGCGGTCCGTGCCACCGTGTCGTTCCTGCGGCTGCTGGTCCTGTGTCACAGGCGCCACCTTTCTCTGGGACAGGGGAGGCGGACGTTCTTCCTCCGCTACGCCCCTACCACGAGTGGCGCGAACTCATCCCTGCGCAGTCCGGATCGGAACGACGAGGCCCTGGTGCGCGACCTGGCGGCCAAGTCCGGCGTACTGGTCGTCGCGCCAGGCCGTCGAGACCGACGCGGACTGGGTACCTCAGCCCGGCCGCCGAGTTCGGCTTCTTGAGGGCGACGTGCTGCCGACCGACGCCGACGGGAAGTCGTTCATCTCCGGCGCCGACTACGCCATCGCCTTCGTCGACGAGTTCCGCGGATCACCGGCCCCCCTCCGGGATGCGGTGGGCGGTACGCGGCTGGCGTACGCCGTCCAGTTCGGCCGCCGGGGGCGTCGCGGTGGGCGCGCCCGCGGTGGCGCGGGCGAACGCGGCCGGGCCGCCGGTGAACGGGACGCGCGCCGAGGTGCGGGCCAGGTCGAGGGTGAGCGTCGGGGTGTCGGCGGGAGGCTCGATGAGGCCCCTGTCGGTGCCCGCGACGATCAGCGCGAGGCGGTGGCCCTTGGGCACGACGTGGTCGGTGGCCGCCAGGTCGAGGGTGATCGTGTACGCCCTGCCCGGGGTGAGCGGGGCGCCCTTGCGGCCGGAGGCGTGGGTGCCGAGGTCGGCCCAGCCCCGGCTGACGATCGTGTAGTCGACGCCGGTGGTCTTGGCCCGGGTCTCCTTGAAGCAGGCGCTGTCGCCCGGCGTGCTCGCGCCCCAGCAGGTGCGGTCGGTGAGGGTGGTGATGCCCTCGGCGTCGTCGGCGTAGTCGCGGATGGTGGCGGGGCCGAGGTCGACCAGGACGGCGGAGAGGTGGGCCGTCGCGGTGGTGGGGGTCGCGGTCACGGTGACCTTGGAGGAGCCGGCCAGGCGCAGGTCGCGGGTGAGCGGCCGGGTGGTGAAGCCCGCCTTGTCGGGGGTCGGTGTGTCGATGCGGGCGGCCCAGTCGGTCTCGCTCAGCCGCCGGTCGTCGGTGAAGGCGGCGGTGCCGCGGCCGGGGGTCAGGCCAAGGGTGCCGACGCCGTTCCCCGCGCCCCGCCCGGGCCTGAGGACCGTGGGAGCGGTGCCCCGGGGCGGCCAGACGGAGGAGGTGACCCACTGGTCGGGCCGGCGCTCGACGTCGGCCATCGGCTCGCGGTCGATGCCGTTGTCGTAGCCGAGGAGTTCGTGGTCGAACCAGCGGTGCAGGGTCCTGACCCACGCGGCCCGGCGGAAGTCGAACGGGTCGACGTGGCCGGTCTGGGAGAGCCAGATCTTGCGCTCCACGCCGTGCCGGGCGAGGGCGTCCCACCACTGGCCGAAGTGCTTGGCGCGGACGTTCAGGTCCTGCATGCCGTGCACCACGAAGACACTGGCCTTCACCCGGGCGGCGTCCTTGACGTAGTCGCGCTCGGTCCACAGCGGGGTCCAGTCGCCGGTGCGCGGGGCGCCGTCGACGAGTTTGCGCTGGACGGGACCGCACTGTTCGCGGGCCGCGGGGCTCTCGATCGCGTCGGACAGCCAGTCGGGGCCGGAGTCGTACAGGGGGGCGCCATGCTGGAAGTAGTAGTCGTACCAGGAGGAGATGGCGCCGATCGGGACGATGGTCCGCAGGCCCTTGACGCCGGTGGCGGCGACGCCGTTGGCGACCGTGCCGTCGTAGCTCTTGCCGATCATGCCGGTGCGGCCGTTGGTCCAGCCGGCCTTGGCGCGGGTCGTGCCGGTGCGGGTGGTGTACGCCGTGGCGCGGCCGTTGAGCCAGTCCACGACGGCCTTCGCGGAGAGGATGTCGGAGCGGCCGCCGACGTCGACACAGCCGTCCGAGCGGTTGGTTCCGGCCAGGTCGACACCGACGACGGCGTAGCCGCGCGGCACGAAGTAGTTGTCGTAGAACAGCGGCATCTGCACGACGCGGCCGTCGGCGTCGTACGTCTTCTTCTGGCTCTCGTTGCCGCGCCCGCAGCAGGAGTAGTACGGGCTGGCGTCCATGATGACGGGAACCTTCCGGCCCCGCTGGGCGGGTTCGCGGGGGCGGACGATGTCGACGGCGACCCGGTCGGTGCGGCCGTCGCGGTCCTCGTCGAGTCCGGTGTCCACCCAGACGGCCTCGCGGATGGCGTGGGTGTAGGAGTAGACGGGCCGGCTCTCCCGCGGGGCGGCGCCGGCCACGGCGGGGGTGAGCAGCGTGGCCGTCAGGGCGGCCGTCGCCACGGCCGCCAGCGGTCTCAAGGTCGTCAAGCGCGTGCGTTTCGGCATGCGGCGGACGGTACATCGGGCAACTGCCGTACAGAAGAGGGCACCTGACGGCCAGAAGGGTTGTGTGTGGCCGAGAAGTGGTGGTGGTTCCCCAGCAACGACCACCTCGCTCGACAAGGCGACCTACGACGTGTCGGTGCTGGTGCCGGACGGCACGCAGGCCCTCTCCAACGGCCGTCTGCTCAGCACCCGTTCACAGCTGTGCCGGACCCGCTGGAACTGGCGCTCCGCCAAGCCGCAGGCCACCTGTGGTCCGCTACCTCGTGAGGTCCGACAGCTCCTGGTCGGCGGTCTGTGACACCCGGCGGCGGATGCCGAACCAGCCCGCGACCAGCATGGCCGCGATCAGCGGGATCAGCAGCAGCGTCTTGCGGCCGACCTCGGGGTCGTTCCACATCATGCCGAGGCAGGCCAGCAGGAAGGCGATCGTGGCGATCTCGGTGACCGGGCTGCCGGACAGCCGGAAGTGCGGCCGGGCGACCAGGCCTGCCTTGGCCCGGCGAACGAAGATCAGGTGGCAGATCATGATGATCACCCAGGTGCTGATGATGCCGAGGGAGGCGACGTTCAGCACGATCTCGAAGGCCTGGCTGGGCACCAGGTAGTTCAGGCCGACGCCGAGCACGCACACCGCGCAGGTCAGCAGGATGCCGCCGTAGGGAACCTGGCTGCGGTTCATGCGGGCGGTGAACTTCGGGGCGGAGCCGGCCGTCGCCATGGAGCGCAGGATGCGGCCGGTGGAGTACAGGCCCGAGTTCAGAGACGACATCGCGGCCGTGAGGACGACCAGGTTCATCACGTCGCCCGCCGCCGGGACACCGATCTTGGACAGCACCGTCACGAAGGGGCTCTGGTCGGCCGAGTAGACCGAGCCGGGCAGCAGCAGGGCGAGCAGGACGACCGAGCCCACGTAGAACAGGCCGACCCGCCACATGATCGAGTTCACCGCGCGCGGGACGACCTTCTCCGGCTGTGCGGTCTCCCCCGCGGCGACACCGACCAGCTCCAGAGCGGCGTACGCGAAGATCACGCCCTGCATGACCAGCACGACGGGCATCAGGCCGTGCGGGAACACCCCGCCGTTGTCCGTGATCACGCTCAGGCCCGGCGTCTGCCCGCCCACCTCGTGCCGGGTGGCGAGCAGGAAGACGCCGATGAGCATGAAGCCGACGAGCGTGGCGACCTTGATGATCGCGAACCAGAACTCCATCTCGCCGAAGATCTTCACCGAGATGAGGTTGACGGCCAGCACCACCGCGAGGGCGGCCAGGGCGAGCACCCACTGCGGGATGTCGGTGAACAGGCTCCAGTAGTGCGTGTACAGCGCGATCGCGGTGATGTCGGCGATACCGGTCGTGGACCAGTTCAGGAAGTACATCCAGCCGGCGACGTACGCGCCCTTCTCGCCGAGGAACTCGCGCGCGTACGACACGAAGGACCCGGACGACGGCCGGTACAGGACCAGCTCGCCTAGCGCGCGGACGACGAAGAAGGCGAAGACGCCACAGACCAGGTAGGCCAGCGCCAGTGCCGGGCCCGCGTTGTGCAGGCGGCCGCCGGCCCCCAGGAAGAGGCCGGTGCCGATGGCGCCGCCGATGGCGATCATGTTGACGTGGCGGGCCTTGAGGTCCTTGCTGTAACCGGCGTCGCCCGCGTCCGCGGGCACTCGGGCCGCATCGGTGCGCGGTGCGACCGCAGCCGTGTTCACGGCGTCCTTGCTCACGGGTGGTTCCACTCTCTGGTGCGCCCGGACGTCGTGGGCCCGGGTGTCCGTACGGTGACTTGGCCCGCACCACCCTTGTGACGCGGCACAGACCAAGGCAGCACTTTCCCATACGCCGCGCCCGCATTCGGTGGTCCGCGTCACAGAGCGTTACTTCTCACACGATCCACGGCGGGTGTCCACAGCGGCCACCGGCCGTTCACGCCGTGGCCACAGCGGTGTGCGCGTGAGGTGTCACAGCACTGGTGGGACAGCGATACTGCTGCCCATGACGACCGACACCGAGCAGCCGACGCTGACGATCGACGAACTGGCGGCCCGGGCCGGCGTCACGGTGCGCACGGTCCGCTTCTACGGCACGAAGGGGCTGCTGCCGCCCCCGGTGATCGGCCCCCGGCGCGTGGGGCACTACGGCCGGGAGCACCTGGCCCGGCTGGCGCTGATCGAGGAGCTGCAGCAGCAGGGCATGACACTGGCGGCCATCGAGCGCTACCTGCGGCAGCTGCCGCCGGGGCTGAGCGCGCACGACCTGGCGGTCCACCGGGCGGTGGTGGCGTCCTGGGCGCCGGACACGGTGCAGACCATGCCGCGCGCGGAGCTGGAACGGCGGGCCGGGCGGCCGCTCACCGACGAGGAGGTGGAGCGGCTCGCCGCGATGGACGTGGTGCGTCCCGCGAACGGCGCGTTCGACGTCGACCTCGGGCTGCTCCGGCTCGGTGTGCGGCTCCTGGACGTACCGCTGTCCCAGGAGGCGATCCTCGCGGCGCGCACGGTCCTCATCGACCACTCACGCGCCGCGGCTCACGAGCTCTCCCAGCTCCTGCGCGGCGAGGTCTCCCAGCGGGATGCGCGGGATGTGAAGTCCCTATCCGCCCACATGCAGCCGCTGGTGGTGCAGGCGCTGCTCACCACCTTCCAGCGGTCGCTGAAGGAGGAGCTGGGTCAGTGGCTCACCGGGTCAGACACCGGCTGAGTCGCTGAACCGCTCCCCCTTCTCGGCCTTCTCCACCAGCAGCGCGGGCGGCAGGAAGCGGTCCCCGTAGCGCTCGGCGAGTGCACGCGCGCGGGCCACGAAGCCCGGCAGGCCACCGTCGTATCCGTTGATGTACTGCAGCACGCCCCCGGTCCAGCCGGGGAAGCCGATGCCGAGGATCGAGCCGATGTTGGCGTCGGCGACGGAGGTCAGCACGCCCTCTTCCAGGAGCCGGACGGTGTCCAGCGCCTCGGCGAACAGCATGCGTTCCTGCATGTCCCGGAACGGGATGCGGGCGCCCTCGCGCGTGAAGTGCTCCCGCAGGCCCGGCCACAGGCCCAGGCGCCTGCCGTCGTCCCCGTAGTCGTAGAAGCCGGCGCCGCCGCTGCGGCCGGTGCGGCCGAACTCCTCGACCATGCGGTCGATGACGGCCTCGGCGGGGTGCGGGGTCCAGGTGCCGCCCGCCTCCTCCACCGCCCGCCGCGTCTCCTGGCGGATCTTGCGGGGCAGGGTCAGAGTCAGGTCGTCCATCAGGGACAGCACCTTGGCGGGGTAACCGGCCTGGGCCGCCGCCTGCTCGATGGACGCGGGCTCGATGCCCTCGCCGACCATGGCCACGCCCTCGTTGATGAAGTGCCCGATGACCCGGGAGGTGAAGAAGCCGCGCGAGTCGTTGACGACGATCGGCGTCTTGTTGATCTGCCGGACCAGGTCGAAGGCGCGGGCGAGCGCCTCCTCGCCGGTACGCCGGCCCTTGATGATCTCGACGAGCGGCATCTTGTCGACCGGCGAGAAGAAGTGCAGCCCGATGAAGTCGGCCTGCCGCTCCACCCCCTCGGCGAGGGTGGTGATGGGCAGGGTGGAGGTGTTGGAGCACAGCAGCGCGTCCGGCGCGACGACCTCCTGCACCTCCTGAAACACCTTGTGCTTCAGCGCGGTGTCCTCGAAGACGGCCTCGATCACCGCGTCGCAGCCCGCGAGGTCGGCGACCTCGGCGGTGGGGGTGATGCGGGCCAGCAGGGCGTCGGCCTTCTGCTGGGTCGTACGGCCCTTGGCGACGGCCTTGGCGCACAGTTTCTCCGAGTAGCCCTTGCCCTTGACGGCCGCTTCCGGCGAGACGTCCTTCAGGACGACGTCGATGCCCGCGCGGGCGCAGGCGTAGGCGATGCCCGCGCCCATCATCCCGGCGCCGAGGACGGCGACCTTGCGGACCTGGCGCGGCTCGACGCCCCGGGGGCGGCTGGCGCCGGAGTTGACGGCCTGGAGGTCGAAGAAGAAGGCCTGGATCATGTTCTTCGCGGTCTGCCCGACGGCGAGCTCCACGAAGTAGCGGGCCTCGATGACCTGAGCGGTGTCGAAGTCGACTTGGGCGCCCTCGACGGCGGCGGCCAGGATGGCGCGCGGGGCCGGGTAGGGGGCGCCGCCCGTCTGCTTGCGCAGGGTGGCCGGGAACGCGGGCAGGTTGGCCGCGAACTTGGGGTGGGAGGGCGTGCCGCCGGGGATGCGGTAGCCCGGCCGGTCCCAGGGCTGCTGCGACTCGGGGGTGGCGTCGATGAAGGCGCGGGCCTTGGCGAGCAGCTCGTCGTGGGTACCGGCGAGGTCGTGGATCAGGCCGTTGTCCAGGGCGCGCCGGGGGCTGTACTGGGTGCCCTGGAGCAGCACCTTCAGCAGGGCGTCCGCGATGCCGAGCAGACGGACCGTACGGACCACACCGCCGCCTCCGGGGAGCAGGCCGAGGGTGACCTCCGGGCAGCCGATCTTCGAGCCGGGCGCGTCGAGGGCGACGCGGTGGTGGCAGGCGAGGGCGAGCTCGTACCCGCCGCCCAGGGCCGCGCCGTTGATCGCCGCGACGACGGGCTTGCCCAGGGTCTCGATGCGGCGCAGGTTCCGCTTGATTGCCATGCCGCCGTCGAACAGCTCCTGCGCGGTCTCGGGCGTGACCCGGATCAGGTCGCGTAGGTCGCCGCCCGCGAAGAAGGTCTTCTTGGCGGAGGTGACGATGATGCCCCGGATGCTGTCCTTCTCGGCCTCCAGGCGGTCGGTGACGGCGGCCAGCGAGTCGCGGAACGCCTGGTTCATGGTGTTCGCCGACTGGTTCGGGTCGTCGAGGACGAGGGTGACGACACCGGTGTCGTCCTGTTCCCAGCGGATCGTGGTGGGCTCAGTGCTCATGGGGAGGTGCTCCGTAGGTATCCGTCGGGAAGGGGTCAGAGACGCTCGATGATCGTGGCGATGCCCATGCCGCCGCCCACGCACAGCGTGGCCAGGCCGTAGCGCTTGTCCTGGCGCTCGAGTTCGTCGACGAGCGTGCCGAGGATCATCGCGCCGGTCGCGCCGAGCGGGTGGCCCAGCGCGATGGCGCCGCCGTTGACGTTGACCTTGTCCAGCGGCAGGTCCATGTCCTTGGCGAAGCGGAGCACGACGGCCGCGAACGCCTCGTTGATCTCGACCAGGTCGATGTCGTCGATGGTCAGTCCGGCCCGGGCGAGCGCCTTGCGGGTGGCGGGGGCGGGACCGGTGAGCATGATGGTCGGCTCGGAGCCGGAGACGGCGGCGGAGACGATCCGCGCGCGCGGGGTGAGCCCGTAGCGCTCGCCGGCCTCCTTCGAGCCGATCGCGACGAGCGCGGCGCCGTCGACGATTCCGGAGGAGTTCCCCGCGTGGTGGACGTGGTCGATCTTCTCGACCCAGTGGTACTGCTGGAGCGCGACCGCGTCGAAGCCGCCGAGTTCGCCGATGTCCGCGAAGGACGGCTTGAGCCTGGCGAGGGAGTCGGCGGTGGTGCCGGGCCGCATGTGCTCGTCGTGGTCGAGGACGACCAGGCCGCTGCGGTCCTTCACCGGGACGACGGACCGGTCGAAACGGCCCTCCTTCCAGGCGGTGGCGGCCCGCTCCTGCGACAGGGCGGCGTACTCGTCGACGTCGCGGCGGGAGAAGCCCTCGACGGTGGCGATGAGGTCGGCGCTGATGCCCTGCGGCACGAAGTGGACGGCGAGGTTGGTCATCGGGTCGTTGAACCAGGCGCCGCCGTCGGAGGCCATCGGCACGCGGGACATCGACTCGACGCCGCCCGCGAGGACGAGGTCCTCCCAGCCGGAGCGGACCTTGGCGGCGGCCATGTTGACGGCCTCCAGACCCGAGGCGCAGAAGCGGTTCTCCTGCACGCCGGCGACCGTGTCGGGCAGCCCGGCGGCGAGCGCGGCGATCCGGGCGATGTCGGAGCCCTGGTCGCCGACGGGGCTGACGACACCGAGCACGATGTCGTCGACGGCGGCCGGGTCCAGGCCCGGGAAGCGGGCGCGGATCTCGTGGATGAGTCCGACCACCAGGTCGACGGGCTTCGTGCCGTGCAGGGCGCCGTTGGCCTTGCCGCGTCCGCGCGGGGTGCGGATCGCGTCGTACACGTACGCTTCGGTGCTCACGAGGAGGCCTTTCGCTGAAGGTGTGCAGGGGCGCTTCGGGGTTCGCGAAGGAGTCGGGGGACGTCCCAGTCCCGCGCCACGTCCTGTGTGCCGGCGCCCGGCCGGGCCGGCCCGGAGCGGACGGCCGTGGGGGTCGCGGAGAAGCGCGGAGCGGGGGCGGGCTGGGTGAGGCCGCCGTGGTCGGTGAAGGTGCCGCGGGCGGCGAGGTGCGGGTGGTGCGGGGCCTCCGCCAGGGACAGGACGGGCGCCACGCACGCGTCGGTGCCCTCGAAGACGGCCGTCCACTCGTCCCTTGTGCGGGTCCTGAAGCGGGCCTCGATGCGCGCGCGCAGTTCGCCCCATCGGGCGATGTCGGTGCGGGGCGGTGTCTGGTCCGGGAGGCCGAGGAGGTGCAGGAACTCGTCGTAGAACCGCTCCTCCAGGGCGCCGACCGCCATGTAGCGGCCGTCGGCCGTCTCGTACGTGCCGTAGTAGGGGCAGCCGCCGTCGAGGAGGTTGGCGGCGCGCCGGTCCTGCCAGGCGCCGGCGGCGAACATGCCGTGGATCATCGCGGCGAGGTGACTGGCGCCGTCGACGATGGCGGCGTCGACGACCTGCCCGGTGCCGGTGACCCGTGCGTGGTGCAGGGCGGCGAGCACGCCGACGACCAGGTACAGGGAGCCGCCCGCGTAGTCGCCGAGCAGGTTGGCCGGGGGCGGGGGCGGCTCGCCGGGGCGGCCGATCATGCCCAGGGTGCCGGTGACGGCGAGGTAGGTGAGGTCGTGGCCGGCGCGCCGGGCCAGCGGTCCGTCCTGGCCCCAGCCGGTCATACGGCCGTAGACCAGCCGCGGGTTGCGGGCGTGACAGGCCTCGGGGCCGACGCCGAGGCGTTCGGCGACGCCGGGGCGGTAGCCCTCCAGCAGGACGTCGGCGCGGGCGGCCAGGTCGAGGACCCGGTCCGGCCCGTCCGGGGCCTTCAGGTCGACGAGCACCGAGCGCTTGTTGCGCAGGGTGATGTCGTACGCCGGGTCGATGGCCAGGCCCGGTCCGCCGGGCCGGTCGACGCGGACGACGTCGGCGCCGAGGTCGGCCAGCAGCATCGCGGCGAACGGGCCGGGGCCGATGCCGGCCAGCTCGACCACGCGCACGCCGGACAGCGGGCCGTGCCCGGGCGTCCTCGCCTCTGCTGCCATCGGGCCCCCAGCTCTGTGACACAACCGGTGTTACACCGGTGATGTTAGGAACGTGTTTCCCCCGGCACAAGGTTCCGGGCGAGCAAGCGCTTAGCCATGTCGTCCGTCGCTGGTGCCGCTCCGGCGGCCGTCCAGTTCGGCCGTCAGCCGTCTGGGGGCGATCACGCGATAGCTCTCCTCCACCCAGTCGCACAGCAGCTCCGCGCCCGGGGCACCCGCCGCCTCCAGCGGGATGCTCACCCAGCCGGACCTGCCGAGCCCGTACCCGGCCGGTGCCGCGCCGGGGCAGGCCAGCGCGTGGGCGTGGGCGGTCTCGTCCGTCAGTTTGACCGTCACGCCCACGGGGTGACCGCCGTCCTCGACGCCGAGGAAGACGAACACCTTCTTGCTGACCTTCACGACGGACTCGCCCCATGGGAACTCCTCCACGGCACCGGGCAGTCCCAGGGCGAACTCGCGCACTTTCTCCCGCTTCCGCAGGGCGTTCGTGGGTACCGCCATCGCGTTCCTCCGGGCTCGTCGTCGGGCTGCGCACTCCTCACGCTAGCCTCGGCCACCGACAGCGGCGCGGGCTGCAGCGAGCGAGGGGTGTCATGAGCAGGCTGAACAGGACGGACCGTCCGTACGACATCGTGCTCTTCGGGGCGTCCGGGTTCGTCGGGAGGCTCACCGCGCAGTACCTCGCGGCCCACGCGCCCGAGGGGCTGCGCTGGGCGATCGCCGGCCGGAACACGCTGAAGCTGGAGCGGCTGCGGGAGGGCCTGCCCGGCGGCGCGGACATCGGTGTGCTGCGGGCGGACGTGTCCGAGCCGGACTCGCTGCGCGAACTCGCCCGGCACGCGCGCGTGGTGGCCACGACGGTGGGCCCGTACGTGACGTACGGCGAGGAGCTGGTCGCCGCCTGCGCGGACGCCGGCACGGACTACCTCGACCTGACGGGTGAACCCGAGTTCGTGGACCTGATGTACGTCCGGCACGACGCACGCGCGCGTGAGACCGGTGCGCGGCTGGTGCACGCCTGCGGTTTCGACTCGGTCCCGCACGACCTGGGCGTGTACTTCACGGTGCGGCAGCTGCCGGAGGGCGTGCCGCTGACCGTGGACGGTTTCGTGTCGGTCGACGCGTCGTTCTCGGGCGGGACCTTCGCCTCCGCCCTCACCCAGGTCGCCCGGCAGCGTCAGATGCGGGCGGCGGCCCGGGACCGGGGGCGCCACGAGCCGCGGCTGGTGGGCCGCCGGGTGTCGGCGCCGACGGGCGCTCCCCGGTTCGCGAAGGAGGCCGGCGCCTGGGCGTTGCCGATGCCGACCATCGACCCGCAGATCGTGCGCCGGTCGGCGAAGGCGCTGGAGCGGTACGGCCCCGACTTCCGCTACCGCCAGTACGCGGCCGTGCGGCACCTGCCGGTCGCGGTGGGCTCGGTGGCGGCCGTCGGCGCGCTGGTCGCGGCGGCCCAGCTGCCGCCCGCCCGGCGCTGGCTGTCCGGCCGGCTGCGGCCCGGCGAGGGGCCGGGCCCCGAGAAGCGCGCGAGGAGCTGGTTCTCCGTGCGCTTCGTCGGCGAGGGCGGCGGCCGGCGGGTGTACACGGAGGTCGCGGGCGGCGACCCGGGGTACGACGAGACGGCGAAGATGTTCGCCGAGTCGGCGCTGTGCCTGGCTCTGGACGACCTCCCGGCAACGGCCGGTCAGGTCACGACGGCGGTCGCGATGGGCGACGCGCTCATCGGCCGGCTGCGCGCGGCGGGCATCCGCTTCCGCGTGGCCATGACCCGCTGAGGGGCCAGAGCCCCTGAGGCACCGCGACCCGCTGGGCCCGCGCCCTACAGGGGCCAGGCCGTCAGGGTGTAGATCATCCCGGCGATCCAGGCGAGTCCCGCCAGCAGGGCGAGGACCAGCCCGACGATCACGGCCCGCTCGACGGGCTGGCTGGGGTGGGCGGCGGGCTTGGGGGCACGGTGGGTCGGCATGCGGCCCAGCCTGCCGACCGGGGCGGCGGCCCGGCATCCGTACAGGTACTCAGAGTCCGTACTCAGACGGCCGGGCCCGAACCCGTCGCCTCGCGCAGCGCCCCGCGGCACAGGGCGTCGGCCCTGCGCGTGGTCTCGGGCAGGCGGTAGGCGGGGGTCAGGGCGAGCGTGTGGGCGCAGGCGTTGGCGAGGCTCACGCGGTGCCCGACGGAGACGAAGACCGGCTTGACGGCGTCGCGGGTGCGCAGCGCGCGGCCGACCTCCTCGGTCCCGGCCCGCAGCGCGGACCAACTGCCGCGCGGCTCGGGCGGATCGTCGTAGGTGAAGGTGAAGGGGTTCTTGGCGACGCCGATGGTGGGCAGGCCGGTGAGCACTCCGAGGTGGCTGGCCAGGCCGAACCGGCGGGGGTGGGCGAGGCCGTAGCCGTCGCACACGACCAGGCCGGGCTCGCACGGCAGCGCGTCGAGCGCGGCGAGGACGGCGGGGATCTCGCGGAAGGCGAGCAGGCCGGGGACGTACGGGAAGGAGACCCGGCCCACGGCGGTGGCCTCGGCGACCACGTCGAGGCTCGACGCGTCCAGGACGACGGCCGCCGCCGCGACGAGGTCACGGTCGTCGTCGTACGCCACGTCGACCCCGGTCACCCGGCCCGTGCCCGGCGGCGGGCCGGGCTCGTCGAGCACGACGCGGGCCTTGAGTTCGTCCTGGACGACGCGGGCCTGCTCCTCGGTGGCGGGCCAGCCGGCGGGAGTGCGTACGGTCGTCATGGTGGCCCCGAGCCTACGGGCCCGGTAAGCGCCGTGCCGTCGCCGGGGTGGGCTCCCTGGCTGGACGAGCCGTACGACAGGGGGGTGTTCCTCGCCTCCGGGGCAAGAACCCCCGCGACGGCGGGGTGACCATCGCCGTCGCGGGGGACCGCGCGCCCGTCGAGGAGCTCACCGCGCAGGACCCGTTCGTGGTGGCGGGCCGTGTGCGCGTGCCGCGACGTGGAGTTCACCGCGACGAAGACGGCACCCGCGCCGGAGCGCTACAGGGAGACGCTTCGAGCGGTCATTCGAGCGGTCACTTGCCGCCCAGCGCGCGCTGCAGCTCGCTCTTGTTCATGCTGGAACGGCCCTGCACGCCGCGGCGCTTGGCCTCCTCGTACAGCTGCTCGTAGGTGGGCCCCTGGGAGCCCTGCCCGGACCGCCGGCCGCCGCGCTCGGCGGAGGACATGTCCTGCTTCGAGGTGCGGCTGGCGGTCTTCGACTCGCCGGAGCGGGCGCGTTCCTTGTTCACCGTCCGCGCGGCGATCTCCTTGGCGCGCCCGGTGCTCTCGCCCCGGTCCTGCGCGCTCTTCTTGATGTGCTCGTACTGACGCTCCCTCTTGGGGCTCGAACCGCGTGGCATCTGCGCTCACTTCCTCTCTCTCGCAGTGAACGGGTACCCACACTGCCGACAAACAGGGCACAGCGCGCGCTCAGTGCTCCAGACGTGCCACCCGGCCCTTCTCGCCGGCGGCCCAGCATCCCTGCTGCCGGGTGCAGTCGACGGTGTCGTACGAACCGGTGTCGACCGTCCGCCAGGTGCGGCCGGCGTCCATGGTCAGGTCGGTGCCGGTGGGGCCGACCGCGAGGGCGGCGGTGCGGCTGTGCGGGAGCCAGGCGACGCCGGAGCGGTAGGCGGGCGGCGGTGCGGCGGCGGGGCGCCAGGTGCGGCCGCCGTCGGCGGTGTGCGCGGCGGCCGCCGGCGAGCTCTGGTCGGGGCGGTGGTCGCCGCCGACGGCGAGGCCGTGGCTGCGGTCGCGGAAGGCGAGGGCGAAGACGCCGCGGGCCGGATCGCCCGCCGGCAGCGGGGTGTCGGCGGCCGTCCAGGTGCGTCCGCGGTCGGCGGAGTGCAGTACGCGCGCGCGTGCCGCCCCGCCGGTCGCCAGCCAGACGTCCTTCGGCCCGGAGGCCACCAGGCACTGGCCGCCGGCGGCGAAGCCGGCCTCGCCCTCCAGCGCGGCCGGCATGCCCGTGCTCGGCAGCACCGTCCAGGTGCGGCCGCCGTCACCGGTCGACAGGATGCGGAACCTGCCGTCCACCGGGTCGCTCATGGCCAGGCCGTGCCGGTGGTCGAAGAAGGTG
This sequence comes from Streptomyces sp. NPDC052682, assembly GCF_040678435.1. Taxonomy (NCBI): domain Bacteria; kingdom Bacillati; phylum Actinomycetota; class Actinomycetes; order Kitasatosporales; family Streptomycetaceae; genus Streptomyces; species Streptomyces sp. NPDC052682. Next base: position 194,541 of record NZ_JBFATS010000007.1, on the reverse strand, counting down.
AGGCAGTCGTAGAAGGCCCGCGGGTCGGTGTTGCGGAAGGTCTCCGACCAGGTCGCTCCGCCGTCGTCGGTGCGGTACACCCGGGACGCCTCGCCCTCGCCGATGGCCAGGACGACGGCCCGGCGCGCGTCGAACGCCTCGACGTCCCGGAACTGCACATCGCCCGCGCCCGGCGGTGAGACGTTCCGCCACGTGGCTCCGCCGTCCGTGGTGCGCAGGACGGTGCCCTTGGTGCCGGCCACCCAGGCGGTGCTCGGGCTGACGGCCGCGAGGCCGCGGAACCGTACGTCCGCGGTGCCGGTGTCCTTCAGCCGCCAGTGCGGCGTGCCGTGCGGCCGCTCGTGCGGCGGGGCGACTTGGACCGGCGCGGCGGTCTGGACAGGTGCGGCGGCGGCGACCGGGGCAACGTGGGCCGATGCGGCAGCTTGGAGTGGTGCGGCAGCCGGAACAGGTGCGGCAGCGTGGACCGGTGCGGCGGTCAGTGTGGTCAGGGCCGCCGCGCACGCCGCCGCCAGGGTCGCGCCGCTCCGGGTCCGCACCCTCTGCCGTGTGCCGCTCCCCCGCGCCCTCGCCCCGGGTGTGCTCCTGCGTCGCGTGCTCCCCAAGCGCCTCATGGCGGGCGAAGCTAACCCACCGCCCCGGTGCCGTCCAGAGGGCCTCCCACCGGCCCGTCGCCGCCCGGCGCACGCCACCGGTCCCCGCCCCGGCACGTAAGACGAGCCACGCCACGCGCGTGTGCATGAAGGCGGTGATGGAGGTCACTCGCCTCTCGTGTGCACGGATTGGCTGATTCCGTCGTCTCTTCCAGTGCCCGGCCCGACCGCCCGGAAGTCCGTCCAGCCGTCACGAGGGAGCAAGGCGTTGTCCACCGTCATCGAGCAGCCCGTCGAGGCACGCCTCGTCGCCGCCGCGCCGCGTATGCCGAGCATTCCCGCCACGCTGCACTACGACCGGCGCGATCCGTTCGCCGTCCGCATGACCTTCCCGGCCCCCGCCACCCTGGAGGGCGTCGAGGTGTGCTGGACCTTCGCCCGGGAGCTGCTCGCCGCGGGCCTGCACGGCCCCGAGGGCCACGGCGACGTACGGGTGCGGCCGTACGGGTACGACCGGACCGTCCTGGAGTTCCACGCGCCCGAGGGCACGGCGGTCGTGCACATCCGCTCCGCTGAGGTGCGCCGGTTCCTGGAGGCCACCAGCGAGCTCGTGCCGGTGGGCCTGGAGCACCTCCAGCTCGACCTGGACCACGATCTGGCGGAGCTGATGCGGGACGCCTGCTGACGGGACGCGCCCAGCAGGCCGTTGAGCACGCCGTGGTCGAGACCGCCGGCGAGTGACGCGTACGTCCCGTCCGCCAGCGGCTGCCGTGCGGCACGGCGGACGAGCGCGTGCGCGGCCCGCTGCGGCGCCCGCGTCCTCGACCAGGCGGGCGCCGGCGATGTCCCGGGCGTTCGGCGGGACGAGCGGGCGGCCGGGCAGGTGCAGGGCGTGGAGGGCGCGGGGGCGTGATCGCGCAGGGCGGTGGCGTCGGTCATGCGGACCACTCAACTCGCCGGGCACCCGGTGGGGCTGGCAGGCGCGTTAATGCGTTGACAGCCTTCCAGGCCCCTCGTACGTTGAAGAAGGTCCTGTTGCCGCCGATTGGAGAAGGACGTTGCTCGTCTGAGGTCCTGAGACACCGCGTCACACCGGTGAGGTGTGTGCGTCATGGTGTGCGACCTCGGCGTTCGAGCCGTCCTCGCGGAGCAGGGCTTCTCTCATGCCCGGCATGCCCAGGACCCGGCCCTCCGGCCCGTCGTCGCCCTCGCGCGGTGTCTCGACACGCGTTGCCCCCTGACCGCGTCAAGCAACCGCGAGGCCCGCATGCCTATGTCCACGTCCCTCAGCTGTACCTCCCTGTCCTTCACCTGGCCCGACGGCACCACCGTCTTCGACGGCCTCGACGTCTCCTTCGGTCCCGGACGGACCGGACTCGTCGGCGTCAACGGCTCAGGTAAATCAACCTTGTTGAAGCTCCTCGCCGGAGAGCTCGCCCCCTCCGGCGGCACCGTCCGCGTCACCGGTGAGGTCGGGTACCTCCCGCAGAACGTCACGCTCGACACCGCCCTGCGGGTGGATCAGGCCCTCGGCATCGCCGCGCAGCGGGCCGCCCTGCACGCCATCGAGGCGGGCGAGGTCGCCGAGGAACACTTCGAGACCGTCGGCGACGACTGGGACGTGGAGGAGCGCGCCCTGGCCACGCTCGGCGAACTCGGGCTCGGGCACGTCGGCCTGGACCGCACCGTGGGCGAGGTCTCGGGCGGCGAGTCCGTGCTGCTCCGGCTGGCCGCGCTGCTGCTGCGCCGCCCGGACGTGCTGCTGCTCGACGAACCCACCAACAACCTCGACGTGTACGCCCGCAGGCGGCTGTACGCGGCCGTCGAGTCCTGGCCGGGCGTGCTGGTCGTGGTCAGCCACGACCGTGAACTGCTGGAACGCGTCGACCAGATCGCCGACCTGCGTGCCGGGGAGATCACCTGGTACGGCGGCAACTACTCGGCGTACGAGGAGGCGCTCGCCGTCGAGCAGGAGGCGGCCGAGCGGATGGTGCGGGTCGCCGAGGCCGACCTGCGCAGGCAGAAACGCGAACTGTCCGACGCGCAGGTGAAGTTGGCGCGCCGCAAGCGGTACGGGCAGAAGATGTGGGACAACAAGCGTGAGCCCAAGGTCGTCATGGGTGAGCGCAAGCGCCAGGCCCAGGTCGCCGCCGGCAAGCACCGCATCATGCACGAGGAGAAGCTCGCCGAGGCCAGGGAGCGGCTCGACGAGGCGGTGGAGGCGGTCCGGGACGACGACGAGATCCGTGTCGACCTGCCGTACACGGCCGTACCGGCGGGCCGCGCCGTGCTCACCCTGCGGGACCTGCGCCTGGCGTACGGCGCCCGCGTCGAGCGCGGTTTCGATCTGCACGGCCCCGAGCGCATCGCCCTCATCGGGCGCAACGGCGCGGGCAAGACGACGTTGCTGCGCACCATCGCCGGGGAGCTCCAGCCGGTGGCGGGTGAGGCGACGGCGCATGTCCCGCTGCGGTTCCTGCCGCAGCGGCTGGACGTCCTCGACGGTGAGCTGAGCGTCGCCGAGAACGTGGCCCGGTTCGCGCCGGACGCCACGCAGAACCGGATCCGGGCCCGGCTGGCCCGCTTCCTGTTCCGGGGCGCCCGGGCCGACCAGAAGGCGGCGACCCTGTCCGGCGGCGAACGCTTCCGGGCCACGCTGGCCGCCCTGATGCTGGCCGAGCCCGCACCGCAGCTGCTGATGCTGGACGAGCCGACGAACAACCTCGACCTGGCCAGTGTCCGGCAGCTCACCACCGCGCTGGAGTCCTACGAGGGTGCGCTGATCGTGGCCAGTCACGACCTGCCCTTCCTGGAGTCCGTCGGCATCACGCGCTGGCTGCTGCTGGAGGACGGGGAGTTGAAGGAGGTCACGCCGGAGGCTGTCGGGTTTCCCGCGTAGCGTGTGGGTGGCTCGGGTGGCATGGCTGCCGTCGCCGGGCTGGACGGGGGTGTGTGCCGGAAGCGGAGGCACGTACGCACCGGCGAGCAGCTGCGGCGCATGGCGGCTCTGCCCGTGCCGGCCGCCGACCGGTGCGACCGCGTGGCGCGGCCCGCGCACCGGTATACCCCTGCCGGCGTGCGGGCCGGGCCACGTGCCGTGCCGCCGACCCGGGGTAGGCCTCGACCACCCGGCGGGCACGACCGGCAGCCCCGGCCGTGGGCCGGTGGGCGCGGCAGGCGGGCGGGCCTAGCCCAGACCAGCGGGCGTGCCCCGGACCGGCAGGCCCGGCTGGCCGGCGCGGCCGAGGGCCGGTGGCTGCTCCCCTGGGCCGGGCGCGGCACGGACCGGCGAGCACGACCGGCTAACCCGGCCGCGGGGCTCCGGAGCGGTGGGCGCGGCACGGTCCGGTGAGCGCGGCCCCGGACGCGCAGCCCAGACCAGCGGGCGCAGCCCACACCGGTAGGCGTGCCCCGGGCCGGCGGGCGTAGCCCAGACCGGTAGGCGTGCCCCGGCCGGCGGGCGTAGCCCAGATCAGCGGGCCTGCCCCGAACCGGCGGGCACGACCGGCAGGCGCGGCAGGCTGGCGCGGCCGCGGGCCGGTGGGCGCAGCCCAGACCAGCCAGCACGACCGGCAGGCATGGCCACGGGTCCCCGGGCCGGTGGCGCGGCACGGACCGGCAAGCGCGCCCCGGGGGGCCGATGGGCACAGCCCAGACTGGCGGGCGCGCCACGGATCGGCGGGGCGCAGCCCCGGGCCGATGGACGCAGCCCAGACCGGCGGGCGCAGCCCAGACCGGCAGGCGGAGCCCGGGACGGTGGGCGCGGCCGGGGTGGTGGGGTGATGTGTGGGTTTTTGTGTGGCCGGGTGCGGCACTCGGAGTCGGGAGCCTGCCTCGGAGCCGGAGCCTGGCCCGGAAGTGGCCTCGCCCGGGGCGGCCCTGCATGATGGTCCGCCGACGCCCGTCGGGTTCCGGCCGATCCCGGAGGTCCCGCCGGTGCGGTCCCGACACGTCCCATCCGATACGGAGTCACGCTCGTGCCCAGCAAGAAGGCCCTCGTCCGCCGTCCCAGCCCCCGCCTGGCCGAAGGCCTGGTGACGCACATCGAGCGGGAGAAGGTCGATGCCGGTCTCGCGGTCGAGCAGTGGGAGGCCTACGTCAAGGCCCTGCGCACGCACGGCTGGGAGACCATCGAGGTGGACCCGGCCGACGACTGCCCCGACTCGGTGTTCGTCGAGGACACCGTGGTGATGTACAAGAACGTGGCGTTGATCACGCGCCCCGGCGCCGAGTCCCGCCGGGCCGAGACCGCCGGGGTCGAGGAGGCGGTGGCCGCCCTCGGCTGCTCGGTGAACTGGATCTGGGAGCCCGGCACGCTGGACGGCGGCGACGTGCTCAAGATCGGCGAGACGGTCTACGTCGGCCGGGGCGGGCGCACCAACGCGGCCGGGGTGCAGCAGCTGCGGGCCGCCTTCGAGCCGCTGGGCGCCCGGGTGGTCTCCGTGCCCGTGAGCAAGGTGCTGCACCTGAAGTCGGCCGTGACGGCGCTGCCGGACGGCACGGTCATCGGGCACATCCCGAAGATGGACGCGCCGTCGCTGTTCGGCCGTTTCCTGCACGTGCCCGAGGAGTCCGGGGCCCATGTCGTCCTGCTCGGCGGCGACAAGCTGCTGATGGCGGCCAGCGCGCCGAAGACCGCGGAGCTGTTCGCGGACCTCGGGTACGAACCGGTCGTCGTGGACATCAGCGAGTTCGAGAAGCTCGAAGGGTGTGTGACATGCCTCTCGGTGCGCCTGCGGGAGCTGTACACCTGACCGTGTGACCCTCTCTCCCGTTCAGCCCCTGGACCTGCGGGTCCCGGGGCTGTCGTGCGTCCAGCGCGCTCGCACGGGAACACCGGCTGATCAGCGGTCTTTACAGCACCCTTAACCTACGGACTCGTAACCTACGGATTCGTAGCCTACGATCCCGTAGGTTCCCGGCGCCCGCGCCGGACCGTAGTCCGTAGTCAGCTGTTCCCTGGAGTTCCCGTGACGATCACTTCCCCGCACCTCGGCAGCCCCGCCGTCTGGACCGATGCCCGGCTGCTGTACGCCCTGGAGGAAGTGGTCGAGAAGGAACTCAACCGGCATCTGAAGGTCGCCAAGGACTGGATGCCGCACGAGTACGTGCCGTGGAGCGACGGCCGCAACTTCCCCGGCCTCTTCGAGGACGGCGAGGCCTGGGACAAGGAGCAGTCCAAGGTCACCGAGATCGGCCGGATAGCGCTGGTGGTCAACCTCCTGACGGAGGACAACCTCCCCAGCTACCACCACGAGATCGCCTCGCTCTTCGGCCGGGACGGCGCGTGGGGCACCTGGGTGCACCGCTGGACCGCGGAGGAGGGCCGGCACGGCATCGTGATGCGGGACTACCTGCTCACCTCGCGCGCGGTGGACCCGGACAAGCTGGAGCAGTTCCGCATGTCCCACATGAGCGAGGGCTTCGAGTCGGACAACCGCCACTCGATGCTGCACTCGGTCGCCTACGTCGCCTTCCAGGAGCTCGCCACCCGTATCTCGCACCGCAACACGGGCCACCAGTCCGGCGACCCGGTCTGCGACCGCATGCTCGCCCGCATCGCGACCGACGAGAACCTGCACATGGTCTTCTACCGCAACCTGCTCAAGGCGGCCTTCGAGCTCGCCCCGGACCTGACCATGCAGGCCGTACGGGACGTCGTCGTGAACTTCCGGATGCCCGGCCACGGCATCCCCGGCTTCGAGCGCGCCGCCGCGCAGATGGCCATCGGCGAGGTCTACAACCTGCGCATCCATCACGACGACGTGCTCCAGCCCGTGCTGCGCTTCCTGAAGGTCCTGGAGATCGACGGGCTGGGCCCGCAGGGCCGTCAGGCGCAGGAGGAACTGGGCCTGTTCATGGGCGGACTGGACGCGGAGGCCAGCAAGTTCGACGAGAAGCTGGCCGCCCGCAAGGCCCGGCTGGCAGCACGCCTGGGCAACTGACCCCGCCTGGCCGTCCACCTGCTCCCCCGGCCGGCCGGCTCAGCCGCTCGGCCCGGGGAGGGGGGATCGCACCCCGCTGTGCGGGCCCGTCCGTCAGTGCGAGGTACGCCGCAGGCGCAGTCGTTCCTTCTCGGACAGGCCGCCCCAGACACCGAACCGCTCGTCGTGGTGCAGCGCGTACTCCAGGCACGCGGAGCGGATGGGGCACATACCGCAGATCCGCTTGGCCTCCCGCACGGAACTGCCCGGCTCGGGAAAGAAGAAGTCCGCCCCGGTCTGCGCGCACAGCGCCTTCTCCTGCCAGGCCAGCTCGGGTGAGGTGATCGTGTCGATGTGCATGGCCAGCAATGTGCCGGGCGGCGCGAAACGTTCGATCAACGCGGGATCAACGCCTCGGAGGCGAGGCGTCGTCCGACCGCACGATGATGGCGCCGCCGCTGCCCGGGGTGGGCCCTCAGCCCTGTCCCGGCCGCCCCGCGAGGATCCCGAAGTGGGCCCCCTGCGGGTCCTCCAGCCGGGCCATGCGGCCGACTCCTGGCACGGCCGCGGCGGGCATACGGACCGTGCCGCCCAGCTCCTCGGCCCGGGCGGCCGTGGCGTCCGGGTCGTCGACCGCGAAGCAGGGCAGCCAGTGCGGCCCGGACCCGGCCTTCGCGGGATCGTCGGCCAGGGGCACCAGACCGCCGAACAGGGCGTCCTCGCCCGTGCCCGCGGGGTTGAGGCCGGTGTAGCCGCCGCCGGGGAAGGGGACGGCGGAGGTCTCCCAGCCGAGGACGGCGTGGTAGAACGCGGCGGCGCGGGCGATGTCGAGCGTGTACAGCTCCACCCAGCACAGCGCCCCCGGCTCACCGGCCAGGTCGACGCCCTGCCGCCGGGCCGGCTGCCAGATGCCGAAGGGCACGCCCGTCTGGTCGGCGAGGACCGCCATCCGGCCCTGGTCCAGCACGTCCAGTGGCGCCACGGGCACACCGCCGCGGGCCTGCTCGGCCGCCCGGGCCGTGGCATCCGCGTCGGGGCTGCGGAAGTACACGGTCCATGAGGCCGGAGCCGGTGCGGACTCGGTGCGCTGGCCACCCGCGACGGTCCGGCCGGCGAGCTGGAAGAAGCCGTAGCCGCCGGCTTCCGGGCCCGCGGAGCGGAACTGCCAGCCGAACAGGCCTTCGTAGAAGGCGGTGGCGCCCTCCAGATCGGCGGTCGCGAGGTCGACCCAGTTCGGGGCGCCGTCGGCGGATCGGGTGGTGAGCATGTGTGCCCTCCTGCCAGAGGTCCCGGGTGCCTGCCCTGCCGAGTCTCGCACCGCCCTTCGACGGTCGCCGCCGGACATGCTGGAAACCGAGGAGAAGACCCCGCGCGTCAGACCCGGCGCATCACGCCGAAGCCCGCCGCACCAGGGTCGTCGGCAGGACCACGCTGGACGGGGCGCCGTCGGCCGGCTCCTGGTGGGCGGGGCGGTCCAGGTCGCGCAGCAGCAGGCGGGCCATCAGCCGGCCCATCGTCTCGATGTCCTGCCGGACCGTGGTCAGCGGGGGGTCCGTCTGTTCGGCGACGGGCGGCATGTCGTCGAAGCCGACCACGGCGACGTCGTCCGGGACGCGCCGCCCGTGCTCGCGCAGCACCCGCAGCGCGCCCGCGGCCATCAGGTCGTTGGCGGCGAACACGGCGTCCAGTCCGGGGCGGCGGCCGAGGAGTTCCCGCATGGCGCGCTCGCCGCCGGCCGGGGTGAAGTCGCCCTCGGCGACCAGGCCCGGGTCGGCGTCCACCATGACGTCCCGGTAGCCGTCGAGGCGGTCCACCGCCGAGGTCTGGTCCAGGGGGCCGGTGATGTGCGCGATCCGGGTGCGCCCGAGGCCGGCCAGGTGCCGCACGGCCTGACGGGCGCCGCCGCGGTTGTCGCTGTCCACGTACAGCGGGGTGCGACCGCCGTCGGCCCACCCCGGCCGTCCGCCGAACACGGTCGGCACACCCGCGCTGTGGATCAGCCCGGGGAGCGGGTCGTCCAGGTGCAGGGAGAACACCAGCGCGCCGTCGACATGGCCGCCGGCGAGATAGCGGGCCACCCGCGCGTGGTCGTCACGGCCCTCGGTGAGCAGCAGCACGAGCTGGTTGTCGTGCGCCGTCAGCTCCTTGCTGATGCCGCGCAACTGCTGGGCGAAGAAGGGGTCGGCGAAGACGCGGGTCTCCGGCTCGGCGATGATGACCGCGACGGCGTCGTGCCGCTTGGTCACCAGGCTGCGGGCGGCCTGGTTGGGGACGTACCCGAGTTCCTCCACGGCCCGCCGCACCCGCTCCACGAGGGGTTCGCGCACCCCGTCCGCGCCGTTGACGACGCGGGAGACGGTGGCCCGTGACACACCGGCCCGCGCGGCCACGGCCTCCAGCGTGGGGCGGGGCGCTGTCTCGGTCACCTGGGCTCCTCCTGGGCGGTTGCCGATCAGGATAGCCCCGGTCGTACGCAGTGGTGAGAGCGCTCTTTCTCCCCCGCGCCCGGCCCGTCAGTGCGCGTGCGGGTCGTACCCCGGGATCGTCCCGTCCGGCTTGCGCACCAGGAACAGCCCCACCATCCCCATGTCGGAGTGGCTCTGGACGTGGCAGTGGTACATCCAGGCCCCCGCGCCGACCCCCTCCCCCGCGATCACCTGGAAGCCGAAGGAGTCGGCCGGGCCCACGATCTTGTTGTCGATGACCTGGCTCGGGTCGTCCGGCCCGGTGAGCATGCCGGTGCGGTTGTCGGCCCAGCGGTGCCCGTGCAGATGGAAGGTGTGGTAGTACTCGCCGTGCGTGATCACGACGAACTCCACGCGGTCGCCCACCGTGGCCTCGAAGTGCGGGCCGCTGTGCGCCGGCTTGTTGTTGATGAGCATGTCGTTGAAGACGATCGTGTGGGTGCGGTCCGGCAGCACGTCGCCCCTGCGGCGGACGATCACCGGGCCGTACAGGCCCTTGCGGATCCCGCCGGTGCCGTGATCCGTGCCCACGACGTGGTCGTGGTAGTGCCAGTAGCCGGCGCTGCCCGCCCGCCAGGTGCCGTCCGCGCGGCGGCCCGGGGCGTGGGTGCGCCAGGTGTAGGTGCGGGTGCCGCCCGGCTCGACATGGCTGCCGTTGAGCCGGGTGCCGTCGCTGCTGATCTCGTAGTCCAGGCCGTGGACGTGCAGGCTCACGGGCACGTCCAGGGTGTTCTCGAACTCGATGTGCAGGGTGTCGCCCTCGTTGAGCTCGATGAGCGGGCCGGGGACGGTGGCCTTGCCCTTCTCGAAGCCGTAGCCCAGCTGCCCGTCGGCGAGCTTCTCCGCGTACAGCCTGACGCGTCTGACCTCGCCCCCGGCCGCTGCCGTGCGCGCCGGTCCGCCGGCGCCCACGGCCTCGGGCGCCAGGGACAGCGAGGTCGCCACGGCCGCGCCGCCGAGCAGGACGCGCCGGTTGAAGCTGCGTCTGTCCATGCCGAACTCCCCACTGAGGTCGCGGAGTTCGAGACGGTAGCCGGGCATCGCGGGTTTATCCACACCCGGGACAAAGTTCGTCAGATCTGGTCCATACCTCTTGGCGGCTGACACAAAGGCGTCTAGGTTCCTTGGCGCTGTTGCTGTGACCGAGGAGGTGCCCATGCACTTACGAGGGTTGAGCACGAGAAGACATCTCTGGGCGGTCACCGCGACCGCCGGAGTCGTCGCCGGGCTGCTGTCCGCTCCCGCGGCCGGCGCGCGCCCGGCGCCCGAGCCGCTGACAACGATGTCGATCAAGGCGCCGCCGGGCGGCGCGGACGTACGGGTGCTGATCTTCCACGGCTCCGCGGCGGCCGGGGAGGAGTCGCCGGTCGTCGACGCCGGGATCGCGGCTATCGAGAGGATCGGGCTGTCCGGGCCGGCCGGTGAGCGGTTCGAGGCCGAGGCCACCGACGACGCCGCGGTGTTCACGAACGCCGCCGAACTCGGGCGCTACAACGCGGTGGTGTTCCTGACGGGCGGCGGAGACGTCCTGGATGCCGAGCAGGAGGCGGGCCTGGAGGCCTACATGGAGGCCGGCGGCGGTTTCGTCGGCATCCATGACGCGGCCCGCGCGGAGCCGTACTCCGACTGGTTCACCGGCCTGGTCGGCGCCCGCCCGGCCGCCTCCTCCCCGGCGGCCGTGCAGCGCGCCACCGTCGAGGTCGGCGACCGGAGGCACCCGGCAACCAAGGACCTGCCGGTGCAGTGGAAGCGCCCCGACAAGTGGCTGAACTGGGTGAGGAACCCGTCGGGCGAGGTGCACACCGTCGCCCGGGTGCGGGAGTCGACCTACCAGCCGGGTGCGGGCGGCAACGGCTCGGACCATCCGGTGAGCTGGTGCCGCGACTACGACGGCGGCCGCTCCTTCTACACGGCCATGGGCGGCACGGCGGCGTCGTACGACGAGACGGACTTCCGCACCCATCTGCGCGGCGCCCTGCTGTGGGCGACGCGGCTGGTGCGCGCCGACTGCAAGGCGACCATCGCGGGCAACTACAAGGCCGAACGGCTGACCCGCCCCAACCAGCCGGGGCGCAGCGACCAGATCGGCGAGCCGCACGGCCTGGTCACGGCGCCCGACGGCCGGGTGTTCTCCATCGGCCGCGGCGGCGCGGACTCCTCCCAGCCCGTGATCACGGACTGGAACAACCCCGACATCGGCAAGGGCAAGGGGCAGGTCCACGTCTGGAATCCGAGGACCAGGCAGGTCACCCTCGCCGGCGAGCTGACCGTCTTCGGCAACAAGGGCGGCGGGGACGAGCTGACCAAGGTCGAGGAGGGGCTGCTCGGCATCGAACTGGACCCGCGCTTCGAGCAGAACGGCTGGGTGTACCTGCACTACACGCCGCACTCCCGCATCGACCGGGAGACGCACATGGCCGAGCGGCGCGTCTCCCGTTTCACCCTCGACCTCGCCACCGACAAGCTGGACCTGGGCAGCGAGAAGGTGCTGCTGGCCTGGCCGGTGCAGATCCACAGCTGCTGCCACGCGGGCGGCGGGATGGCCTGGGACTCCCGGGGCAACCTGTACATCGCCACCGGCGACAACAACTCCAGCGGCTTCAGCGGCGGTTACTCGGGCAACAACCCGCAGCCGAACTTCAAGGGTGTCTCCTTCGCGGACGCGCGCCGCACCGCGGGCAACACCAACAACCTCAACGGCAAGATCCTGCGCATCCATCCGGAACCGGACGGCACGTACACCCTCCCCGAGGGCAACCTCTTCACCGGCAGGGAGACCGACGAGGGCGGCGGCAAGACGCGCGGCGAGATCTACGTGATGGGCGTACGCAACCCGGCGCGCATCTTCGTCGACAAGTCGACCGACATCCTGTACGCGGGCTGGGTGGGCCCCGACGCCTCCGCGCCCTCCCCGACCTGGGGCCCGGCCAAGTACGACACGTTCGCCGTCATCACGAAGGCGGGCAACCGGGGCTGGCCGTACTGCATGGGCGACCAGCAGCCCTACCGGGACCGCAACCTGCCGGACCCGTCGAAGCCGCTGGGCTGGTACGACTGCGACCACCCGAAGAACGAGTCGCCGAACAACGACGGCCTGGTGAACCTGCCGCCGGTCACCGGCAACAACATCTGGTACTCCCCGCAGGGCGGCGCGCCGGACTACCCGCGCGACGCGAACGGCGTCCCGTCGTACCGGCCGGAGGAGGCCACGTACCGCCTGCCGTGGCTCAAGGGCGGCGGGCAGGCCGCGATGAACGGGCCGGTCTACCGGCACGGCCTGGTCGCGGCCTCCAGTGACGTCAAGTGGCCGGAGTACTGGGACGGCAAGTGGTTCGTCGGCGACTTCTACGACGGTGACCAGCCGCGCCACGCGGTGCTCATGGACCCGAGGACACAGGGCGACGGCGGGCTGCCCGTCCACGCGGAGTCGCTGAAGAAGATCGTGCCGGCCGGCAACGACGGCATCCGCAACCTCATGGACTGGAAGTTCGGCCCGGACGGCGCGCTGTACGTCCTCGACTACGGCCGCGGCTTCTTCACCTCCGACTCCCGGTCGGCGCTGTGGCGGGTGACCTACACGGGCGGCGGTCCGACACCGGCCGCCGATCAGCTGGCGAGGGGGACACAGCGGTGAGACGGCACAGGAGAATCCGGACGGCCCTGCTGGCCGCCGTGCTGATGGTGCTCGGACTGCCACCGGCCGTCGCCGCCGGACAGGACGTGCCCCCGGCCGCCGCCGCGGCCCAGGTCCTCACCTGGACCGCCGGCGACGACATCACCACGTACACCTCGGCACCGGCGACGGCGGTGGCCGGTGCGGCGACCATCGTCTTCGAGAACAGCGCGGCGACCGGCAACACCACCGGCATGCCGCACACGCTGACGTTCGTCACCAGCGACCCCGAGTACAACGACGACGTCCAGCTCAACATCCTGGCCAATCCGAACGACGACCAGGGCGGCCGCCACACCGCCGAGGTCACGCTCACCCCGGGCCGCTACCTCTACCACTGCACGATCCCCGGGCACGGGCAGATGCAGGGCGTCCTGGTGGTGACCGGGCCCGGCGGCGGGGACACCACGGCGCCCGAGGCGTCGGCGCACGTCGCCGGGACGCAGAACCCGCAGGGCCAGTACGTCGGTTCGGCCTCCGTGGCGATCCACGCCACCGACGAGGGCGGCTCGGGCGTCGACCGGATCGAGTACGCCCTCGGCGCGTCGGGCCCCTGGCAGCCGTACACCGCCCCGGTCGTCGTGGACCAGGCCGGCAGCCACACGGTCCGCTACCGGGCGCTGGACAAGGCGGGCAACGTCTCCGCCGAGAAGAGCGTCACGTTCACGGTCGTCGCCGCGCCGTCGGACGACACCACCCCGCCGGAGACGTCGGCGACGGTCGGCGGCGAGCGGAACGCGGACGGCGCGTACCTCGACATGGCGACGGTGACGGTCTTTGCCTCCGACCTGGGGACGGGGGTCGACCGGATCGAGTACGCCCTCGGCGCGTCGGGCGCCTGGCAGCCGTACACCGCGCCCGTCATGGTGCACCAGCCCGGCACCCACACGGTGCGCTACCGGGCCGCCGACAAGGCGGGCAACGTGTCGGCGGAGAAGAGCGTCACGTTCATGGTCGTGACGGCGCCCGCGCAGGACACCACCCCGCCGGTGACGGGCGTGAGCGTCGAGGGCACGAAGAACTCCGACGGGGCCTACATCGGCACCGCGAAGGTGACGGTCGCGGCCACCGACACGGGCGGCACGGGCGTGGACCGCATCGAGTACGCGCTGGACGGCGGGCCCTACCTGGCGTACACCGGGCCGGTGGTCGTGGACCGCGCGGGCGCGCACACCCTCGCCTACCGGGCCACCGACAAGGCCGGCAACACCTCCCCGGCCCGCACGGTGAGCCTCACGGTGGTCGCCGGCCAGGTCCCGGCCCCGCCCTGCCCGGAGTTCGACGAGCGGTCGACGGTGATCGTCGGCACGGTCGACTCGGGGGTGCCCAACCGGATCACCGACAGCCGCTGCCGGATCAACGAGCTGATCGAGGACGAGAAGGAGTGGACGTCCCACGCGCTGTTCCTCAAGCACGTGAAGTCGGTGCTGGACCGGCTGCTGAAGCACGGGGTCGTCGACCAGCGCGAGTACGACGCCGTGCACCGGGCCGCCCGTGAGTCGGGGATCGGCAGGCCCGGCCGGCAGGAGGGCTACCGCACGATCCTCGACGGCACCGCGGAGTCCTTCGCCCGGTGGCAGCAGGTGGGCGGCGGTTCGTTCGCGCTGAACCCCGACGGTTCCCTCACCTCCGGCACCACCCGGCCGGGCATGGGCATGCTGTGGTTCCCGCAGCGCACGTACGGCGACTTCTCGCTGCGCCTGCAGTGGCGTGACGACGCGCCGGGCACCGGCAACGCCAACTCGGGCGTGTTCGTGCGCTTCCCGTGGGTCCACGACCACCCGGAGGAGCCGCGGCCGGAGTGGGTCGCCATCAAGTACGGCCACGAGGTGCAGGTGCTCGACCGGCCCGACGGCGACCAGTACAAGACGGGCTCGGTCTACGGCTTCGACCGGGTCGGCCTCGCCGGTGCCGGCGTCACCCAGAAGGGGACCTGGAACGACTACGAGATCCGGGTGGTCGGCCAGCACTACTCCGTCTACCGCAACGGTGTGCTGATCAACGAGTTCGACAATATCGGCGGCCAGGAATTCTCCCCGCCCCGCTCGGACGACCCGGGCACGGACGGGCGGCGGTTCGCCTCCGGCTACATCGGGCTCCAGGTGCACGGGACCACGGATGTGATCTCGTTCCGGGACATCCGGATCAAGGAGCTGTAGGAGGCCGGGCCGCCGGGGGCTCGGTCGTCGCCGGCTTCTGCTTCTTCGCCCGGCTCGGCTGTACCCGCTTGGGTTCCCCCGGCATCTTCGGATACTCGGGCGGGTACGGCAGGTCGCCCAGCCCGTGGTCGTGTTCGTCACGGCGGGCGAGGTCGAGCAGGGCCTCCAGGGAGAAGCGGTGGTCGTCCATGTCCGCGTGGACGTCGCCGAGTTCGGCGAACCGCGCGGGCATGGTCGCCAGGTCGAAGTCCCGGGGATGGGCGACGCCGACCTCCTCCCAGCGCAGCGGGGCGGAGACGGGGGCGTGCGGGCGGGGCCGTACGGAGTAGGCGGAGGCGATGGTGCGGTCGCGGGCGGTCTGGTTGTAGTCCAGGAAGATCCGCTTGCCGCGCTCCTCCTTCCACCACTTGATGGTCACGTGCCGCGGCATCCGCCGCTCCATCTCCCGCCCGACGGCGATGGCGGCGCGCCGCACCTGGGTGAACGTCCAGCGCGGCTCGATCGGCACGAAGACGTGCAGGCCGCGGCCTCCGGAGGTCTTGGGCCAGCCGCGCAGCCCGCCGAACTCGTCGAGGACCGCCCGCAGTTCGTGGGCGGCGCGCACGGCGTCGCCGTAGTCGGTGCCGGGCTGCGGGTCGAGGTCGATGCGCAGTTCGTCGGGGCGGTCGACGTCGCCGCGGCGCACCGGCCAGGGGTGGAAGGTGAGGGTGCCGTACTGGGCGGCCCACACCACGGCGCCGACCTCGGTCGGGCACATCTCGTCCGCGCTGCGGCCGCTGGGGAAGGTGATGTGCGCGGTCGGGATCCACCCGGGCATGTTCTTCGGCGCCCGCTTCTGGAAGAACCACTCGCCGCCCAGGCCCTCCGGGTAGCGCTCCAGGGTGGTGGGACGGTCGCGCAGGGCGCGCAGGATCCCGGGGCCCACGGCCAGGTAGTAGCGGGCGAGGTCCAGCTTGGTGAAACCGCGCTCCGGGAAGAAGACCTTGTCCGGGCTGGACAGCCGCACGGTACGGCCGCCGACCTCCAGTTCCACCGCGTCACCCATGCGAGCCACGGTAGGCGTACCGGGCGTACCTCGCACACCGGGCGATACCTGGCGTGAGCGCGCAGAATCGGAACATGGATCTGCCGGTCATGCCCCCCGTCAAGCCGATGCTCGCCAAGCTGGTGGCGAAGATCCCGCCCGGGATGCAGTACGAGGCCAAGTGGGACGGGTTCCGGGCGATCGTGTTCCGCGACGGGCCCGAGGTGGAGCTCGGCAGCCGCACCGGCAAGCCGCTGACCAGGTACTTTCCGGAGCTGGTGACGGCCGTGCGGGAGCGGCTGCCCGAGCGGTGCGTGGTGGACGGGGAGATCGTGATCGCGCGGGAGGGGCGGCTGGACTTCGACGCGCTCACCGAGCGGATCCACCCGGCGGACTCCCGGGTGCGGATGCTGGCGGAAAGGACCCCGGCGTCGTTCGTGGCCTTCGACCTGCTGGCGCTGGCGGACGAGTCGGTGATGGACCTTCCTCTCACCGACCGGCGCCACCTCCTCGGCATCGCGCTGTCGGACGTCACGGCCCCCGTGCACCTGGCTCCGGCGACCACCGAGGTGGAGGTGGCCGAGGAGTGGTTCGAGCAGTACGAGGGGGCCGGACTGGACGGGGTCGTCGCCAAGCCGCTGGACCTGCGGTACCTGCCGGACGAGCGCGCCATGTACAAGATCAAGCACGAGCGCACGGCGGACGTCGTGGTCGCGGGCTACCGCCTGCACAAGACGGGGCCCGTGGTGGGGTCCCTGCTGCTGGGCCTGTACGACGACCGGGGCACGCTGCAGCACGTGGGCGTGTGCGCGGCCTTCTCCATGAAGCGGCGGGCGCAGCTGGTGGAAGAGCTCGAGCCGCTGCGGATGGACGACGTCCGGGGACATCCGTGGGCGGCCTGGTCCGACGAGGCGGCGCACGAGACGGCCCGGCTGCCCGGTGCGCCGAGCCGCTGGTCGGCCAAGAAGGACCTGTCGTGGGTGCCGCTGCGGCCGGAGCGGGTCGCCGAGGTCGCCTACGACCACATGGAGAACGGGCAGCGGTTCCGCCACACGGCCCAGTTCCGCCGCTGGCGCCCGGACCGGACACCGGAGAGCTGCACCTACGAGCAGCTGCAGGAGCCGGTCCGCTACGACCTGGCGGAGATCTTCGGCCCGTAGCCGCTCTGCGCCGCTCCGGTGTGCTGCTACGGCTGCATGAGCACCTTGACGGCGCCGTCCTGCTTGCGCTGGAACATCTGGTAGGCGTGCGGGGCGTCGGACAGCGGGACGCGGTGGGTGGCGAAGTCCTCCACGCCGAGGGGGTCCTCGTCGGTGAGGTACGGCAGGATCTCGTCGGTCCAGCGGCGGACGTTGGCCTGGCCCATCCGGATCTGGATCTGCTTGTCGAACAGGGTGAGCATGGGCATCGGGTCGGCCATCCCGCCGTACACCCCGGACAGGGAGATGGTGCCGCCGCGCCGTACCAGGTCGATGGCGGTGTAGAGGGCGGCGAGCCGGTCGACGCTGAAGCGCTCGGCGAGCGGGCCGCCCAGTTTGCGGGGCAGCAGGGCGGAGGCCTGCTGGGCGAGCTTGGCCGCCGCGCTGCCGTGGGCCTCGGTGCCGACCGCGTCGATCACGGCGTCGGGGCCGCGCCCGTCGGTCTCGTCACGGATCGCGGCGACGAGTTCCTTCTCGTTGTCGAAGGCCCGCAGGTCGTACGTCTCCACGCCCCGCTCGCGGGCCCGGCGCAGCCGCTCCGGGACCAGGTCCACGCCGAACACCCGCCCCGCGCCGCGGATCTGCGCCACCCGGCAGGCCATGTCGCCGATGGGGCCGAGGCCCAGGACGGCGATGCTGCCGCCCTGCGGGACGCCGGCGTAGGCGACCGCCTGCCAGGCGGTGGGCAGGACGTCGGAGAGGTAGACGAAGCGGTCGTCGGGCGGGCCCTCGGGGACCTTGATCGGACCGTACTGCGCCTGCGGGACGCGCAGGTACTCGGCCTGGGCGCCCGGCACCGAGCCGTACAGGCGGGTGTAGCCGAACAGCGCCGCGCCCATGCCCTCGCCGTGCACCTGGGTGGTCTCGCACTGGGTCTGGAGCCCGGTCAGGCACATCCAGCAGTTGCCGCAGGCGATCTGGAACGGCACCACGACCCGGTCCCCGGCCTGCAGGTCCGGCACGCCCGCGCCGACCTCCTCGACGATGCCGATCGGCTCGTGCCCGAGGATGTCCCCCGGCGTCATGAACGGGGTGAGCACCTCGTACAGGTGCAGGTCGGACCCGCACAGTCCGGTGGAGGTCACGCGGATGATCGCGTCCGTCGGTTCCTGCAGTGTCGGGTCGGGCACGTTCTCCACCCGCACATCCCGCTTGCCCTGCCAGGTCACTGCCCTCATGCCTCGCGCTCCCTCCGTCGTGCGCGCGTCGGTCGTACGGCGTCGCCCGGGTACCCGGGCGGGTCCCCCGTGAACCGTGCGCCGCGTCGACCGACGGCGGAAACGCCACCGCCGACCGAATCCGGTCGTTTGTGGCCAGCAATGGCCCTATAAGCGCACAATCGAGAAAAATGGATGATCTGAAACGCGGGGGCGACGGTGGGCATGAGACGAAGGGCGCGCACACGGCGCGCCGCGGCGACGACGGCGCTGCTGGCCGCCGCACTGACCGCCTCCCTGGCGGCGGGCTGTACGGGTGCGGACGGCCCGGGCGACGACGGCCGGGGCTCGCCGCGGGAGTCGCCGCGCGGCTCCGCGCACCCACCGTCGCCCCGTCAGAAGCGTGCCGCTCCGCCCGTACTGGCCGTGAAGCTCGACAACGCCCGGGGCGCCCGCCCCCACACGGGCCTCGGCGCCGCCGACGTGGTGTACGTGGAGCAGGTCGAGGGCGGGATGAGCCGGCTGATGGCGCTGTACGCGACCAGGCTGCCGCGGGCGGTCGGACCGGTGCGCAGCGCACGCGAGTCCGACCTGGAGCTGCTGCGCCAGTTCCACCGGCCGGTGCTCGCCTTCTCCGGGGCGCAGAGCAAGCTCCTGCCGGTGATCGACAAGGCGCCGCTGGAGGCCAGGTCGCCCGCCGACGCCTCCGGCGCCTACTTCCGCGGCACCGCCAGGGCCGCCCCGCACAACCTCTACCTGCGGCCCGGCCGGCTGATGCGCTCCGCGCCCGGCGAGGCGGCGCTGACCACCGGCTTCCACGACGGCCCCGCCCCCGAGGGCGGCACGGCCACGGCCTCGCGCACGGTGCGCTATCCGGCGGCCCGGTTCACCTTCACCTGGTCCCCCGCCCGCGACCGCTGGCTGGTCGCCATGGACGGCAGCCCCGCGACGGCGGACGGCCGGCAACTGACGGCCGCGACCGTGGTCGTGCAGTACGTGACCATCCGCGCGTCAGCCTACCGGGACTTCCGCGGCAGCAACTCGCCGTACACCGAGACGGTGGGCTCCGGGAAGGCGACGGTGCTGCGCGACGGGCGGGCCCACGAGGTGCGGTGGCAGCGGGAACACGCCGAGGACGGCACCACGTTCACCACCGGCGACGGCGCCCCGGTGCACATGGCCCGGGGCCAGGTGTGGATCCTGTACGTCAAGGCGCCCTGAGCCGAAGGGCGCCGCTCAGCGCGGGGCCGCCAGGGTCTCCGCCGGGTTGCGCAGGCCCTCGGCCGCGTCCGCGACGCGCCGGATGAGGTCGAAGAAGACGGTCTGCTCCTCGGCGGTCAGCGGGGCGAGGAAGACCTGGTTCATCCGGGCCGTGCGCACGGTCAGCTTGCGGTGGGTGCGCACCCCCTCGTCGGTGAGCCGCAGCAGGAACCGGCGGCCGTCCTGGGGATCGCGGACCTTCTCCAGCAGCCCGCGGCGGATGAGCCGGCCGATCACCTCGGCGATGGTCGACCGGTCCAGGCCCACGCGCTCGCCGACGGTGCGCTGGTCCAGGCGGTCGGGCTCGTCGACCAGCGTGTTCAGGACCGCGAACTGCGGTGAGGTGATCTCCTCGGAGACCATCGTGTTCCACAGCAGGTAGTGCGCCTGCTGGAGCCGCCGGGCCAGGTGCCCGGGATGGGTGGTCAGGTCCACCGCGGCCATGTGCGCTCCCACGGTCGTTTTCGTTGGTGCACGGAACGATACCCGGCACGACAGCGCCCTGTCTGCGCCCGGCGGTCGTGACCGTGCCTATGCTTGCTGGGGTCTTGACGGTCCGGCCCTGCGATGGCAGCGTGAGGATCACCTCGCTGAAATACTCAGTGCCCTGATTAATCTGGTCGGGGCGCTTGGAAGAGATGGGGCCTGTCGGATGGACAAGGTGGTCGCTTCGGCCGCGGAGGCGGTGGCCGACGTGCCGGAGGGCGCGTCGCTGGCGGTGGGCGGTTTCGGGCTGTCCGGTGTGCCGAACGTGCTGATCCAGGCGCTGTACGAGCGCGGGGTGGGCGGGCTGTCGGTGGTCTCGAACAACTGCGGGGCGATGGAGTCCGGGCTGGCGGTACTGCTGGCGGCGGGGCGGATCGCGCGGGTGACCGGCTCGTACATCGGGGCGAACAAGGAGTTCGCCCGGCAGTACCTGGCCGGCGAGCTGGAGGTGGAGCTGATCCCGCAGGGCACGCTGGCGGAGCGGCTGCGCGCCGGCGGGGCCGGGATCCCCGCCTTCTACACCCCGGCCGGAGTGGGCACGCAGGTCGCCGAGGGCGGACTGCCGTGGCGGTACGACGGCTCCGGCGGGGTGGCGGTGGCGTCCCCGCCGAAGGAGGTGCGGGAGTTCGACGGGGTGGAGTACGTCCTGGAACGCGGGATCCGGACCGACTTCGCGCTGGTGCGGGCGGCCAGGGGCGACCGGCACGGGAACCTGGTGTTCAACAAGTCCGCCCGGAACTTCAACCCGCTGGCGGCGATGGCCGGGCGGATCACGATCGCCGAGGTGGAAGAGCTGGCCGAGCCGGGGGACATCGATCCGGACGCGGTGCACCTGCCGGGCATCTTCGTGCAGCGGGTCGTCGCCCTCACCCCCGAGCAGGCGGCGGACAAGAGGATCGAGCAGCGGACGGTGAGCAGCTGATGGCCTGGACGCGTCAGGAGATGGCCGCGCGGGCGGCGCGGGAGCTGCGGGACGGACAGTACGTCAATCTCGGGATCGGCCTGCCGACCCTCATCCCCAACCACCTGCCCGAGGGCGTGGAGGTGGTGCTGGAGAGCGAGAACGGCATCCTCGGCACCGGGCCCTACCCGACGGAGGACCAGGTCGACCCGGATCTGATCAACGCCGGCAAGGAGACGGTCACCGTCCTGCCCGGGGCGTCCTTCTTCGACTCGGCGCTGTCGTTCTCGATGATCCGGGGCGGGCACATCGACGTGGCGGTGCTGGGGGCCATGCAGGTCTCCGCCTGCGGCGACCTGGCCAACTGGGCCGTCCCGGGGAGGCTGGTCACCGGGATCGGCGGAGCGATGGACCTGGTCCACGGCGCCCGGACGGTCATCGTGGTCATGACGCACACCGCCAAGGACGGCTCCCCGAAGATCGTCCGGGAGTGCACGCTGCCGCTCACCGGCAGGCGGTGCGTGAACCGGATCATCACCGACCTCGGCGTCCTCGACGTCACCGGCGACGGGCTGGTGCTGGTGGAGTGCGCGCCCGGGGTGACCGCCGAGGAGATCACCGCGCGGACCGGCGCGGACGTGACCGTGGTGGAGGCCGTGAAGTGAAGGATCTGGAGGTCATGCGGTGAAGGACGTCTACCTCGTCGACGCGGTGCGCACGCCGATCGGCCGCTACAACGGCGCCCTGGCCCGGGTCCGGCCGGACGACCTGGCCGCCCACGCCCTGCGCGAACTCCTCGCCCGCACACCGGGGTTGGACCCGTCCCGCATCGAGGACGTCTACGTCGGCAACGCCAACGGCGCCGGTGAGGAGAACCGCAACGTCGCCCGCATGGCCGCCCTGCTGGCCGGGCTGCCCACCTCCGTGCCCGGCGTGACCGTCAACCGGCTGTGCGCCTCGGGCCTGGAGGCCGTCGTCCAGGCCGCCCGCGCCATCGCCTGCGGCGATGCCTCCGTCGTGGTGGCGGGCGGAGTGGAGTCGATGACCCGCGCGCCGTACGTGCTCCCCAAGAGCGAGAGCCCCTTCCCGGCCGGGCACACCGAGCTGTACTCGACCACGCTCGGCTGGCGCATGGTCAACCCGAGGATGGACCCGCAGTGGACCGTCCCGCTCGGCGAGAGCGCCGAACTGATCGCCGACAAGCACAAGATCAGCCGCGAGCAGCAGGACGAGTTCGCCCTGCACAGCCATCAGAAGGCGGCGCGCGCCCAGGCGCAGGGCCTGTTCGACGCCGAGCTCGTCCCCGTGACCGTTCCCCGCCGCAAGGGCGATGCGGTCGTCGTCGCCGCCGACGAGTGCGTACGCCCCGACGCCTCCCTCGAGGCGATGGCCCGGCTCAGGCCGTCCTTCCGGCCCGAGGGGGGCACGGTCACCGCGGGCAACGCCTCCCCCCTCAACGACGGCGCCGCCGCGCTGCTGCTCACCGACGAGGAGGGCCTGAGGGCCACCGGCCGCGAACCGCTGGCCAGGGTGTGCGCCACGGGCGTCTTCGCGACCGACCCGCACTGGTTCGGGCTCGCCCCCGTCGAGGCCGTGCACCGCGCCCTCGCCAAGGCCGGCAAGCGCTTCGCCGACCTGGACGTGCTGGAGCTGAACGAGGCCTTCGCCGCCCAGGTGCTGGGCTGCCTCGCCGAATGGCCCGAGTTCGACCCGGCGATCCTCAACCCGCAGGGCGGTGCCCTCGCCCTCGGCCACCCGCTCGGCGCGTCCGGGGCCCGGCTCGCCGGGACCGTCGCCCACCAGCTCGCCCGCAAGGGCTCCGGAACCGGCGTCGCCGCCCTGTGCATCGGCGTCGGCCAGGGCCTCGCCCTCGTCCTCGAACGCTGACCGCCCCGTCCGCCGCAGAACGCTAGGACCCCCATGACTCTCACACAGCACGACATCGACCAGGAGATCGCGGCCCAGCACGCCGCGTACGAGAAGGCCGTGGCCGACGGCGCGCCCGTCGAGCACCATCCCCGCCGCGACTACGCCCCGTACCGCTCCTCGGTGCTGCGGCACCCCAAGCAACCGCCGATCACCATCGACGTCACCCGGGACCCGGAACTGGTGGAGCTGTCCTCCCCCGCGTTCGGGGAGCGGGACATCACCGAGATCGACAACGACCTCACCCGCCAGCACCCCGGCGAGCCGATCGGCGAGCGGATCACCGTCTCCGGACGGGTCCTGGACCGCGCCGGACGTCCGGTGCGCGGCCAGCTCGTGGAGATCTGGCAGGCCAACTCGGCGGGCCGCTACGCCCACCGGCGCGAGCAGCACGACGCCCCGCTCGACCCGAACTTCACCGGTGTCGGCCGCACCCTCACCGACGACGACGGCTGGTACCGCTTCACCACCATCCAGCCCGGCCCGTACCCGTGGCGCAACCACGTCAACGCCTGGCGGCCGGCGCACATCCACTTCTCGTTCTTCGGCACGGCGTTCACCCAGCGGCTCGTGACGCAGATGTACTTCCCGAACGACCCGCTCTTCGCCTACGACCCGATCCTGCAGTCGGTCACGGACGACGCCGCACGGCAGCGCCTGGTCGCCACGTACGACCACAGCCTGTCGGTGCCGGAGTTCTCCCTCGGCTATCGCTGGGACGTGGTGCTGGACGGCCCGAACGCCACCTGGATCGAGGAAGGACGCTGACCGCCATGACGAAGATCGACCCGAGCAGCCCGGAGCAGGTGCTGCCCACCCCGTCGCACACGGTCGGCCCCTTCTACGGCTACGCGCTGCCGTTCCGCGGCGGCGAGGACATCGCCCCGGCAGGCCATCCCGACACGGTCACCGTGCACGGGTACGTGTACGACGGCGAGGGCAGGCCGCTGCCGGACGCCCTGATCGAGCTGTGGGGGCCAAACCCGCAGGGCACCCTGCCCGCCGTCGACGGCTCTATGCGGCGGGATCCGGCGAGCGGCGGCTTCCTGGGGCGCAACGGGGTGGAGTTCACCGGCTTCGGCCGGATCCAGACCGACGCCAACGGCCACTGGTACGCGCGCACCCTGCGGCCCGGGGCGCGCGGGGACAACGCCCCGTACCTCAGCGTGTGCGTCTTCGCGCGCGGCCTGCTGGTGCACCTGTTCACCCGGATCTACCTGCCGGGCGACCCGGCCGCGCTGGCGGCGGACCCGCTGCTGTCCCGGGTGCCCGGCGAGCGGCGCGACACGCTGATCGCCGGGGACGAGGGGCACGGCACGTACCGTTTCGACATCCGCCTTCAGGGCGAAGGCGAGACGGTCTTCCTGGAGTTCCAGTGACATCAGCCGTACCCGACGCGGACCTGCTCGCCCCGGGGTGGGCGGGTTCCCCCGCCGCGGCCGCGACCGGCGACACCGCCTACCTGCGCGCGCTGCTCGACGCGGAGGCCGCGCTGACCCGCGCCCAGGCCGCCCTGGGGCTCGCCCCGGCCGAGGCGGCGGGGGCCGTGACGCAGGCGGCCTCGGACCCGGGCCGCTTCGACGCGCGCTCCCTCGCCGAGCGGGCCCGCCGCGGCGGGAACCCGGTCATCCCGCTGGTCGCGGACCTGACCGAGGCGGTGGGCGAGGAGTACGGCCCGTACGTCCACCGGGGCGCCACCAGCCAGGACATCCTGGACACGGCGACGATGCTGGTGGCCGTCCGCGCGCTGGACCTGATCCTCACCGACCTGGCGCGCACGGAGCGGGCGCTGGCCCGGCACGCCGCCGAGCACCGCGACACCGCGATGCCGGGCCGGACCCTCACGCAGCACGCCGTACCGACGACGTTCGGGCTGAAGGCGGCCGGCTGGCGGTCGCTGGTGCTCGACGCCCGCGACCGGGTGACGGCCGTACGGGACTGTCTCCCGGCCCAACTGGGGGGCGCCGCCGGGACGCTGGCCGCCTTCACCGCGTACGGCGCCCCGGACGCGACCGCGCTGCCGGCCGCCTACGCCCGCGAACTCGGGTTGAAGGAACCGCTGTTGCCGTGGCACACGCTGCGCACGCCGATCGCCGACCTCGCCGGGTGCCTGGCGTTCACGGCGGGCGCGCTGGGCAAGCTCGCGGCGGACGTGCTGGTGCTGTCCCGGACGGAGATCGCGGAGGTGGCGGAGGGCAGCGGCGGCGGCTCGTCGGCCATGCCGCACAAGGCCAACCCGGTACGGGCCACGCTGATCGCCGCCGCGGCCCGGCGGGCTCCGCAGCTCGCGGCCACGCTGTACGGGTCGCTGGCAGCGGAGGACGAGCGGCCGGCCGGTGCCTGGCACGCCGAGTGGGAGCCGCTGCGGGACCTGCTGCGGCTGACCGGCGGGGCCGCCCGGGACGCCGCCGGACTCGCCGAGGGGCTGCGGGTGCGGCCCGACGTCATGCGGGATCACCTCGGCGCCACCCACGGGCTGATCGTCTCCGAGCGGCTGTCCGCCGAACTGGCCCCCGTCCTCGGGCGGGCCCGCGCCAAGGCCCTGCTCACCGAGCTGGCCCGGCGCACGTACGCCGAGGGCCGCCCGCTGGCCGGACTCCTCGCCGAGCAGCCCGAGTTGCAGGACGTCCCCGTGGACGCCGACCCCGCCCGCTACACGGGCTCCGCCGGAGCCCTCACCGACCGTGCCCTGGAGCGATCTTGACCCTGCATCACCTCGCCGAAGGGCCCGCCTGCGCTCCCCCGCTGCTGCTCGGCCCGTCGCTGGGCACGTCCTGCGCCCTGTGGGACCAGGTGGCGCCCGAGCTGTCGATCACCCACCGGGTGATCCGCTGGGACCTGCCCGGGCACGGGGGTTCGGCGGCCGGGCTGATCGGCCCGGGCGCGACCGTCGGCGACCTCGCGCGGCTGGTGCTGGAACTCGCCGACGCGCTCGGCGTCGAGCGGTTCGCGTACGCGGGCGTGTCGCTGGGCGGGGCGGTCGGGCTGCACCTGGCCGTCCACCACCCTCAGCGGGTGTCGTCCCTGGCCGTGATCTGCTCCTCCGCGCACTTCAACGGGGCGCGGCCGTGGCAGGAACGCGCCGCGCTGGTACGGCGGGAGGGGCTGGCCTCGCTCGCCGAGAGCGCGGACGCCCGCTGGTTCACGCCCGGGTTCACCGTGCCGCGGCTCGTGCAGGACCACCGGGACGCCGACCCGGAGGCGTACGCGGCCTGCTGTGACGCGCTGGCCGCGTTCGACCTGCGGGACCGGCTCGCGGACATCGCCGTGCCGACGCTGCTGGTCGCCGGGCGGGACGACCCGGCGACACCGCCGGCGCACCTGCGGGAGATCGCCGACGCGGTGCCCGGCGCCGCCCTCGTGGAGATCCCGGGCGCCTCGCACCTGGCGCCCGCGCAGTGCCCCGAGGCCGTCCTGACCGCGCTGCGGTCCCACTTCGGCGGGCACGCGGCGCGGGGCATGGAGGTGCGGCGCCAGGTGCTGGGCGAGGCGCACGTGGACCGGGCCCAGGCCCGGCAGACCCCCTTCACGGCCCGCTTCCAGCACTTCATCTCGCGCTACGCCTGGGGTGAGATCTGGACCGATCCGACGCTCACCCGCCGGGAGCGCAGCATGATCACGCTGACGGCGCTGGTCGCGCACGGCCATTACGACGAGCTGGCCCTGCACGTCCGGGCGGCGCGGCGCAACGGGCTCACGCCCGAGGAGATCGGCGCGGTGCTGCTCCAGACGGCCGTGTACTGCGGGGTGCCGGCGGCGAACTCGGCGTTCGCGACGGCCCAGCGGGTGCTGGCGGAGGAAGACGGCGCGGCGGGGTGACCCCGCCTGGGCAGCCCCGGCGGGAGCTGGCCGCCGCCTGCTCGGCGTGCCTGCGGTGGGCCCGTGTCCACGTTCGTGATCACCGGCGCCACCCCGGGGCTGGGCCGGTCCTTCGCCTGCGAGCCGTTCCGCGCCGGGCACGTCGTGCTCACCCTCGGCCGGGACAGCGAACGCACCCGGCGCCTCGCGGGTGAACGTGCTGCGCCGGGCCCACCGGACCGCCTACGCCCCCGCGGTCCGCGTACGACCGGAGGTCGCCGGCCGGGTGACCTACCGCAGGCCCACGCCCGTGGCCAGTTCGGCCTCCGCCCTCGCCGCGAGCCCGTCCGCGCCGCACGAACGGGCCAGCTCCAAGCCTCGGTTGAGCTCGGACACCGAGCGGGAGGCGATGCCGTACTCGACGCGGGCGGCGGCGTGCTCGTACTGGCAGGGCGAGGCCTCCAGGTAGGCGACCGCCTGGGAGGCGAGGTGGACCGCGCGCCGGCCGGTCTCCAGGGCGGCGGCGCAGCGCAGGGCCTCACCGATGGCGGTGTCCGTGCCGAACCGCTCGGCCCGCCGGCGGACGTCCACGGCGAGCCGGGCGGCCCGGGCCGGATCCTCGGTGGCCAGGGCGCGGGCCAGGTCGGCCGCCCAGGGCACCAGCACCGGGTTGTGGTGGCCGCGGAGGTCGGCGGCCTTCTCCGCGGCCTCCAGTTCGTTGACGCCCTCCTTGGTCCGGCCGACGGCGAGCAGCAGCCGGCCGCGTACGGAGCGGGGGTCCGGCAGCACGATGGTGGACGGGTAGGGCGGTGCGAAGCCGTACTGGCCGGCCACCTGCCAGGCCTCCTCGACGTGCCCGCGGGCGAGCAGGGTGTCCACCAGGGCGCAGGTCGCGGTCCAGTACAGGGGCAGGCCCCGGCCGACGCGTTCGGCCAGGCGCAGCGACTCGCGCAGGGAGGCCTCCGCGTCCCTCAGGCGGCCGCGCCGGCGGTGGCCGAGTCCGACGTAGGCGTGGGCCAGGGCCAGGTGGCCGCCGCTCCAGCCGGCGCTCTCGTAGGCGCGCAGGGCCTCGTTGTACAGGCTCTCGGCGCGGTCGAGGCGGTCGGTGAAGCCGTAGCAGTTGGCGAGCATCAGCAGCAGCTCTATGCCCCACTCGCTGTCGGTCCAGCCGAGGCCGGGTGCGAGGCGGCCGTTGACGAGGGCCCGGTCGCACACCTCGACGACCTCCTCGGCGTTCTCGCCGCGCATCAGGGCGTCGAAGCCGCGCAGGATGAGCAGCGCCCGTTCGGCGTTGTCCCGGCCGGTGCAGCGGCGGGCGAGGTCGGCCAGCCGCTCGGAGCGGTTCGGTGAGATGGCCTCGCCGGCGTGGACGCCCTCCCACATGAACTGCACGGCCTCCAGCCGCATCCGGGCCGGGCCCTCCGCCAGCCGGGCGGCCTCGGCCTCGACCGTGCGGACGGCCTCCTCCATCTGGTTGTTGTGCAGCAGCGCCTGGGAGAGCCGCACCACGGCGTCGATCCGCTGGGCGCCGTCCAGGCCGGGCAGGGCGAGCGCGGCCCTCAGGTGCCCTATGGTCCGGGCGGGCGCGGTCAGCAAGGTGGCGCAGCCCAGCTCGTACAGGACGTGCGGATGGACCTCGGGGGTGGGCGGTTCCTCCAGGGCGCGTTCCAGGCAGCGGCGGGCCGCGTCGGGAGCGCCGACGGCGAGGTGTTCGCGGGCGGCCTCGCGCAGCTGCTCGACGAGTTCCTCGTCGGCGTCCGGGTGGACCTCCAGCAGGTGCCGCGCGGCCGCCGCGGCGCCGCGGCCGGAGTCGGTGACGACGCGGGCGGCGATGCCGTGCATGGCGGTGCGCAGCGCGTCGGGGATGGAGTTGTAGACGGCGGTGGCGATCAGCGGGTGGACGAACTCCAGGTCGTCGGAGCCGCCGGTGGCGGGGTCGGGGACGGTCAGTATGCGGGCGCTGCGCAGCAGTTCGGCGCAGCGGGCGGCCTGGCCGGGTTTGAGGGTGGCGAGCCGGGCGACCAGGTCGACGGATATGCCGGTGCCGAGGATGGCCGCGGCCCAGGCGAACCGGGTGGCGTCGATGCCGAGTTCCTCCAGGCGGGCCACGAGGCCGCCGCCGCGCGCGGAGCGGTTCAGCTCGCGCAGCTCCCCGGCCCGCGCCTCGACCGGCTCCAGTTCGCTGTCCTGCACCTTGGCCAGCAGTTCGACGGTGTCGTAGGGGTTGCCGGCGGTGACGGCCCACACCTCCCGGCAGAAGGCGGCGTCGGCGTGCTCGCCGAGGGTGGCGCGGGTCAGCCCGGCCGTCGCGTCCGGAGTGAGGGCGCTGAGGGTGGCGACGGGCCGGTCGGAGGCGGCGGCGACCGTGTCGAGGTGGCGGGCACCGGCGCCGCTGACCTCGCCGGGCCGGCGGGCCACCACGACCAGCACGGGCAGGGCCTCGAGGCGTTCGGCGAACGCGGCGAGCCAGTGCAGGGTCTCCTGGTCGGCCCAGTGCGCGTCGTCGATGAGCAGCACCAGCGGCCATTCGCGCCGGGCCAGGCGCCGTACGGCGGCGACGAGTCCGTCGCACACGCCCTGCGGGTCGGCGTGCCGGTCGCCGGGCTCGGCGATGCCGAGGGCGGGGCCGGCGATGTCGTACCAGTCGCCGAGGTACTCGCGGGCCTCCTCCGGGTGCAGGGACATCAGCGCGGGCTGGAGCAACTGCCGTACGACGTGGAAGGGGACGGAGCGCAGGGTCTCGGCGCCGCGGGCCGACCAGACGGTGCAGCCGCGGGCCTCCGCGATGCGGCGCGCCTCGGCCAGCAGGGCGGTCTTGCCGAGGCCGGCCTCGCCGCGGAAGACCAGTAAGCTGCCCGGCGCGTCGTGGTCGGCGCACAGGGTGTCCACCGCCTGCGCGAGGGCGGCGACTTCCTCGTCGCGCTCCCACAGGGAAGCCGAGGCGCCGGCCGTGGGCCGTACCTCCGTCATCCCGCTACCTCCCCACGTCGCACGAACGGCCTGCAGGTGTCGAGCGTAGTCCTCCGGGCGCCTCGGCGGAGGAGGGTCCGGGCAGGTGGTGTCCGTGACGGGTGACACGGGGGTGCGGGCGGGTGGCGTCCAGTGGCCGGCCGGGACGCGGCTCTCTCATCCCTCTTTCACCGACGCCTCATACGGTGGGGGCATGACGCAGGTGACTCCTCCCGGGTGGTACCCCGACCCCGGGCAGACAAGTGACGGGCCCGCCACCGAGCGCTGGTGGGACGGCAGGGCGTGGACGGACCGGGTCCGTCCCGCGGGGCCGGCCGCCGGGTGGGGTCCGCCGGCGCCCCACGGGAACACCGGTACCGGGCCGAAGTCCGGGGTGCGGACGGGGACAGCCGTGGCGGTGGCGGCCGTGGTCCTGGCGAGCATCGGGGTCGGCGTGTACGCGCTGACCAAGAGCGACGGGGCGAGCGGCCCGTCCGCCACCTCGCAGCAACCGGGCGGCCAGGGCGGGCCGTTCGGAGGCCAGGGCGGATCGGGCGGCTCCGGCGGCTCCGGCGGCTCCGGCGGGTCGGGTGGCTCCGGCGGCGACGGGGCACCCGGCGGGCCCAGTCCCTCGCCGGACCGGTCCGCGCCGCCGAAGATCGAGAGCGGCGCGGTGACCGATCCGGTCAGCGGCATCAGCCTGCCCATCCCGCGGGGCTGGTACGGGCAGCAGATCGACGGCGGTGCGCAGGTGTCGTCCCACGACTCCTACCCGTGCCCCGGCGACACCTCCGCCACCTGCACCAAGGGCGGGGCGTACTCGGCTCCCGCCGTGCTGCTCGGCAGCCGGGGCGGGACCGCCGAGGAGGTCGCCAAGGCGGACATCGCCGCCAACGCCAAGCAGTCCTACGGCGGCAAGAGCTACGGCGGGATCACCTCGCACGACGTCCTGGCCTCCGAGTCCGTGACCGTGGCCGGGCAGAAGGGCTACCTGGTCCGCTGGAAGGCCGTCACCAGCAAGGGCGCCGACGGCTACGTCGAGTCGCTCGCCTTCCCCTCCCCCGCCCGGCCCCAGCAGATCGTGGTCGTCCGCTTCGGGGTGGACACCGACCAGTCGCCGTCGGTCATCGACGACATCACCAAGGGCATCAAGGTGTCGGCGGGCGGCGGCGACGGGCAGGACGTCTGACCGTCCCGGTGCACAGCCGGCCGGGTGGGGTGCCCCTCCGCTCAAGAGGAACCCCACCCGGCCGGGGGGTGCGCGCCGCCCCCGTCCCCACGGTGCGGCGCGGCGCAGACCGCCGTCCCGTCATCCCGCGGACGGCCGCCTGGGTCTCAGGTGCCCCTCATGCGCCGGCCTCGTCCGGCTCACCCGGCCTCATGTGAGGCCGAGCGCCGGCAGCACGGCGGCGTCGACGAAGCGGACCAGGTAGTCGGGATCGGCGTCCCGGCCCTCCAGGACCGGGCGGATGCGCAGCACGCCGAACATCTGCGCCGGAATGTACTCGAGCGCCGGATGGTCGGCGCGCACCTCCCCGCGCTCGACCCCGCGCCGAAGGATCTCGCGCAGCGCGGCGATCTCCGGGTCGACGAGCGCCTCGCGCAGCGCGCACCTCAGCTCCGGGTCCTGGGTGAGGGCGTGCCCCAGCGCCTGGAGGAGGGTGGTGTCCTGGCCGGACCACGCGCCCGCGGCGCGCGCCGCCTCGCGCAGGTCCCCGGCGAGCGAGCCGGTGTCGATGCCGGCGAAGCGCACCGTGCGGTGGGAGCGCAGCGCGGCCGCCACGAACTGGGGCTTGGTCTTCCACTGCCGGTACAGCGTGGACTTGCTGCACCGGGTGCTGGCGGCGATCCCCTCCATGGTCACGGCGTCGTAGCCGCACTCGCGGATCTGGTCGAGCACGGCGTCGAAGAACTCCTGCTCACGCTCGCGCGTGAGTTTGGAGCGGCGCGAGGCGGCGACCGTCTCCGGTCCGTCCGCGGCCTGCGACGTCATGGGCTGCGCTCCTCGCTCGGGTCGGGCGGTCGACTGGACTGCCACCAGTGTGTCGTACGTCTACCGATACGCCACTGTACCGGTACGCGACCGTATCGGTACAGTGGCGTATCGGTACACTCGCGTTTCGGTACGTACCCGTATCGATGAGTTCCGGCCACACGCCCGGTCTCATCCGCATCACCGCACGCACCACCGTCACCGAAGGGGCCGGGGGATGAATGCCCGCACCGAGCCTGACCCGGCGGGGGCCGACGCCGTAGCGCGGCCGCCGCTCGTCCGTGAGCTCCTGCTCGTCACAGGGCTCTTCCTCGTCTACAAGCTGGGCCGGCAGCTCGCGGCGGGCCACACCGGCGAGGCGTTCCGCGACGCGCACCGCGTGTGGGACCTGGAGCGCGCGGTCCGGCTGCCCGGTGAGGGCACCGTGCAGTCCCTGCTGCTGCACGGCGACACCGTGGCGCACCTGGCGAACCTCTACTACGCCACGGTCCACTTCCCGGCCACCGCCGCCTTCCTGGTCTGGCTCTACCTCAGGCGCCCGGCGCACTACGTGTGGGCCCGCCGGGTGCTGGCCGCCGTGACCGCGGCGGCGCTGGTGCTGCACCTCGCGTTCCCCCTCGCCCCGCCGCGCATGCTGGCGGCGACCGGTCTGGTGGACACCGGGCGGGTGTACGGGCCGTCGGTGTACGGGCCGCCCGCCACCGACACCCTGTCGAACCAGTTCGCGGCCATGCCGTCGCTGCACTTCGGCTGGGCGCTGATGGTGGGGGTCGGGCTGATCGCGGCGACCCGGGCGCGGTGGCGGTGGCTGTGGCTGCTGCACCCGCTGGTGACGCTGCTGGTGATCGTGGGCACCGCCAACCACTACTGGCTGGACGCGGTCGCGGCGACGGCTCTGCTGGGTCTCGCGCTGGCGGTCGTGCACCGGCCGCGCCGGACCCTGACCACGGCGGGCCGCGCCCAGCGGAAGCCGGTGCCGGCCCGCGCGCAGGACATGACGCTCGCGGGAGCCGGCCGATGAGCACCGTCCTGCCGGCCGTCGCCCTCTCCCTGGTCTCCGCGGTGGCCTACGCGGCCGCGGCCGTCGCCCAGGAGCGGCTGGCCTCCCGGGCTTCCGGGACGGGCGCCCTGCGGCTGCTGGGCAGCGGTGCGTGGTGGTGGTCGGTGGCTCTGAACGCCGCCGCCGCACTCCTGCACGTCGTGGCCCTGGCCTACGGCCCGCTCACCGTGGTCCAGCCGCTCGGCGCCCTCACCCTGGTCGCGGCCGTGCCGCTGGGGGCGCGGACGGCGGGGCGGCGGGTGAGCCCGGCGGAGTGGCGGGGCACCGCCCTGACGCTGCTGGGGCTGGCCGCGATCCTGGTCACCGCCTCCGGTCCCGCGCCGGGCGAGGTGCTGAGCGTGCCGCAGGCGCTGGCCGTCGCGGGCGCCACGGCGGCCCTGATCGGCATGCTGTCGCGGCCGGGCGCGCGGCCCGGGCTGCGGCACGCGACCGCCTCGGGCGTCGCCTCCGGGGTGGCCTCGGCGCTCACCCAGACCGTGACGGTGGCGGCGACGGACCGGACCGGGCCCCTGCTGAGCGTCCAGGTGATCGGCGTGGCGCTGCTGGTGGCCGCCTTCGCGGCGGGCGGGCTGCTGCTGTCCCAGACGGCCTACCGGGGCGGCCTGGGCGCACCACTGGCCGTGGTGACACTGGCCAACCCGACGGCCGCCGCGGTGATCGGCCTGGCCCTGCTCGGCGAACGCCTCCAGGGCGGCCCGGCGGGCGTCCTGCTCGCCCTGGCCGGGGCGGGGCTGGCGTCCTGGGGCGTGGTGCTGCTCAGCCGTGCCGCCCACCGGGACGACGACCACCCGGTGGCCGCCGTCCTGGCCCTGCAGCCCGGATCGGCGGCGCCCGAGCGGGTGCCCCGCCAGCCCGCCCCGGGGCACCTGACCACCGTCACTCGGTGAGGATCGCCGGGTCGCTCACCCCGGGCCGCCCGTTCTCGACGTGCCCGGCGAAGCGCCGCAGGAAGCCCGGGTCGGACTCGGAGGTGACGGTCAGGTCGTACCAGCGGCGGCTCGCCCCGAGGTCGACGGTGTGCCGCACGGTGCTGCCGGGCCGCACGGTGACGGTCGTCGTACGGCCCCGGTAGGCGTTGGCGACCCTCAGCCGTACGGTGGCGGAGCCCTTGCCGGTGAAGGTCAGCTGGAGATCGCTGCCGCAGGGCCGGGCGGTGACCTCGGGCCCGGGCGCCGCGGCGGACCCCTTGAAGGCCCGTACGAAGCCGTTCGGGCCGTGCACGGTCAGGTCGTGGGCCCCCTGCGAGGACGCCGGGTCCCACGTCCCGGTGACGGTCCGGCCGGCCTCGGTGGTGAAGGTCCACGGGCCGTCGGCGCGGTTGCCGGACGTGACGTGGAAGGCGGCACCGGCGTGGGCGCCGGAGGCGAAGGTGAGCGTGAGGCGGCCCGCCGCGTCCAGGGAGGCGTCCACGTACGGGGCGTACTTCAACGGCCGTGTGGGGCGCGCACCGCGCTCCTGCCGGGGCATGCGCGGGTCCACCGGCGGCGTCGGCCGGTAGTCGGGGTGGCGCTCGCGGTCCTGCGGCTCGTAGGCGCCGGTGTCCGGCAGCGCGGCCGGGCGGGCGTCCTTGCGGGAGAAGTCGAACGCGGAGGTCAGGTCGCCGCAGACGGCCCGGCGCCACGGCGAGATGTGGGGCTCGCGCACCCCGAAGCGGCGCTCCATGAACCGCAGGATCGAGGTGTGGTCGAAGGTCTCGGAGCAGACGTAGCCGCCCTTGCTCCACGGCGAGACGACCAGCATCGGCACGCGCGGGCCGAGGCCGTACGGTCCGGCCGGCCGCTTGCCGTCGCCGGGGTAGAGGTCGAGGGAGACGTCGGCGGTGGACCTGCCCCGGGCCTCGGAGGCCGGCGGCAGCGGCGGCACCACGTGGTCGAAGAACCCGTCGTTCTCGTCGTAGGTGAGGAACAG
Organism: Streptomyces sp. NPDC052682; assembly: GCF_040678435.1. NCBI lineage: Bacteria > Bacillati > Actinomycetota > Actinomycetes > Kitasatosporales > Streptomycetaceae > Streptomyces > Streptomyces sp. NPDC052682. The sequence continues at coordinate 160,066 of NZ_JBFATS010000007.1, read as the reverse complement.
GGCGGTCTTCGCCCACACCCCGGGGTCGGCGGTGAGGGCGTCCAGGACCTGCGCGATGTACCAGGCGCCGTAGTTGGAGGGCCAGTTGGAGTGCTCGGAGAAGGCCTCCGGCGCGGCGATCCAGGAAATCTGCGGCAGCCGGCCGGCCAGCACGTCGGCCTTGAGCCGGTCGACGTAGCCGTCGCCGGCCTTGGCGTTCGTGCCGGTGCGGGCCTTGTCGTACAGCGGGTCGCCCGGCCGGGCGTCGCGGTAGGCGGTGAAGTACAGCAGCGAGTTGTCGCCGTAGTTGCCCCGGTAGGCGTCCTCGATCCAGCCCCAGGAGCCCTTCGCGTCGAGGCCGTCGCCGATGTCCTGGTAGACCTTCCAGGAGATGCCGGCCTTCTCCAGGCGCTCGGGGTAGGTGGTCCAGCCGTAGCCGAGCTCGTCGTTGCCGAGGACCGGGCCGCCGCCGGTGCCGTCGTTGCCCGTGTACCCGGTCCACAGGTAGTAGCGGTTGGGGTCGGTGGAGCCGATGAACGAGCAGTGGTAGGCGTCGCAGAGGGTGAAGGCGTCGGCGAGCGCGTAGTGGAAGGGGATGTCCTCGCGGGTCAGGTACGCCATCGTGGTGGTGCCCTTCGCCGGCACCCACCGGTCGTACCGGCCGCCGTGGTAGGCCTGCTGGCCGTCGGTCCAGCCGTGCGGCAGGCCCTCCAGGAACTGCATGCCGAGGTCGTCGGCGTCCGGGTGGAAGGGCAGGATCTCCGTGCCGTTCGCGTCCTGCTGGTGCCAGACCGGCTTGCCGCTGTCCAGCGTGACGGGACGCGGGTCGCCGAAGCCGCGGACGCCCCTCAGCGTGCCGAAGTAGTGGTCGAAGGAGCGATTCTCCTGCATGAGGACGACGATGTGCTCGACGTCCTCGAGGGAACCGGTGCGGTGGTTGGCCGGGAGCGCGGCGGCGCGCTCGATGCTGGCGGACAGCGCGCTGAACGCCGCGGTGGCGCCCGCGAACTGCAGGAATCTGCGCCGGTTGACTTCGGGCATGGCTGAGGGACCTCTCGTCCTGTCGGCGGTGTCCGGCCGGAACGTGACGGATCGTGCGCGCAGCGAGTGTTCCAAGCGCACCGAACGGCAGGGAAGGGTGCGATGGCGCCGCTGTGAAGGTCCGCGGTACGTGTGGTGTGCCGGGCCGCCGGGCGGGGGAGGTCGCGATCATGACAGAAGCACAGACGGCCACCCCACCGGCGCACCGGCCCGTACGCCAGCTCCTCGCCGCCTCCGTCGGCAACGCCGTGGAGTGGTACGACTGGTACGCCTACACGTTCCTGGCCACCTACCTCGCCGCCGAGGTGTTCCCCACGAGCGCGGACAACTCCCTGGTGCCGCTGCTGTCGACGTTCGCGGTGTTCGCGGTGGGTTTCTTCATGCGCCCGGTGGGCGGGCTGCTGATGGGCGCGGTCGCCGACCGGCACGGCCGGCGGGCCGCGCTCACGGTCACCATCCTGCTGATGGGCGGCAGCAGCCTGCTGGTCGGCCTGACCCCGACGTACGCGGCGGCCGGCGTCCTGGCCCCGGTGATCCTGGTCGCCGCACGGCTGCTGCAAGGACTGTCCGTGGGCGGCGAGTTCGCGGCCTCGACGACGTTCCTGGTGGAGTCGGCGGGCCCCGGCCGGCGCGGGCTGTTCTCCAGCTTCCAGTACGTCTCGACGACGATCGGCCAGCTCCTCGCCTCGGGCATCGCCACCCTGCTCGTGGACACCCTGTCCGAGCGGTCGATGAACGGCTGGGGCTGGCGCGTGCCGTTCCTGCTCGGCGCGCTGCTCAGCCTGGTCGGCTTCTGGATCCGGCGCGGTGCCGAGGAGACCCGCGGCCCGGAGCAGTTCCGCGGCCCGCGCCCGGGCCTGTTCGAGGCCCTGCGCCGCCACCCGCGCGAGTCCCTCCTCATCGCCGGCATCACGGCGGGCGGCACCCTCGCCTACTACACCTGGACGTCGTACCTGCCGACGTACGCCGAACTCGACGCGGGCGTCGACAAGTCCGACGCGCTGCTGGCCGGCACCGTCTCACTCGCCTTCTTCGCCCTGCTCCAGCCGCTCGGCGGACTGCTGTCCGACCGCTACGGCCGTCGTCCCCTCCTGCTCTTCTTCGGCCTGGGCTTCGCGCTGCTGTGCGTGCCGCTGCTGCACGCGCTGCGGGACTCCTTCACGGTGCTGCTGCTGGTGCAGTGCGCGGGCATGGTGCTGCTGACCGGGTTCACCTCGGTCAGCGCGGCCGTCAACGCCGAGGTCTTCCCGCCCCGGGTGCGCGCGGCCGGCATCGGGTTCCCCTACTCGCTGACGGTGGCGCTGTTCGGCGGGACGGCCCCGTACGTGGGCACCCTGTTCAAGGAGCTCGGGCACAGCGGGCTGTTCCCGTGGTACGTCGCGGCGCTGTGCCTGCTGTCGTCGGTGGTGTACCTGCGCCTGCCGGAGACGGCGCACGGGGAGTTGCGGCGCTGACCGCCGCTGCTGGAAGCCTGGTCAACTCCCGCCAGGGCCGTCCGAGGGCGTGCGCTCAGCCACACCGTTCCTCGCGCGCACCGCGCGCCGTGTGGACCGGCGGGGGATGAGCGCCGGTCGCACGAGCCGACGCCGGTCCGCGCCGCTGCGGCCGTTGATGACAGCGATCAGCAGGTCGACCGCTTCGGCGCCCACCCGGTCCGGGCGGAGACTGACGGTGGTGACGGGCGGGGCGGTCGTCGCGTAGTCCGGATCCTCGCTGACGCACGCCACCAGCAGGTCCCGCGGCACCCGAAGGCCGCGGCGGCGCGCCGCGGCGAGGATGTGGTGACCGGAGTCGGAGTAGACGCCGACCACGGCGTCCGGTCTCGGCTCGCGGTCGAGCAGCCGGGCTACCGCGTCCTGTTCGGCCGTGAAGTAGTCGGGCAGTGCGGCGTACTCCTCCACGAGTGCGGGCACGCGGTGTTCGTCGCACCAGGACCGGTAGGCGTGTGCGATCAGGTGCGGGTACGTGTCGTCGTGGAGGGGGAGGGAGAGCCCGACGCGGCGGGCGCCGGACTGTTCGAGGTGGTCGAGCAGGAGGCGCAGGCCTGTTTCGTGGTCGGCATCCACCCACGCGTCGCACCGGCGCGGTTGCGGCGGCCTGCCTTCGCTGATCATCGGGATGCCGCGCTGCCGGAGCAGGGCACGCACCGGGTCCTCGGCGCGCGGTCCGACGTGGATGACGCCGTCCATCGGCGTGGTGAGCCACGTCCGAGGCGACATCGAACCGGGCATCACCAGCAGCAGATGGCCGCGCTCGTGGGCGGCCGCCATGGCGCCCAGTGTCAACTGTGCGTAGTACGGGATCTCCATGTACGGGACGGGCAGGTCGCCGTACGTCGTCATGGTCAGGCCGAGCACTCCGGTGCCGCCTTTGGACAGGGCGCGGGCCGTGCCGGCAGGGGCGTAACCGACTGCGCGTGCCGCGGCGAGCACCCGCTGTCTGGTCGCCTCGGAGAGTCGTCCGGTGCCGTTGAGCGCGTTCGACACCGTGGCGGTGGACACGCCTGCCCGTGCGGCCACGGCGTCGAGCGTGGGACGCCGCCAGGCAGGTGAGCTCTTGGTGGGCATCCCGAACTTCCGCATGAGTGCTTACGGTTGGAGAACGTGACCACTCAGCGTACCGGGCGACGGCGGCCGGGACAGGCGGCCGGGTGGACCGGTGATCACCGGCGTCCCGCCGCCGACGAGCAGGGTGACGATGGCGGCCGCCCGCCGGTCACCGGGGAAGGAGCGCCCGGAAACCGGTGAGCAGGGCTCGCAGACCGGTGTCGAACGCGAGCTCGGCCCGGCGCCGGTCGGTCGGGGTGTCGTCGAGTACGGCGCTGAGGTGGGGGGCGGTTCCCCGTGGCACATCGGAGACCATCACCGGCGGCGCGACCAGATCGAGGGCCGAGCCGAGGACGAAGCTCTCCACGGCGGTGATCAGCGGCATGACCTGACGGGTGGTGAAGCCGGCGGCCAGCAGGAGTGCGGCGACCTTCTCGTACATCGCGTGCATGAAGGGCTCGGCCAGCGGGGCCGTCGCGAGCAGCGGCACCGCCCCGGGGTGGGATGCGAAGGCTGCGAGGTAGGAACGGGCCCATGCCTCCAGGGCCTGCTCCCAGGGCTGTGACGCGTCCCAGTCGTCGGAGCCTGCCTCCAGGGCCAGCTCCTCCCGCATGAGCGAGATGATCTCGTCACGGCCGGACACGTGGTGGTAGAGAGCGGAGGGGGCGACGCCGAGCTTCCGGGCCAGGGCGGGAATGGTGAGGGCACCCTGCTCGTCGGCGATGCTCAGGGCTGCCGCGCCGATGCGCCGGCGGTCCAGCAGAGGGGTGCGCGGCCTGGGCACGTGGGCTCCTTATGGTTCGTGGCTCACTGCCGGGCGGGGCACGGCCGCCCGCGGTGCGTCACCCGAACTTTACCGAACGTCTTTCAGTGAAAGGTCTTCCCCGCCGCCCGGGTCCGCTCTACATTACCGAAACCGAATCGGTTTCAGTTCGGTTGCCGTACGCAGGGAAGGGTGCCGCTGCCATGCAGGCCGACATCGTGTTCACCGGAGGGACCGTCAGGACCGGGGCCGCCGAACGCCCGGTGACCGACGCCCTCGCCGTCACCTGCGGCAGGATCAGCGCCCTCGGCGCTGAGGCACGCGCCGCCCGCGGCCCGCGTACCGCCGTGGTCGACCTGCGCGGAGGCGCCCTGCTGCCCGCGTTCGGCGACGGGCACGTGCACCCGGTGATGGGCGGCCTGGGCCTGCTCGGAGCGCCCGTGCGCGCGTGCACCTCCGTGGCGGACGTCGTCGAGGCCGTACGGCACTGGGCCGACGAGCACCCCGAGGCCGAGTGGATCACCGGCGACGGCTTCGACGCCTGGCTCGCCGAGGACGGCCGGTTCGACGCCCGCTGGCTGGACGCGGCCGTCCCCGACCGGCCCGTGGTGCTGCGCACGATGGACCACCACACGGCGTGGGTGAACACCGAAGCCCTGCGCCGGGCCGGGTTCACCGCCGCCACGCCCGACCCGGAGGGCGGACAGATCGTGCGCCGGGAAGGCTCCAGCGAACCGCTGGGCACGCTGCGCGAGTTCGGCGCCGTACTGCCCGTCCTCGACCTCGTCCCCCAGCCGTCCCACGAGGCTCAGGTGGCGGCGCTGCGCGAGACCGCCGCCCGGTTCGCCGCCGCCGGGGTGACCTGGCTGCAGGACGCCTGGGTGGAACCGCACCACGCGGACGTCTGGATCACCGCGGCGACCAGTGGCCCAGGGCTGCCGGTCCGTGCCGACCTCGGTTTCTTCCTGGGGCCGGAGCACTGGCGTGACCAGCTCCCCCGGCTCGCCGCCGAGCGTGAACGCGTGGAGGGCACCGCCCGGGGGCTGCTCACCGCGCACACCGTGAAGTTCTTCGCCGACGGGGTCATCGAGTCCGGCACGGCCGCCCTCCTGGAACCGTACGCCGACTGCCCGCACTCCCACGGCATCGCCCACTGGACTCCGGCGGAACTGGCCCGGGCCGTCACCGCGGTCGACGCCCTGGGTTTCCAGCCGCACATCCACGCGCTGGGCGACGGCGGCGTCCGAGTCGCCCTCGACGCGATCGAGGACGCGGCCCGCACCAACGGACCCCGCGACCGCCGCCCGGTCATCGCCCACGCCCAGTTGATCGACCCCAGCGACCTGCCCCGCTTCGCCGAGCTCGGGGTGATCGCCAATCTCCAGCCGCTGTGGGCCCAGCCCGACCGGCTGATGACCGACCTCGTCCTGCCGAAGATCGGCCCGGAGCGCGGCGCGCGGCAGTACCAGATCGCCGCGCTGCTGGCTTCCGGCGCCCGCGTGTCGTTCGGCAGCGACTGGCCGGTCACCGACCACGAACCGTTGCGGGGCATCGCCACCGCCGTGACGCGCCAGACGCCCGCGGGATTCCCCGAGGGCGGCTGGCTCCCCCAGGAGCGGATCGACACCGCGACCGCCCTGGCCGCCTACTCCGCCGGCTGCGCCTACCAGGCCTTCCAGGAGCAGGAGTGGGGCGTCCTGCGCCCCGGGATGCGCGCCGACCTGGTGCATCTCGCCGCCGACCCGGTGGGGACGGCACCCCACGACCTCGCACACCTGCCCGTTGTGGGCACCTGGCTCGCCGGCCGGCGCACCCACGGCTCCGGCACCCCCGCTCCCCTGCCGGCCGGACGGCCCTAGCCTCTCGGCGTCGTCACGGCCGGGCCCGCGTACCAGGAACAGGCACCCTTCCCCGTCGACCTCCAGCATCACGCGGAGACCTCCATGACCGAGCCCCACACCTCAACCGCTCCCCACCAGCCCCCGGCCGCCACCGGGGCGGACCCGGCGGGCCGTCTGCAACGCGCCACGCTCGGCGTCGCGGACATCGTCTTCTTCGTCGTCGCGGCCGCCGCCCCGCTCACCGTCATGGCGGGCATCGCCCCGCTCGCGATCCTCTTCGGCGGCATCGGCGCCCCTGTCGCCTACCTGACGGTCGGCGTCGTGCTGTGCCTGTTCGCGGTCGGTTTCACCGCCATGACGCCTTACATCCGCAACGCGGGCGCCTTCTACTCGTACGTCTCCCGGGGCCTTGGCCGCCCTGCCGGGCTGGGGGCCGCGCTGCTCGCGGTGTTCTCGTACAACGCCCTGCAGATCGGCACCTACGGTGCCTTCGGCTTCTTCGCCGCCGGCACCGCGAACGCGCTGCTGGGCGTCGACCTGCCGTGGCCGGTCTACGCCTTCGCCGCGATCGCCGTGGTGTGGTTCCTCGGCTTCCGGTCCATCCGCCTCGGTGCCAAAGTCCTCGCCGCGCTGCTGATCGCGGAGACCGCCGTCCTGGTGCTGCTCGCCGGCGCGATCCTGGTCAAGGGCGGCGCCCACGGTCTGAGCCTGGCCTCCTTCACCCCCTCGCACGTCTTCACCTCGCAGATGAGCGCGCCACTCGGCCTCGCCATCGCCGCCTTCATCGGCTTCGAAGCCACCGCCCTGTACCGCGAAGAGGCCCGCGACCCCGACCGCACCATCCCCCGCGCCACCTACCTGGCCGTCGCCTTCCTCGGCCTCTTCTACACGTTCGTCGTCTGGATCATCGTCCAGGCCTTCGGCGACGACAAGGCGGTCGGGACCGCGGCACAGAACCCCGCGGAGATGTTCTTCACCGCCATGACCAGATACGTGGGCGGCTGGGCCACCGACCTCCAGCGCGTCCTGATCGTCAGCAGCCTCCTGGCCTCCCTGCTCGCCTTCCACAACGCCATCACCCGCTACGGCTACGCGCTGTCCGTCGAGGGCGCCGCCCCGGCCCCCCTGAGCCGTATCCACCCCCGGCACGGCTCGCCGTGGGTCTCCGGCATCGCGCAGACCGTGCTGGCGGTGGTCGTCACCGCCGTCTTCGCCGCGATCGGCGCACACCCGTACAACCAGTTCCTGCTGTGGGTGAACACCCCGGGCGTGGTGGGCATCCTGGTTCTCCAGACGCTCGCGGCCTGCGCCGTGGCCGTCTTCTTCCGCCGCGGTCCCGGCGCCCACGCGGCGGGACGCCTGCGCACCACCGCCGCACCGGCGGCCGCCGCGCTGCTGCTGGCGGTGATCACGGGGCTGGTCTGCACGCGCCTCAATCTCTTCACCGGTGCCGGCCCCGCCGTCAACTGGACGCTGATCGCGCTCACTCCGGCGGTCTTCGCCGCCGGAGCGGTACTCGCCCTGCGGATCAGGCACAACCGGCCCGAGGTCTACGCCAGGCTCGCCACCACCGACGCCGACTCCGTGTGACCAGGCCCGGTGCCCCGCCGGGGGACGGAAGTCACCGCGGCGGGGCGGCCGGGGCCGTTCCCCGAGCACGGGGTCGTCCCCGGGCGAGCGGGGCGTGCCTCGCGGCTGTGTGCAGGCCGCCTCGTGACCGGCCGGACCGCGGCCCGGCTGACCGAGCCGGACACCGTCACGCCCCGGCGACCTCGATGAACTCCCGCACCGCGCCGCTCGGATCCCCCGAGCGGACCAGTGCCTCCCCGACCAGGACCACGTCGGCTCCCCAAGCGCGGTACTCCGCCACGTCCTTCGGGCCCGTCACACCCGATTCCGCGACCTTGACCGCACCCTCCGGGACGGCCGTCACGAGGTCGGCGAACACCCTGCGGTCCACCTCCAGCGTGGTCAGGTCGCGTGCGTTGATGCCGATGAGCTCGGCTCCCGCGGCAGCGGCCCGCCGCACTTCCTCGGCCGTGTGGGCCTCCACGAGCGGCGTGAGACCCAACTCCGTGCACAGTCCCATCAGGTCGGCGAGCCGGCCGTCGTCCAGCGACACGACCATGAGCAGCGCGAGATCGGCACCGTACGCGCGGGCCTCCCACACCTGGTAGGGGTCGACGATGAAGTCCTTGCGCAGGACGGGCACGTCGACCCGGGCACGTACGGCCGCCAGATCGGCGAGCGAGCCGCCGAAACGCCGGCTCTCGGTCAGCACGCTGATCGCGGCGGCACCGCCGGCCGCGTACTGGGCCGCGAGCGACGCGGGGTCGGGGATGTCCGCCAGCGCGCCCTTGCTGGGGCTTGCGCGCTTGACCTCGGCGATGACGGACACCCCGGGCTCACGGAACGCGGGCAGCGGGTCGAGGGCGGGTGCCGCGTCCGCTGCCCGGGAGCGCAGCTCCGCCAACGGCGTGGCACGCTTGCGCTCGTCCAGATCTTCGCGGACTCCCGCGAGGATCCCGTCAAGAACGCTCATGGTCCTCTCCTTGTCGAATGAAGGCGGCGGGGACACCGCCGCCGGCCGGGCTCAGGCCAGGCCGAACCGCTCGGCGTGTACCTGCCGGTGGGGCACGTTCAGCCTGCGCAGGGCGGTGAGCACGGCCGAGGTCATCGCGGGAGGGCCGCAGACGTACACGTCGCGTTCGGTGAGGTCGGGAACCAGGGCGCGTATCCGGTCCGGCTCGAAGGGCCGGTTCCCCTCCGCCGTGCGGCCGGTGAGCAGGTGCAGCCGCCCACCGCGCTCCGCGACCAGCTCGCGTACCTCGTCGACCAGCACGGCATCCCTCTCGCTCCGCACCCGGTAGAGCACGACGAGGTCGCCGGCCGGTTCCTCCTCCAGCAGGGCGCGGACCGGCGTGATCCCCACCCCGCCGGCGATCAGCAGTGCGCCGGGCCGCGTGCGGTGCAACGCGGTGAAGGCTCCGTACGGCCCCTCGACGAACGCGCGGGTCCCGACCGGGATGTGCCGCAGGCCGGCGCTGGTGCTGCCCACCGCCTTGGCGGTCAGGCGCAACGTGCGGCCGTCGGGTGCCGCCGACAGCGAGAACGGATTCGCCTGCCACCAGTGGTGGTGCCCGGGGAACCGCCAGATGCAGAACTGGCCGGCCCGGGCCGGCAGCCTGTCGAGGTGGCGGCCGGTGACGTGCACCGACACGACGTCGTCCGACTCCGGCACCACCGCCGCGACCTCGAACCGGTGATAGGCGTTGCGCCACACGGGCAGGACGATCCGGCCCGTGACCAGGGCACCGAACGCGAACAGCCACAGGGCCCACCAGTAGATCTTCGCGGGTGCGGAGGAGCTGAAGGTCGTGGTCTCCTGCAACTGGTGGACGAACGCCAGCCCCAACGCCAGGTACAGCAGCAGGTGCAGGCCGTGCCACGTCTCGTACCGCAGCCGCTGCCTCACGTACCGGGCGGAGATCGCGGCGACCACGACGACGATCGCCGCGGCCAGCATCCCGAGCAGGGACGCCGGCACTCCGGCCAGCGCGAAGAACGTTGTCGTCATCGACGCGTCATCGAGCCTCGCGTAGCCCAGCACCACCAGCACGGCGTGGGTGAGGAGGGTCCACAGCAGGGTGAAGCCGACCCACCGGTGCCACACCGTCAGCCGGTCCATGCCGATACGGCGGTCGAGCCACGGCAGCCGGGCCACCAGCAGCAACTGCAGCAGCATCAGCACGGCCGTGTGCAGACCGAAGAACTTGGCGACCGTGAGCACCCCGTTCTTGCCGGTCCCGGCGGTGAGGAACAGGATCTCGACGATCACCAGGTTGACGATGACAAACGTCCACAGCGCGCACCGCGCAGCAACGACCGGTGGGATGGTGCGTTGCCGCACCCGTGACATCGTCGCCTCCACCACTTCCCCTTCTTCCCCTCTTGTCCACAACTCGGACCGCGGACACCACGCCGTACGAGGCGGTCTGCGGGGTCGCCCGGTCGCCGTCGCTGGGTACGCTGAATGATTAAGGCCTTAACCACAAGCCTTCACAGGGGTGTTGAGGTCCACGTGCGCGCCACGGCCGGTCGTCGAAGTCACCGCCGGCGGCGCCATTCCTCCGCGAGCAGTTCGTACGAGCGGACCCGGTCGGCGTGGTCGTGAGTGATCGTCGTGATGAGCAACTCGTCCGCACCGGTGGCTTCCTGCAGTTGTTCCAGCTGGTCGGCCACTCGGGTCGGTGAGCCGACGAACTGCGTGTCGACGCGGTCCTGTACGAGGGCCCGGTCCGCGTCGCTCCATGCGTGGGCGCGCGCTTCGTCCGGCGTCGGGAACGCGATGGCGCCTTCGGCGGTGCGGATGCTGCGGACCCACAGGCCGTAGCCGGTGGCGAGTTCCCGGGCGGTCGCGTCGTCCTCGGCGACGACGACGTCGGCGGAGACACTGACGTACGGCTTGTCGAGGAACTCGGAGGGTTGGAAGAAGGAGCGGTAGCCCTCCACCGCCTCCAGCACCGTGGCCGGGCTGACGTGGTAGTTCGCGGCGAAGCGCAGGCCCCGGGCGCCCGCGACCTCGGCGCTCTGGCCGCCGCTGCTGCCCAGGATCCACACCTGTACGCCGGCGCCCTCCCCCGGCACGACGTGCACCTCGATGCCCTCCGGTGAGCGGTAGGTGCCGGCCAGCAGCGCGAGGATGTCGTCGATCTGCTCGGTGTAGTCCTGCGACTGGGCACCCGGGAGCAGGAGCAGCTTGCGCTGCAGGGCCACGCGAGGTGAGCCGAGCAGGTGCTCGAAGGAGAAGCGGGGCGGAATGAGCAGGCCGTTCGGGGCACGGCCGTCGACGACCGGGGTGGCCGTCGGCACGGTCGTCCTCTCCCCCGGCGGACGGCCGCCCGAGCGCCCCAGGCCAAGGTCGAGGCGGCCGGGGTGCAGGGCGTCGATCAGGCCGAACTCCTCGACCGTGGACAGCGCGGTGCGGTGTCCGAGCTGTACCGCACCTGAGCCGAGCCGGATCGTGGAGGTCGCGGCGGCGGTCAGGGCGAGGACGACCGCGGGGGACGTGCCCGCCACGCCCGGGTTGAGGTGGTGCTCGGCGAACCAGTAGCGGGCGTAGCCGAGCCGTTCGGCGTGCTGGGCGAGGTCGATGGAGTTGCGCAGGGCGTCCGCGGCCGTCGATCCGGACGAGATCGGGACGAGGTCGAGGACGCCGAGGGGGATGTCAGACACGGGCGGACTCCTGGGTGAGGGGCGGCGCCGGAAACACGGGTCCCCATGCGAACGGCGGGTCCGGGCGGTGCACGATCAGGGGGACGGCGAGGAACTTCACGACGCCACCCGCTCCACGCGTGGGTCGTCGGGATGTGCGAGGCCGAGGTGGTCGCGCAGGGTCGTGCCGTCGTAGTCGGTGCGGAAGACGCCCTGTTCCTGGAGCAGCGGGACCACCTGGTCGGCGAACTCGTCCAGGCCGCCCGGGGTGATGTGGGGGACGAGGATGAAGCCGTCGGCGGCGTCGGACTGCACGAAGTCGTTGATGGTCCTGGCGACGGTGGCCGGGGAGCCGACGAAGTTCTGCCGGTTGCCGGTGTTGATGACCAGGTCGCGGATGGACCAGTTGTTCGCCGCGGCGAGTGCGCGCCACTCGCGGGCGGTGGCCAGCCGATCGCGGTACATGCGGACCTGGGCCCGGCCCTTGGCGATGTGGTCGTCGCCGACGTCCGGGTCGATGTCGGGCAGCGGCCCTTCCGGGTCGTACGCCGACAGGTCCCGGTTCCACACGAACTCCAGGTGCTTGAGGGCGGTGGCCCCGCTGACCTGCTGCCGGCGCACCTCGCGGGCCAGTTCCTCGGCCTCGGCGTCGGTGTCGGCCAGGACGAAGGTGGCGGCGGGCAGGATCAGCAGCTGGCCGGGGTGGCGGCCGTACTTGGCGAGGCGCTTCTTGACGTCCGTGTAGAAGGCCTGCCCGGCCTCGAGGGTGGCGTGCCGGCTGAAGATGGCGTCGGCGTCGGCGGCGGCGAACTCGCGGCCCTCCTCGGAGTCGCCGGCCTGGAAGATGACCGGGCGGCCCTGCGGGGAGCGGGGGACGTTGAACTGCCCGTGGATGTCGAAGTGCTGTCCGGTGTGGACGAAGGCGCCTGCCTTGGCGTCCCGGAGGAACACACCTGTCGCCTGGTCGGCGAGGATCTCGTCACCGCGCCAGGAGTCGAAGAGTTCGTTCGCCGTGGCGAGGAACTCCTTGGCGCGGGAGTAGCGCTCCTCCTGGGGCAGGAAGCCGCCGCGGCGGAAGTTCTCGCCGGTGAAGGCGTCCCAGGAGGTGACGACGTTCCACGCGGAGCGGCCGCCGGAGAGATGGTCGAGGCTGGCGAACTGGCGGGCCACCTCGTACGGCTCGTTGAAGGTGGAGTTGATGGTGCCGGTCAGGCCGAGGTGCTCGGTGACGGCGGCCAGTGCGGCGAGCACGGTGAAGGTGTCGGGGCGGCCGACGACGTCCAGGTCGTAGATCTTCCCGCCCTGTTCCCGGAGCCTGAGGCCCTCGGCGAGGAACAGGAAGTCGAACTTGGCGCGTTCGGCGGTGCGCGCGAAGTGCGCGAAGGAGCTGAACTCGATGTGGCTGCCGGCCCGCGGGTCGCTCCACACGGTGGTGTTGTTGACGCCGGGGAAGTGGGCGGCCAGGTGGATCTGCTTCAGCGGCTTGCTCATGGGTCGGTGCGGTCCCTTCCGGCTCAGGCTGCGGCGTAGCGGTTGGCGGGGCGGGGCAGACCCAGCAGGCCACGCAGGGTGCCGGCCTCGTAGGCGGTGCGGAAGGCGCCCCGGCGCTGGAGTTCGGGGACCAGGCGGCGGGTGACGGCCGGGAGGTCGTGGCCGGCGACGGCGGGCCGCAGCCGGAAGCCGCTCAAACCCGCTTCGGCCCACTCCTGCAGCAGATCGGCAAGTTGACCGGGCGTGCCGGTGAAGATGCGTGCGTCGCTGGTGTACGGCTGTCCCGCGAGGGTGTCGAGCCGTGCGCGGCGGTCCTCCGCGGCGGTCTGGTCGTCGTCCAGGAAGACCACCAGGTCGCCGAAGACATGCAGGGGTTCACCGGCCCGTCCGGCCGTCTCCTGCTCGGCGCGTATCTGGGCGACGATCGAGCGGGCCTCGTCGGCGTCGTGCGGGGTGACGTAGCCGAGGTCGGCGGCGCGGGCCACGAGCCGGTACGGGACGGTGTCGTGGGCGAGGGCGGTGACGAGCGGCTGGCCCTGCGGCGGGCGGGGTGTGATGGCGGGCCCCTTGACGCTGAAGAACCTGCCCTCGAAGTCGATGTAGTGCAGCTTGTCCCGGTCGATGAATCGGCCCGTGGCGGCGTCCCGGATCTCGGCGTCGTCCTCCCAGCTGTCCCAGAGCCGGCGCACCACCTCCACGTAGTCGGCGGCCTCGTCGAAGAGGTCGGCGACCACCTCCCGGGTGTCCGGGTGGTCGTAGGCCTGGATGCGCGGGATGGTGCGCCGGCCGAAGTGCGCGGCCTCGTTGGGGCGGGCGGTGATCTGCACGCGCAGGCCGGCGCGGCCGGTGCTGACGTAGTCGAGGGTGGCGATCGCCTTGGAGATGTGGAACGGCTCCGTGTGGGTGGCGACCACCGTCGGCACCAGTCCTATGTGCCGGGTCAGGGGGGCGACGCGGGAGGCGATGAGGACGGCGTCGAGGCGTCCGCGGACCTGGTCGGTGCGCTCGTCGGGGTCCAGGAAGTGGGACGACTGCGGGCCGAGGCCGTCCTCGAGGGTGACGAAGTCGAGCAGGCCGCGCTCGGCCTCCGCGACCAGGGCGGCCCAGTATCCGGCGGTGAACAGCTCACGGGGGCGGGCCACCGGCTCACGCCAGGAGGCGGGATGCCAGCCGGTGCCGTCCAGGGCGACGGCGAGGTGCAGTTCGGGAGGGGGTGTCGAGGACACGAGTGGGTGCCTTTCTGGAACCCCGCGAGCGCGCAGGCCACGCGGGCCTGCGCGCCCCGGGTCGGCTACTTGTTGGTCCTGGGCAGGCCGGGCGGGTTGATCTGCGACTTGGTCACCGCCTCGTCGGACAGGCCCCAGCGCTTCAGCACTTTCGCGTACGTGCCCTTCTCGATGACGTGGTCGAGGGCGTCGGCGAGCGGCTTGACCAGGCCGCTGTCCTTCTTGGTGGTGGCGGCGATGAGGCCCTGGAGAGTGGCGCCGGCGCCGGAGTAGGTGCCGACGACCTCGGTCTTGCCGGTGGTGGCGGCGTGGTAGGCGGCGGTCGGGTTGGGGCCGAGGTAGAGGTCGATGCGGCCGGACTGGAGGGCGAGGTAGGTGTCGCTGTCGTTCTGGTAGTACTTGATGTGCACCGGCTTGCGGCCGGCCTTCTCGTTCTCCTTGCTCCACTCGATGAGCAGCTTCTCCTGGTTGGTGCCGCTGCCCACCGCGACCGTCCTGCCCGCCACGTCCGCGGGTCCGGTGACCTTCAGACCGCTGCCCTTCTTCGCCTCGAAGCCCAGGTTGTCCTCGCGGTAGGTGGCGAAGTCGTACTTCTCCTTGCGTTCCTCGGTGACCGTGATGTTGCTGAAGCCGACGTCGTACTTGGCACTGTCGAGGCCGACGAAGATGTTCTCCCAGGAGACCGTGTTGATGTGCGGCTTCAGCCCGAGTACGTCGGCGACCAGGTGGGCGAGGTCGGGCTCGACGCCGATGACGGTCTTGTTGTCGGTGGCGAAGAAGGTCAGCGGCGCCGCGGAGCCGGACGAGTCGACGATCTCCAGGGTGCCTCTCTTGCGGATCCTCTCCGGGACCTCGGCGGCTATGGAGTCGACCTTGCCGGTGGTCACGCGGTTCTGGTCGGGACTGGTGTTGATTTTCGTCTTGCCGTCCGACGTGGCCGCGACCTCGGTCGTGCCGCCGTCGTCGGGGTTGCTGCACGCGGCGAGGACGAGGGCGGTGGCGAGTCCGAGCGCGGCTGCGGCGGTGCGGCGGGTGGTCGAGGTGGACATGGCCGGGCTCCTTGCGTACGGAAGGGCTTGTGGAAGGGGATGAGGGTCGGTCAGAGGACCTTGGAGAGGAAGGCGCGGGTGCGCTCGTGTCGCGGGGCGTCCAGGACGGCCGCGGGCGGGCCCTGCTCCACGACGACACCGCCGTCCATGAACACCACGGTGTCGGCGACCTCGCGGGCGAAGCCGATCTCGTGGGTCACGACGATCATGGTGGTTCCGGTACGGGCCAGGTCCTTGATGACGTCGAGGACTTCGCCGACCAGTTCCGGGTCGAGCGCCGAGGTGGGCTCGTCGAAGAGCAGCACCTTGGGTTCGAGGGCGAGTGCGCGGGCGATGGCCACGCGCTGCTGCTGGCCGCCGGAGAGCTGCCGGGGGTAGGCGCCGGCCTTGTCGGCGAGGCCGACCCTGTCGAGGAGCCGGCGGGCCGTCTCCTCCGCTGCCCTGCGCGGGCGGCGCAGAGCGGAGACGGGCGCCTCGATCAGGTTCTCCAGCACGGTCAGATGGGGGAAGAGGTTGAAGTTCTGGAAGACGAACCCGATGTGGGTGCGCTGCTTCAGGACGTCCCTCTCCTTCAGTTCGTGCAGCTTGCTTCCGGAGCGGCGGTAGCCGATGAGTTCGCCGTCGATGCTGATCCAGCCGCGGTCGACCTTCTCCAGGTGGTTGATGGTGCGCAGCAGCGTGGACTTGCCGGAGCCGGACGGGCCGAGGATCACGGTGACCTCGCCGGCGCGGACCTGCAGGTCGACGCCGCGCAGCACCTCCAGGGGGCCGAAGCTCTTGTGGACGCCGTGGACGTCCACCATCACGTCGCCCGCCGTCGGCGTCGCGTCCTCGACGGCCACCGTCACGCCACTCATCGGCTGTCTCCCAAGGGCTTCAGGGGTACGACGGGCTGGTTGCGCTGGGCGGCGGCCGCGCGCAGGGTGCGCACGAAGCGCCGGGCGCGCTGCAGCGGGGTGGGCGGCGGGGTGCGGTCGGCTCCCCGGGCGTAGCGGCGCTCCACGTAGTACTGCGCGACCGACAGCAGGGAGGTCAGCACCACGTACCAGGCGGTGGCGACCAGCAGCAGCGGGATCACCCGGCCGTTGCGGCCGTAGATCACCTGCACCTGGTAGAAGAGTTCGCCGATGGACATCACGTAGACCACCGAGGTGCCCTTGAGCAGGCCGATGATCTCGTTGCCGGCCGTGGGCAGGATGGCGCGCATGGCCTGCGGCAGCACGATCCGGCGGATCTGCCGCAGCCGGGGAAGGCCCAGCGCGGCGGCCGCCTCCAGCTGCCCGTGGTCGACGGCGATGACACCGCCGCGCACGATCTCGGCGGCATAGGCGGCCTGGTGCAGCGTCAGCCCGATGACGGCGGCGCCCATGGTGCCGATGATGCTGTTGGAGTCGACGGACCAGAACACCGGGCCGAAGGGGATGCCGAAGCCCAACTCCTCGTACAGCGCGCTCAGGTTGAACCAGAACACCAGCTGGACGATCATCGGGATGGACCGGAAGATCCAGATGTAGGTCCAGGCGACGGTCTGCAGCACCGGGCTGCGCGACAGCCGCATGAAGGCCAGGACGGTGCCCAGGAGGAAGCCCAGCACGGTGGCGTACGCGGTGAGCTGGAGGGTCACGGAGACCGCCTGCACGATCGTCTCGGACAGCACGTAGTCGCGGAAGACGCCCCACTCCCACACGGGGTTGGTGGCCAGGCCGTGCACGAACTGGGCGACCAGCACGATCACGGCGACGGCCGCCACCCAGCGGGCGTGATGGCGGGCGGGTACGACCTTGAGGGCGGCCGGGTCGTCCGGGGCGGGCAGGGCTCTGGGGCCGGTGCCCGGGATGGCCGCGCCGGGCGGCGCGGTGGTGTCGGTGGTGGATGCCATCGTGGTGTTCCTGCTCGACTCTCAGGTGTGCTCGGGCGGGTTGATCCGCGAGGTGTCGATCGCGGAGGCGGTCGTGCCCCACTTGGCGAGGATCCGGGCGTACGTGCCGTCCTTGATCAGCTCGTTGACGGCGGCCTGGAACGCCTTGGTGAGCGGGGAGCCCTTCTTGAAGGCGAAGCCCACGTCGAGGCGGTGGAACTCGCCGAGGAAGGTGGTCCGGGAGGCGGGCTGGGCCGCTTGGTGGCGCAGGCCGTTGATGGTCGACATGATCACGTCGATGCGGCCCTGCTGGAGTGCGGTGAGGGTGGCCGCGTTCTCCGAGTAGACCTTCACGTCGTACGGCTTCTTGCCCGCCTTGGCGCACACCCCCTTCCGCGCGGTGAGGGTCGCTTCGAAGGTGGTGCCGGCGCCGGTGCCGATGGTCAGCCCGCACAGCTGGGTCAGGTCGGTGATCTTCTTGCCGAGGGCGGTGTTGCCCGTCTTCACCGCGAAGCCCTGGCCGTCGTTGATGTAGGTGACGAAGTCGATGGTCTTCAGGCGTTCGGTGGTGACGCCGAAGTTGCCGGTGCCGACGTCGTACTTGCCGCTTCCGAGGGCGGGCAGGATCGTCTCGAAGGAGGCGTCCTGGCGCTCCAGCTTGACGCCGAGGACCTTGGCGACGGCGTCGGCGAGGTCGATGTCCTGGCCGGCGGGCGGTTTGTCCGTGCCGTTCGGGTAATAGGCCCCTGGCGGGAACCCGATCGAGCTTCCGACCCGCAGCGTGCCCGCCTTGCGGACGTCCGGGGGCAGCAGGGCGGCGACGGAGTCCACCGTGCGTACGGCGGCGACCGGGTCGTCGGTCGGCGCGGGAGAGGCCTGCGCGCCCGCCGCGGTGCCGCCGGTGTCGCCGGATCCGCAGGCGGTCAGCGCCAGCAGGGGCAGCAGAGCGAGGACGGCGACGCCACGCGGGCGGATGGTGGGGGTTCGGATGGTCACTGGTCGGGAGCCTTTCGGTTGTGTTCCCGGTCGGCGAGGTGCTTCTCGAAGGGCAGCGGGCCGATGGTCTCCGGGTCGGCCTCCGTGTCGAACAGCGGTGTGTAGCCGGTGGCCAGGTACAGGCCCCGGGCCTCGGGCTGGCGTGGCCCGGTGGTCAGGTAGATCCGCCGGTAGCCGCGTGCGCCCGCCTCGCGCTCCAGCTCGGCGATGACGCGCCGGGCGAGACCGCGGCGGCGGTGGGCGGAGTGGGTCCAGATCCGCTTCAGCTCGGCCGTGGTGGCGTCGTAGCGGCGGAAGGCACCGCCCGCGACGGGCTCATCGCGCTCCAGCAGCAACAGCAGCAGTCCGCCGTGCGGCTCGGTGAACTCCTCGTCGGGGTAGCGGGCGATCTCGGCGTGGGCGTCCTTGCCGTAGCGCCGGGAGTACTCCTCGCCGAGTTCGGTCAGCAGCGGCCGTACTCTCGGGTCGGACATCACGACATGACGGACCGTCAGCTCGGAGGCGAACGTCATGCGCCCACCACCGTGCGGGTCCGCGTGCCTCGGGCCGCGTGCTCGGCGTCGCGCTTGGCGGCCTCCTCGCGGACGATCGGGAGCGGGAGTGTGTACTCCTTGTCGAAGGCGGCGCCGGAGCGCGGGAACTCCACAGGCATGGCGGATGGCCTTTCAGGGTGCGGCGACACGCAGGCATGACGGAACTGCCTCGAGCGCAGGCATGAGCGCACAGCCCGTCAGGCGGACGGGTCGGTGCGGTCGTGACGACGTCGGGCGTCGGGAAACGCAGGGGGAGATGCAGAGCTGCGGCAGCGCGCGTAAGGAGAGAACTCGGCCCGCGACGGGGTCACCGAGGGAGGGAAGGGCCGGTCAGACGGCCCGCTGCCGAGTCAGGCGCAACACGCGGCCGACCACACCCGACCGAAGTCGATGTGATCGCGCGAGACCAAGCGCTGCTGGGCATTCATGTGACCAATTGAGCAGTACATCGTGGCGCCCGTCAAGCAGCGCCCGGATGCCGGACCGCCCAGACCGGCCCCGCCCAGGGCGCCGTTGACACATCGATGCCCTGGGCAGCCGCTCCGACCAGCCCTTTCGCGGCAGCGCTTCCGTCTGGCAGAAGCCGCCTTGCGCGGCGGTCGCCGCCGTCACGACCCTGATGCCAACCACGGCACGCGGGGCGGCGACGCCCCGCCGACAGGGACGGGAACCTTCATGCCTCACATGACCGCCTTCGCCAGGAACCAGTGGTACGTCGCCGCCTACAGCCACGAGGTCGGGCGCGAGCTGCTCAGCCGGACGATCCTCGGCGAGCCGCTCGTGCTGTACCGGACGGAGCAGGAGGGAACGCCGGTCGTGCTCAACGACCGCTGCGTGCACCGCCGTTACCCGCTGTCCGAGGCCCCGACCCGCCTGGACGGCGACCGGATCGTGTGCGGGTACCACGGGTTCACGTACGACACCACCGGCACCTGCGTGTACGTGCCCGGCCAGAAGCGCGTCCCGCGGACCGCGCGCGTCGCCTCCTACCCGGTCGTGGAGCAGGACTCGCTGATCTGGGTGTGGATCGGCGACCCGGCGCTCGCCGACCCGCAGGTCATCCCGCGGGCCCGGCACCTGGACTCCCCGGGCTGGGTCACCGTGCGCGGCATGGAGCCCATCGACTGCGACTACGGCCTGCTCGTCGACAACCTCCTGGACCTGTCCCACGAGACGTACCTGCACGGCGGTTACATCGGCACCCCCGAGGTCGCCGAGACGCCGATCACCACGGAGGTCGACGAGGGCGCGGGCATCGTACGGGTCAGCCGGCACATGGACGACGCCGAGTGCCCGCCGTTCTACGCGAAGTCGACCGGCATCGAGGGCCGCATCACCCGCTGGCAGGACATCGAGTACTTCGCCCCCTGCCTGTACCTGCTGCACAGCCGGGTCGCCCCCGTCGGCGTGCTGCCCGAGCCGGACGGCAGCGACCCGAACGGCTTCCACACCGAGGTGACGTACTGCATCACCCCCTCCAGTGACGGCAAGGTGTACGACTTCTGGGCGGTCTCCCGGGACTGGGCGACGGACGACGATGAGGTCACCGAGTTCCTGCGCGGCAACAACCACACGGTCGTCATGCAGGACGTCACCGCGCTCAACCTGCTGCAGAAGACGCTCGGCACCGAGCGCACCGGCTACCAGGAGCTGAGCATCAACATCGACACCGGCGGTCTGGCCGCCCGCCGTATCCTCGCCCGGCTGGTGGAGGAGGGCGCCAAGCCCGTGGAGCAGGTCCAGTGAGCGGCGCGCCCACGGGTGAGATCTACCGCATCGACTGGCTGCCGGGCACCGACGTCCTGCACGGCACCTGTCACTGCGGCCGCGAGCACACCTGTCAGGACCCGGTCGAGATGTGGGAGTGGATGCTCGCCCATCCACAAGGACACCAGCCCCACCAGCCGCAAGGGCACGAGCCGCGAGGAACCCGCTCATGAGCCTGTACGAAGCCGAACTCGTCGTCGCGCGCAGGGAGCAGGTGGCCGACGGCGTGCTCGCCCTGACCCTGCGTCACCCGCTGGGCGAGGAACTGCCTTTGTGGGAGCCGGGCGCCCACATCGACGTCGTGCTCGGGCCAGGCCTGGAGCGGCAGTACTCGCTGTGCGGCGACCCGGCGGACCGGTCCGCCTGGCGGATCGCGGTGCTGCGCGAGCCGGCGGGGCGCGGCGGATCGGCGTATGTGCACGAGCAGGTGGGCCAGGGTGACAAGGTACGGGTGCGCGGGCCGCGCAACCACTTCCGGCTGGAGCCCGCCCCCCGCTACCGGTTCGTCGCGGGCGGGATCGGCATCACCCCGATCCTGCCGATGCTGGCGGCGGCCGAGGCGGCGGGCGCGCAGTGGACGCTGCTGTACGGCGGGCGCACCCGCCGGTCGATGGCCTTCACCGGGGAACTGGCCCGCTACGGCGACCGGGTGACGATCGCGCCGCAGGACGAGACCGGGCTGCTGGAGCTCGGCCCGGTCCTGGACGACGTCCCGGACGGCACGCTCGTGTACTGCTGCGGCCCCGGCCCGCTGCTCGACGCGGTGGAGGGACGCTGCCGGGCCGGGGCGCTGCGGGTGGAGCGGTTCCAGCCGAAGGAGCAACCGGCGGGGCAGGACACGCAGTTCGAGGTCGAGCTGGCGCGCAGCGGCAGGACCGTCACCGTCCCGCCCGGCGTCTCGGTGCTCGACGCGGTGCTCGGCGCCGGGGTCGAGGTGCTGTACTCCTGCACGGAGGGCACCTGCGGCACCTGTGAGACCGATGTCCTCCAGGGCGATCCGGACCACCGGGACGCGGTGCTCACGCCGGAGGAGCGGGAGTCCGGGGAGACGATGATGATCTGTGTGTCCCGGTGCAGGGGGAAGCGGCTCGTACTGGACCTGTGACGCGCAGGTCCGCCTCGATCCGGGCCACGGTCGCCACCAGGTGGGGCAGCAGGTCGCGGCGGACGGACTCCACCGAGGTGCGGCCGGCGTGCACGGCGATGTTCACACCGGCCACCACGTCGCCGTCCCGGTCCCGTACCGGGGCGGCGACCGAGCGCAGGCCCTCCTCCAGTTCCTGGTCGACCAGGGCGTGGCCCTGGCGGCGGACCCGGCGCAGCTCGGCCCGCAGGGCGTGCTCGGAGGTGATCGTGCGGGGGGTCAGCGGGCGCAGCTCGGTGCGGGCGAGCCGGGCGTCGAGCTCCTGCGGCGGCAGGTGCGCGAGCATGATGCGGCCCACGGACGTGACGTGTGCCGGGAAGCGGGTGCCCACGGTGACGGACACCGTCATGATGCGGCGGGTCGGCACGCGGGCCACGTACACGATGTCGTCGCCGTCCAGGACGCACAGCGACGACGACTCCCCCACCTGCGCCACCAGCCGCTCCAGATGCGGTTCGGCGATCTCCGGCAGGGTCAGGGAGGCGAGGTAGGAGTAGCCGAGCTCCAGCACGCGCGGGGTGAGGCGGAACAGCCGGCCGTCGCTGTGGACGTAGCCCAGGTCGGCGAGGGTCAGCAGGAAGCGGCGGGCCGCGGCCCGGGTCAGGTCGCAGGCGCGGGCCACCTCGCTGAGCGTCAGCGCCGGATGGTCGGCGTCGAAGGCACGGATGACCGCGAGGCCCCGCTCGAAGGACCGGACGAAGTGGGTGGCGCGAACGGCGTCGGTCATCGGCGGCCTCCGTCGGGACGTACGGACGTACGCGGAGCGCACGCTATGAGCGCGCCCGAACCGGTGTCAACGGACCGGAATGCCCAACTACCCCATTCGTTAAGGGGATTGACCATGTACGGGTCAGGGCCGTACGTTCCCGCTGAGCACGAGTGTGCTGTGCGCGCACAGCTGTCCGCCAGTCCCGGGAACGTCCCCTAGGGAGTCGGAGTCATGCGTCGTCGTCTGCTCGTCGGCCTCACGGCCGTGTCCGTCCTGGCCGCCACCACGGCGTGCGGCTCGTCCGGCGACGGGGGCGCCCCGGCCGGGAACGGCTCGTCCGGCGGCACCACCACCGTCAAGGTCGGCATCATCCCCATCCTGGACGTCGCCCCCCTGTACCTGGGCCAGAAGAAGGGCTTCTACGCCCAACGCGGCCTGAAGCTGGAGCTGCTGCCCGCGCAGGGCGGCGCGGCGATCGTGCCCGGTGTCGTCTCCGGCCAGTTCCAGTTCGGCTTCAGCAACACCACCTCCCTGCTGATCGCCCGGTCGAAGAACGTGCCCGTGAAGGCCGTCGCCAACGGCGTGGCCTCCACCGGGAAGGACGGCGCCGACATGGCCGCCGTCACCGTCGCCAAGGACTCGCCCGTCAAGTCCGCCAAGCAGTTGGAGGGCAAGAAGGCGGCGGTCAACACGCTCAACAACATCTGCGACACCTCCATCAAGGAGTCGGTCCGCAAGGACGGCGGCGACCCCTCCCGGGTCGAGTTCGTCGAGATGCCCTTCGACCAGATGCCCGCCGCGCTGGAGGCCGGCCGGGTCGACGCGGCCTGCACCCCGGAACCGGCGCTGTCCACGGTCGAGGCCGCGGGCGGCCGGCAGATCGCCTCCAACTTCTACGACGTCTCCCCCGACCTCACCGTCGCGCTGTACTTCACCTCCCAGCGGTACGCGCAGAAGAACCCCGAGGTGGTGAAGAAGTTCCAGGAGGCCACCGCCGAGTCCCTGAAGTACGCCGACGGCCACCCCGACGAGGTCCGCCGGATCCTCACCACGTACACCAAGATCCCCGGCACCCTGGTGGAGAAGCTGACGCTGCCCCGCTGGCCCGCCGAGCCGGACCGCGCCTCCATCGAGCGGCTCGCCGAACTCGGGCAGCGCGACGGCCTGTTCCAGCAGCGCCCCGACCTGGACAAGCTGCTGCCGTGAGGGGCGAGAACGCCGCCCTCGGCGCGGCCGGGCTCGCGGCCTTCCTCGCCCTGGCCGAGGCGGTGCCGCGGCTCGGTCTGGTGAAGGAGGACTACTTCCCGCCCGCCGGCCGGATCGCCGGCGCGCTGACCGACGAGCTGTCCGACCCGGCGTTCTGGACGGCCCTCGGCGACACCCTCACCGGCTGGGCGCTGGGCCTGGCGATCGCGGTGGGCGCGGGGGTCGTCACCGGCGTGCTGATCTCCGTCGTGCCGTACCTGCGGCAGGCGACGGCCTCCACGATCGAGTTCCTGCGCCCCATCCCGTCGGTGGCGCTGATCCCGCTGGCGGTACTGCTGTACGGCACCGAACTGCGGTCGGTGCTGCTGCTGGTGGTGTACGCCTCGTTCTGGCAGGTGCTGGTCCAGGTTCTGTACGGGGTGCGGGACGTGGACCCGGTCGCGGAGGAGACGGCCCGGTCGTACGGCCTGGGTCCCTGGGCCCGCGTCCGGTACGTGCTGTGGCCGACGGCGCTGCCGTACGTCATGACGGGCGTACGGCTGGCCGCCGCGGTCGCGCTGATCCTGGCCGTGACCGCCGAACTGGTCATCGGCGCCCCGGGGTTGGGGGCGCGGATCGCGGTGGCGCAGACCTCTCAGGCGGTGCCCGACCTGTACGCGCTGATCGTGGTGACGGGCCTGCTCGGGCTGCTGATCAACGTCGGTGCCCGGGCCGTGGAGCGGCGGGCGCTGGCCTGGCACCAGTCGGTGCGCGGGGAGGTGGCGGTGTGAGGGCCGCGCTGCTGCGACTGGGCTTCGCCCTGGGGTTGCCCGCGCTGCTGCTGGCCGTGTGGTGGGTGGCCTCGGACGACAGCACCGACGTGTACTGGCCGCCGCTGCGTACGGTCCTCGGCGCGTTCCCGGACGTGTGGACCGGCGAGCGGCTGCGCGGGGACGTCCTGCCGAGCCTGCTGCGGCTCGCGGCGGGCTACGCCCTGGCGGCCGTCGCCGGGGTCGCGCTGGGCACGGTCATCGGCTCCTTCCGGCGGGTGCGGGCGGTGTGCGAGCCGGTCCTGGAGTTCCTGCGGGCGGTGCCGCCGCCGGTGCTGGTGCCGGTCATCATGCTGTTCGCGGGCATCGGCGACGCGATGAAGATCCTGGTGATCGCGGCGGGCTGTGTGTGGCCGGTGCTGCTGAACACCGTGGAGGGAGTGCGGGCGGTCGACCCGGTGCTGGCGGAGACGGCCCGCTCCTACGGCATCACGGGCCCGGCACGCCTGCGGGACCTGGTGCTGCGCTCGGCGAGCCCGCAGATCTTCGCCGGTCTGCGGCAGGCGCTGTCGATCGGCATCATCCTCATGGTCATCAGCGAGATGTTCGCGGCCAGCAACGGACTGGGCTTCACCGTCGTCCAGTTCCAGCGCTCCTTCGCCATCCCCGACATGTGGACCGGCATCCTCCTGCTCGGCCTGCTCGGTTTCGTCCTGTCGGTCCTCTTCCAGCTCGTCGAACGGCGGGTGCTCGGCTGGTACCACGGCCTGCGCGCCGCCACCCGGAGGTCCCGGTGAAACGCGTGAATGGGCGGTCCGTGCTGGACGTACGCGGCCTGAGCAAGGTCTACGACGGCTCCGGGCGGCGCGTGGCGGCGCTGCGCGAGGTGACCTTCACCGTTCAGGCCGGTGAACTGGTGTGTGTCGTCGGCCCGTCGGGCTGCGGCAAGACGACCCTGCTGAAGTGCGTGAGCGGGCTGCTCACCCCGACGGCGGGCGAGGTGACCCTGGCGGGGCGGCGGGTGGACGGGCCGCCGCCCGGGATGGCGTTCGTCTTCCAGGAGTACGGGCGCAGCCTGTTCCCGTGGCTGCGGGTCGGCGCGAACGTCGAGCTGCCCCTGAAACAGAAGGGCCTGCCCAAGGCGCGGCGCCGCGCGCTGGTCGCGGACGCGCTGGAGTCGGTGGGCCTCGCGGACGCGGCCGGGGCGTACCCGTGGCAGCTGTCGGGCGGCATGCAGCAGCGGGTGGCGATCGCCCGGGCGCTGGCGTACGAACCCGGCGTGCTGCTGATGGACGAGCCGTTCGCGGCGGTCGACGCGCAGACCCGGGCGGACCTGGAGGACCTGGTACGCCGGCTGTGGCGGGAGCGCGGCATGACGATCCTGTTCGTCACGCACGACATCGACGAGGCCGTGTACCTGGGCGAGCGGGTGATCGTGCTGTCCGCCTCCCCGACCGTCGTCCGGGAGCAGCTGACGGTCGACCTGCCGGACGACCGGGACCAGGTGCACACGCGCGTGGCGCCGCGCTTCGCCGCGTTGCGCACGCAGGTGTACGAGCAGATCCAGGCGGCCAAGCGCTCCGGGGCGGCGAAGACCCCTCAGTGAGCGGCCCACAGTCCGCGGACGTGCCCGAGGTGCCGGGTCATCACCGCCCGCACCCGCTCGGGGTCGCGGGCCAGGAGCGCGTCCAGGAGTTCCAGGTGCTCCTCGGCGGAGGCCTCCAGCCGTCCTGCCTCGGCCAGCGCGGTCAGTCCGTACAGCCGGGAGCGGCGTCTGAGGTCCCGTACGACCTCCACCAGGTGGCCGTTCCCGGCCAGGGCCAGCAGGCCCAGGTGGAAGCGAAGGTCGGCCTCGACGTAGGCGATGAGGTCGCCGGCCGCCGCCGAGGTGACGATCTCCTGGGCGACCGGGCGCAGTGCCCGCAGGGCGACGGGGTCGGCGGTGGCGGCGAGGCCGGCGGTCGTGGGGATCTCGATGAGGGACCGGATGTGGGTGTACTCGTCGAGTTGCTGGTCGGAGACGGCGGTGACGCGGAAGCCCTTGTTGGGCACGGTGGCCACCAGGCCCTCCCGGACCAGGTCGAGCATGGCCTCGCGCACCGGGGTGGCGGAGACGCCGAAGCGGGCGGCGAGGCCGGGCGCCGAGTAGACCTCGCCGGGGCGCAGTTCCCCGGCGATCAGCGCGGCCCGCAGCGCGTCCGCGACCCGCTCGCGGTAGCTGGGCTTGCGGCCGCCCAGCGAGGGCAGGGCGGGGCTGTGCCGCGGGGGCATGACGGTGGTCCTTCCTCGGGGGTGGGGGTCTTACAGGACGAAGCCGGCCGGGAACGGGTCGTCCGGGTCCAGCAGGTACTGGGCGGTGCCGGTGATCCAGGCGCGGCCGGTGAAGCTGGGCAGCACGGCGGGGACGCCCGCCACCTCGGTGGTGCCGAGGAGGCGGCCGGTGAAGCGCGTGCCGATGAAGGACTCGTTGACGAACTCGGTGTGCAGCGGGAGCTCGCCGCGCGCGTGCAGCTGCGCCATGCGGGCGCTGGTGCCGGTGCCGCAGGGCGAGCGGTCCAACCAGCCCGGGTGGATCGCCATCGCGTGGCGTGAGTGGCGGGCGGTGGAGCCGGGGGCCGCCAGGTAGACGTGGTGGCAGCCTTGGACGGAGGGGTCCTCGGGGTGCACGGGCGGGTCCTCGGCGTTGATGGCGTCCATCAGGGCCAGCCCCGCCGTGAGGATGTCGTCCTTGCGGGAGCGGTCGAAGGGCAGGCCGAACCGCTCCAGCGGCACGATGGCGTAGAAGTTCCCGCCGAAGGCGAGGTCGTACCTCACCGTCCGCCCGTCGGCGAGCGTGGCCTCACGGTCCAGGGCGACGGCGAAGGACGGGACGTTGCGCAGGGTGACGGCCCGGGCGGCACCGTCCGCCACGGCGACCTCGGCGACCACGAGCCCGGCCGGGGTGTCCAGGCGGATGGTGGTGACCGGCTCGGTGACCTCCACCATGCCGGTCTCCACCAGGACGGTCGCGACGCCGATGGTGCCGTGCCCGCACATCGGCAGATAACCGGAGACCTCGATGTAGACGACGCCCCAGTCGCAGTCGGGCCGGGCCGGCGGCTGGAGGATCGCGCCGCTCATGGCGGAGTGCCCGCGCGGCTCGTTCATCAGCAACTGCTTGATGTCGTCGCAGTGGTCACGGAAGTACAGCCGCCGCTCGTTCATCGTCGCGCCGGGGATGGTGCCGACACCGCCGGTGATCACCCGGGTCGGCATGCCCTCGGTGTGCGAGTCGACGGCGTGCAGGACGAGCTTGCTGCGCATGGTCGGTCCTTTGCTAGGCGAGTCCGGCGGCCACGGCCTTCTCGGTGGCCGCGCGGACGGCGGCCTCCTGCTCGGGCAGCAGCGGCATGCGCGGCGGGCGGCACGGGCCGCCGTACCGGCCGACGACGTCCATGGACAGCTTGATGGCCTGTACGAACTCCACCCGCGAGTCCCAGCGCAGCAGCGGGTGCAGCTGCCGGTACAGCGGCAGCGCGGTGGCGAGGTCACCGGCGACCGCCGCGCGGTACAGCGCCACGCTCGCCTTCGGCAGCGCGTTCGGGTAGCCCGCGACCCAGCCCTGGGCACCGGCGACGGCGAGCTCCAGCAGCACGTCGTCGGCGCCCACCAGCAGGTCGAGGTCCGGGGCGAGTTCGGCGATCCGGTAGGCGCGGCGCACGTCCCCCGAGAACTCCTTCACGCCGTGGATGTACCCCTCGCCGTGCAGCCGGGCGAGCAGCTCCGGCACCAGGTCCACCTTGGTGTCGACGGGGTTGTTGTACGCCACCACCGGCAGGCCGGCCTTGGCGACCTCGGCGTAGTGGGCGAGGACGGAGCGCTCGTCGGCACGGTAGGCGTTCGGGGGCAGCAGCATCACCGCCGCGCAGCCCGCCTCCCGGGCCTGCTCGGCCCAGCGCCGGGCCTCGGCGGCCCCGTAGGCGGCGACCCCGGGCATGACCCGCTCGCCGCCGACCGCGGCCACGGCCGTCTCGACGACCCGGGCGCGTTCGGCGGGGGTGAGGACCTGGTACTCGCCGAGGGAACCGTTGGGGACTACGCCGTCGCAGCCGTTGGCGACGAGCCACGCGCAGTGCTCGGCGTACCGGTCGTGGTCCACGGACAGGTCGTCGTCCAGCGGCAGCGCGGTGGCGACGAGGACGCCGCGCCAGGGGCGGTGGCCGGTCATGAGGGTTCCTCCTCGGGGTGGTGCCCGGTTTCGGGGTCGGGCCCGGGTTCGGGATGCTGCCCGGCCAGGACGCCGAGCGGTACGGGGTGGGCGAACGGCCGCCTGGACGGGGTGGGCGGGCATCCGGTGAGGCCGGCCACGGCGGGCCCGCACATCCGGCCCTGGCACCAGCCCATCCCGGCCCGGGTCAGCAGCTTCACCGTGCGGACGTCACCCGCGCCCAGAGCGAGGGCCTCCCGGACGGTGCCCGCGGTGACCTCCTCGCAGCGGCACACCACGGTGTCGTCGGTGACCTGGCCGGTCCAGTGCGGGGGCGGCGCGAAGGCGGCCGCCAGGGCGGCCGCGGCCCTCCTGAGCCGCTTGCGGGACGTCACCACGGTGGGCGCCGGGTGGGGCGTGGTGCCCCTCAGGCGCGCGGCGATCGAGTGCCCGGCGATGTGCCCCTCCGCCAGCGCCAGGGCCGCACCGCCGACGCCGGTGGCCTCGCCCGCCGCCCACACGCCGGGCACGTCCGTGCGCTGCTCGTCGTCGACGGCCACGGCGGTCCCGTCGAGGCGGCAGCCGAGGCTCTCGGCGAGGTCGGTGTGCGGGAGCATGCCGTGGCCGACCGCGAGGGTGTCGCAGGGCAGGTGCCGCTCGGTGCCGGGCCGGACGCGTCCGCCGCCGTCCAGGGCGGCGACGGTGACGCCGGTCAGCCGGTCGTCGCCGTGCGCCCGGATCACCGTACGGCGGGCGAGGAGCGGCACGCGGTGGCGCAGCAGCCGGACCGCGTATCCGGCGCCCTCCGGGAGCTTGCCCGCCAGGGCCGGGCCGTGGCGCAGCAGGCGCCGCGGGTGAGCCGACTCGACGAGCGCGGCGACCTCGACGCCCGCCGCGGCCAGTCCGGTGGCGACGGGCAGCAGCAGCGGACCGGTCCCGGCGACGACCGCGCGGCGGCCGGGGACCACGAGCCCGCCCTTGAGCATGGCCTGCGCCCCTCCGGCGGTGACGACCCCGGGGAGCGTCCAGCCGGGGAAGGGCAGCACCGTCTCGTAACCGCCGGTGGCCAGGAGCACGGCACGGGCCCGCACCTCGGCCGGGCGTTCCTGCTCGGGGCCGAGCAGGGCGTGCACGGTGAACCCGCCCGGCTCGCGCTCGACGCACCACACAGGGTGGTCGGCCAGCACCTGGACGCCGGTGGCGGCGAGTTTGTCGCGCAGCCGTTCCCAGCTGCGCCACCGGTGGTGCAGCGCCTCGGGCCTGGTCGCCCCGAGCGCGGCGGCGGGCTGCCGGTAGAACTGCCCGCCCGGCTGCGGGGCCGCGTCGAGAAGGGTGGCCCGTACGCCCTGTCCAGCCGCCGCCAGCGCCGCGGCGAGCCCCGCCGGGCCCGCGCCGATCACCGCGAGCTCGGTGCGCGTGCCCCGCTCAGTCCCCATGGCCGGTCCCCTCCTGCGTGCGGATCACGTCCCCCGGCCGGGCCGGGACCAGGCACGCCCGCTGGTTCGGGCGGTCGTTGACCGTCACCAGGCAGTCGAAGCAGACGCCGATGCCGCAGAAGATCCCGCGCGGGCGGCCCGTGCCCCGGGTGGAGCGCCAGGAGGTGACACCCGCGGCCCACAGCGCGGCGGCGACGGTCTGGCCGGGCAGCGCCTCAACGGGCCGGCCGTCGAAGGTGACGGTGAACGCGGGCCCGGGCCGGGCACCCGCCAGCTGAAGCGGATTCACGCGGCCTCCTCGCGGAAGCGGTCCGGCCGGAAGGGCCGAAGTCGGATGTCCGGTGCGCGGCCGGTCAGCGCCTGCGCGATCAGGTGCCCGGTGCCGGTGGCCAGGCCGATGCCGGCCCCCTCGTGCCCGCAGGCATGGAAGAGGCCGGGTGCCCGGGGGTCGGGGCCGATCGCCGGGAGGTGGTCCGGCAGGTACGGCCGGAAGCCCGCGTAGGCGCGCAGGGCCCGGACCCCGGCCAGGAACGGGAACAGCCGCGTCGCCCCCGCCGCCAGCGCCCGCAGCGCCGGGAGGGACAACGACCGGTCGAAGCCGACCCGTTCCCGGCTGGCGCCGATCAGGACGGGCCCGGCGGCGGTGCCCTCCACCACCGGGGAGGTCTGCAGCTCCGCCGCGTCGCTGGCGACGTCGGCGACGTAGCCGGCGGCGTACACCTTGTGCCGGATGCGCGGCGGCAGCGGCTCGGTGACCAGCACGAAGCCGCGCCGCGGCAGGACGGGCAGGGACACTCCGGCGCGGGCGGCCAGTTCGCCGCCCCAGGTGCCGGCCGCGTTGACCACGGCGGGGGCGTGCACCTCCCCCCGGTCCGTACGCACCCCGCGCACGGCGCCGTCCGGCCCGCGCAGCACCTCGGTCACCTCCCGGCCGGTGAGCAGCCGGGCGCCGGAGACCCGCAGCAGGTGCGCCGCGGCGAGCGCGGGCATCACCTGGGCGTCCTGCGGATAGCGCACCCCGCCCGCGAGGCCGTGCGCCAGGTGCGGCTCCACGTCACGCAGGTGACCGGCGGGTACCTCGACGGCCGCCACTCCGGCCTGCCGCTGCGCGGCGGCGAAGGCGGCCAGCCCGGTCCACGCCTCGGGTGTGGCGACGACGAGGCCGCCCTTGGCCTCGTACTCGACCGCCTCGCCGAGGCCCTCGTCGGCCAGGTCGGCCCACAACCGGGCGGAGAGCAGGGCCAGTTCGAGCTCCGGGCCGGGTTCCTTGTCGGAGACCAGGAGGTTGCCCTCACCGGCCCCGGTCGTCCCGCCGGCCACACAGCCGCGGTCCAGCACGGTGACGTCGAGCCCGGCGCGGGCCGCGTACAGGGCGCAGGCGGCGCCCACCACGCCGGCTCCGACGACCACGACATCGCAGGTCAGTCGCTGACGCACGCCAGTACTATGTCACATGGTCCTGCTCCGGAAAATGGCGCCTGACCAGCGGAAATGCCCCCGTCGGGGCCGCGTGCGCCGCCGTGCTCAGCCGCTCGCGCGCACCACCCGCAGATGCGAGGCGGCCCGGCGCGCCCGGCGCTCCCTGGACGGGCCGCGACGCGCGTCACGCAGGACCAGGGTCAGCCGTGTGCAGCCCAGGTCCCGGAGTGTGCCGGGCGCCTCGACGACGACGCGGCAGTCGGTGGCTCCCCAGCGCGGGTCCGGGTGCAGCAGCGGCCGTACGGCGCCGTCGTGCTCCACGGCCTCCTCGCCGACCGCGCGGATCCAGTGCGGCAGGCCGTGCCGGTAGGCGGCCTCCATGATCGGGTCCTGCGCGATGTCCCGGCGCACCCCCTGGAGGACGGGGTCGTGGCCGAACCGCTCCAGGGCGGCGGCGAAGTGCGCCAGCATCGGCAGGCACCAGCTCGGCTCGTGCTCGCCGAGGACCGCGGGCGCCTCCGGGTGGAACAGCACGAACCGCAGGAAGTTCTCCTCCGGCATGGCCGTCGGCTGCGGTCCGACGCCGCCGAAAAGTGACCGGAACGCGCTGTTGGCGAGGAGCACGTCCCAGCGGTGGTCGACGACGAAGGAGGGGAAGGGGACGGCTTCCATGAGGGCCGCGTAGTCCTGGAGGTAGGCCTGGGCCTCGGAACGGTCGGGGACGGGCCGCGGTGCCGGCCGCCGCCCTCCTGCCTGATGTGCCATCGGGAGGTCACCCCTCTTGCCTGTACGGCCCTGCGCGGCCGCCCCGATCCTGCTGCCCGGGTGCGAGGCGTGTCAACTATCGTGGCATTTCACGGCTGTTGACGGCTGAAATTGGCCACAGTTGTGGCGAGACCTGGATGTGAGTTCGAAGCCCCGCTAGTCTCCGGAAAGTTCACGGCAACCGCTTGTGATGAGCCTGCTTGTGAGAAGCCTGTGAGAGACGTAGGAGATCTGTCGGTGACGGGTGGCTTCGAGGGACCGGGCACCACGCCGACGGCCGCGCTGCCGGCCGTCGTCGCCCGCGTCACCGCACTCGCCGACCGGCTCGGCGTGCCGCACGGCGAGGTCTTCGACGTCCCCCGCCTGTCCTTCGCCTCCGGGGTCCCCGAGCCCGTGGTCAGGGCCCTGCTGAGCGGCCGGCCCGCGGGCGAGCCCGATGTGCAGGCGCGGTTCGTGCAGCGCCTGGACCTGCTGCGCCGTACCCGGCTCAAGCCGAACGGGCGCCGGTACACCCAGCAGGAGATCGCGGACGGCGCGGGCATGTCGCGCCAGCAGGCCGGTGCCCTGATCAACGGCGACCGGCGGCCCACCATGGAGCACTGCGACGCCATCCAGCGCTTCTTCCGGGTGCACGCCGGGTTCCTGACGGCCGAGGACCCCGAAGCGCTGGCGATCGCCCTGCAGCACACCGAGCAGGAGCTGCTCCAGCGGCTCGCCGACCGGGAGCGGGAGGCCGCCGCGGCCGCCGACGACCCCCTGGAGCGGCTGCTGCAGGACCACGGGGTGCGGGGGATCGCCTGGCGGGCCGCGCAGCTGCCCACCGACCAGCACCGCGACAAGGTCGCGGAGTGGCTGGACATGCTCCTGGAGAGCGTCAAGCGGCCCGAGTCGTGAACGTGGGGAGACACGTGGGCATCGGTAGGGACATGCGCCGCCTGTGCGGCGAGTTGGTCGCACAGATCGGGCTCGACGCCCCGGCCCGGCCCGCCGAGCTGTACGGCGCGCTGTGCGACGCGATGAGCAGACGCCGCGGCCGTCCCGTCCTGTTCCGCACGGCCGCCTTCCCGCCCGGCACCGCCAGCGGTCTGTGGCTCGACATGGCCGACCAGGACCTGGTGGTGATCGAGGAGCGTACGGCGCCCGACCACCAGCTGGTGATCCTGGGCCACGAGTTGTGGCACATGGAGGCCGGGCACTGCAGCCATCACGTGGCGGGCGCCGCGGTCGCGGCCCGGCTGCTCGACGACACCGCCGACCTGCGGGCCACCGTCCTGCAGGTCGCCGCGCGCACCCGGTTCGACCAGGACGACGAGCAGCAGGCCGAGCGTTTCGGGCTCCTGCTGGCCAGCAAGTGCCGTACGTGGCTGGCCGGCTCGTCGCTGCGGGGGCCGGTGCAGCGGGACGGGCTGGCGGGGCGGATCGAGGCCTCGCTGGGGTATCTGGGCCCGCAGGGCTGAACCGGCCTTCCTCCGGCGGTTGCGCCGCCGGTGCGGGCTCCGCCGGGCGGGCGAAGGCGGGTGGGCAGCGGCCCGATTGTCAGTGCCGGGCGGCAAGCTGGTGGTGCGCCGCCGCGTGCGGGGGCGTACGCGTTGCGGGCCTCGCCGCCGTGGGGCGGCCCGGGCCCGGGCGCGTCGACCGATGACGCCGACAGGGGGGAGCCGACCGATGCCCACCGCCGTACTCACCGACCGGGAACGCACTGCCGTCCAGGCCTATCTGCGCCTGCTCCACACGGTCCGGGCCGCGTTCGACACGGCGTCGGGCCCGGAGGGGACCGACCGGCCTGCGCGCGTCCCGCCCTCCGTCCTCGCCGAGGCGGAACGGGCCCTGGCCGAGGCGGGCCTGACCGGCAACGAGGAGGAACTGTTCCGGCTGGTACGCACCTGGTGCCCGGAAGGCTGAGACGCCCCCCGGCCCGCGGCTGCCCGACCCGGCACCTGCGGGCCGGGGCGGCCGACCACGGGGCCGGGTCCCGTCGGCACGGGCACGTGCCCGGTCCGTGATGCGGAGCCGGTATCCCGGGGGCGAGGACGCCCCGGCACGAGCGGCCAGACACCAGCAGACACGAAGCCGGGCCCCCGCCTGCACGGGCCATCTTCCAGCAGCCACATGCCGGGTCCGTGATGCCGAGCCGGTGTCCAGGGGGACGAGGACGCCCGGGCGAGCCTGTGCCGACGCCCGGCACTTGCGGCCAGACGCCGTCCGTCATGAGGCCGGGCGCCGTCCGCCAAGGGTCGGCGGCCGGCGGCCACCGGCCGGGCTTGTGACCACGCCCGGGCCTGTGGCCGCGAGCCGGGCCCCCTCGGCCCGAGGTCAGCCGGTCTGTGAAACGGTCAGGTGTGCGGGACCGCGACCGCTGTCGTGAGGAGGCCGTGGGCGGCTGTCCAGCGGCCCTGGAAGTGGTCGAGGCGGCGGTCGGCCACCCAGGGGCCCGGGACCAGGAGGGCCGCGTGGAAGTCGCCGCGGTGCGGCGCGCCGGGGTCCACGGAGATCTCGATGTCGGCCTCCATGAAGTCCAGCCACTTCCCGGTGAGGGGGAACCAGGCCTTGTACACCGACTCCTTCGCGCTGAACAGCAGCCGGTCCCAGTGCACGCCGGGCCGGTCCGCGGTGAGCAGGCCCAGCCGTCGTACCTCCGCCGGGAGGGCCACGGAGGGCAGCACGCCCTCGGGCAGCGGCCCGTCGGGCTCCGCGTCGATGCCGACCGAGGCCAGATCGGCCTGCCGCACCAGCGCCGCGGCGCAGTAGCCGTCGCAGTGGGTCATGCTGCCGGTCAGACCCGCCGGCCAGCGCGGGGCACCGCGGTCACCGGGCAGCACCGGCTGCGGCGGCACCCCGAGCTTCTCCATGGCGCGGCGGGCGCAGGCGCGCACGGCGGCGAACTCCCGGCGCCGCTTGTCCACCGCCCCCTCCACGAGGGCCGCCTCCTGCGGGTACAGCGGCGCGTCGCCCGCGTCATGGCCGTAGGCCTCCACGGCCACGACCGTCTCCGGCAGCAGTTCCTCGATCAACGGGCCTCGTCTTCCCTCGGCAGGATGCGGCGCAGCCGGCCCGGCGGCTGTGCCCTCTTGCGCCACTCACGCGGATAGCCCACCGACACCTCCTCGAAGCGCACGCCCTCGTGCCAGGTGGTGCGCGGGATGTGGAGATGGCCGTAGACCATGGTGTGGACCCGGAACCGGCGGTGCCAGTCGGCGGTCAGCTCCGTGCCGCACCACATCGCGAACTCCGGATGCCACAGCACGTCCGTGGGGTGCCGGTGCAGCGGGTAGTGGTTGACGGGGATCACCGGCAGGTCGCCGGGCAGCTCGGCGAGTCGGCGCGCCGTCCCCTCGACCCGGGCCCGGCACCACGCCTCCCGGCTCGGGTACGGGTCGGGGTGCAGCAGGTACTCGTCATTGCACACGATCCCGGTGCCGTGCGCGTACGCCAGCCCCTCTTCCTTCGTGGCGCACCCGGCCGGCAGGAACGAGTAGTCGTACAGCAGGAACAGCGGTGCGACGGCGACCGGGCCGCCGGGGCCGTCCCAGACGGGGTAGGGGTCCTCGGGCGTCAGGACGCCGAGCTCCCGGCACATCTCGACCAGGTGGTCGTAACGGGCGACGCCGCGCAGGGTGACGGAGTCCCTCGGATGGGTCCACAGTTCGTGGTTGCCGGGCGCCCACACGACCCGGGCGAAGCGGCCGGCCAGGGTCTTCAGGGCCCAGCGGATGTCGGCGACGGTCTCCGCCACGTCCCCGGCGACGAGCAGCCAGTCCTCGTCCGTCTCCGGCCGCATGCCCTCGACCAGGGCGCGGTTCTCCGGGTAGCCGATGTGCAGGTCGCTGATCGCCAGCAGCCGTCCGCTCCCACCGGCCGTCGCCATGACGTCTCCCCCCTGCGCGCACACGACGGCACCACGAGATCACATCCGCGCGCCGGGGACAAGACTCCCCGGCCCGGACGGGACGGTCATGATCGGGTAATCCGTAACACTCACGTTGCACGACTCGGCCCGCCGAAGCCGTATGATCTGCCCCAACACCACCGCGATGCACGTCCCTTCAGCAGGGGCGGTTTGGTGTCCCTCCATTCGTCCTGCCCGGGCACGGGCTGCTCAGCCCTGCCCGCGAACCGTGAAAGGCGGCCTGCATGGTCTCTCGCGTACGCGTCTGGCTCAACCGCACGTACGCGGAGAACGTGTTCTTCATGGATCAGCTGCGGAGAAATCCCAGCGACCGGGCCGTCGAGATCCATGCCACGCACGGCGACCCCGACTCCCCCGTGCTGGCCGCCGCCGACACCGCCGAACTGGAGCCGGAGGGCCTGTCGCCGGCCGCGTACGTCGAGTACGCCCTGGACCAGTGCGCGCGGCGCGGCATCGACGTGTTCGTGCCCCGGCTGCACCAGGCGGCGGTCGTGGCGCACCGCGCCGACTTCGAGGCGGCCGGCACGGCGCTGCTGGCGCCGCCGCCCGAGGCGGTGGCCGTCTTCGAGGACAAGGTGATCGCCTACGAGGCGGTCCAGGGGATCGGCGTGCCCGTGCCGCCGTGGTGGCGGGTCCGGTCGGCCGACGAACTTCTCGCCGCCGTCGAGAAGTTGGAGGCGGACGGTCACCGGGCGTGCTTCAAGCCGGCCTCCGGAGCGGGCGGGGTGGGCTTCCGTGTGATCACCCGCTCCCCCTTCTCACTGGTGCACCTGAACGGCTTCCCGAGCCCGTACGTGCCGCTCGACCTGGTGCTGGAGGCGCTGCACCGGGCCGAGGAGCCGGTCGACTGGCTGGTGATGCCGCGCCTGGAGCAGCCCGAGGTGTCGGTGGACTGCCTGACGGGCCCCGACAACCGGATCCGCCTGGCGGTGGGCCGCACGAAGAACGGCCGGCGCCGGGGCTTCACGCTGGACGAGCGGTGGCTGGAGCCGGCCCGGCGGATCGCGGAGGGTTTCGGCCTGCACTACCTGTCCAACATCCAGTTCCGGATGTTCGGCGAGGAGCCGGTCCTGATGGACGTCAACACCCGCCCGGCCGGAGGGCTGCACCAGCTGTCCCTGTGCGGTGTCAACGCCCCTTGGGCGGCGGTGCAGTTGGCGCTCGGCGAGGACCCGGGCGAGATCGTCCCGCCGTTCCTGGGGCAGGACTACACGGTGGTGTCCGGGCCGCGCCCCCTGCGGCCGGTGCCGGTGCCGCAGCGGGCACAGGCGCCGGAGCCGCTGCTGCCGGCGGTGCCGTCGCCGGCCCCGGCCGGCTCCCTCCCGGCCGCGGTGGCCCAGGAACAGGCCCAGGCACTGCCGCTGTAGGTCCCGGGCACCGGTTCAGGCCCGGGCGGCGAGGGCCTCGCGCCAGGCGGGGCTGTCGACGTAGTGGTTGTCGAACCGCTCGGAGGAGTCCTTGATCTCCTGCGGGTCGGCCTCCCCGCGCATCACCCGGCCCAGCAGCCGCAGGTAGTCGAAGCGGCCGGCCCCCGGAGTGAAGACGAACAGCACGTCCGCCGTCGCGCCGGGCGCGGCGGCGAAGGCGTGCGGGGTGTGCGGCGGCACCACCAGGAAGTCGCCGGCCTCCAGGACGGTGACCTCCTCGCCCACCAGGACCTGGAGCGCTCCGTCGATCACGAAGAACAGCTCGGCCGCTTTGGTGTGCAGGTGGGCGGGCGCGCCCACCGCGCCCTCGGCGAACGTCGAACGGTAGCTGGTGAGCCGCCCGCCGGTGTCACCGGAGTCGGCGAGGAGCGTCATCACGCTGCTGGGGTCGCGGGTCGTCTCGGCGTCCGCGGCGCGCGTGAGGACCGGGGCGAAGCCGGTGGCGGGGGTCGTCTCGTTCTGCTTCGTGGTCATGACCACAACCCTATGGAGCCCAGTGACCGGCCGTGGGGTGCATTCGGCGGCCGGATCGTCGGGTCAATCCGGCCGCCTTCGTCCCTCAGGCCCGCGTCAGGCGCAGCGTCAGGATCTGGAACGGCCGCAGGGAGACCTGCACCCCGCCGTCGCCTGTGACGTCCGCGTCCTCGAGCGGCCGTTCGAGGAGGTCGGTGACCCGCGCGCCCGCGAGCGGGAAGCCGGTGCGCAGCACCCCCCGGGCGCGTCCGCCGCGCGACTCGTAGAGCCGTACGACGACATCGCCCGAGGCGTCGTCCGCGAGCTTGACGGCCTCCACGGTCACGCCCTCGCCGGACACCGAGACGACCGGTTCCGGCTCGCCCGCCGATTCGGCCACCCGCAGCGGCAGGTTGAGGGCGTACCCCTCCGCGACGGCGTCCGCGATGCGCGCGCCGGGCAGCAGGGAGTACGTGAAGTGGTGCCTGCCCTGGTCGGCCTCGGGGTCGGGGATGCGCGGGGCGCGGACCAGGCTGAGGCGGACGGTGGTGGTCGTGCCGCCGTCCTCGCGGACCGTGCGGGTGACGTCGTGGCCGTAGGTGGAGTCGTTGAGGACGGCGACGCCGTAGCCGGGTTCGCCGATGTGCACCCAGCGGTGTCCGGAGACCTCGAAGCGGGCCGCCTCCCAGCTGGTGTTGGTGTGGGTGGGGCGCTGGATGTGGCCGAACTGGATCTCGGCTGAGGAGTGCGCGGCCCGGATGTCCACCGGGAAGCCCGCCTTGAGGATCTTCTCGGTCTCGTGCCAGTCGATCTCGGTCTCGAAGTCGATCCGGGGGCTGCCGGCCCGCACGGTGATCGTCTGGGTGAGGCGCGAGCCCTTGCCGAAGGCCCGCTCGACCCGGATCGCTCCGACCAGCGGGTCCTGCTCGACGACGGTGACGGACTCGGCCTGAAGCAGGTCCGTGTAGCGGTTGCGGTAGTGCTGGTCGATGTCCCAGGCGTCCCAGTAGTTGGGCAGGTCCGTGTGGAGGCGCAGCAGGTTGCCCGGGCCGGCGAGGACTTCGCGGTCGGCCCGCAGGTCGCGGACGGAGGAGAGGGTGCCGTCCTCGGCGACCTCGACGCGGACCAGCCCGTTGTCCAGGACCCGGCCGGTGACCGTGACGGGGGCGGGGGCCTGCGGGGCAGGGCTCAGGAGCGCGCTGCCGCTCGCGGGCACCTCCACGTACACCGGTGCGCCGTCGGGGGTGCGGACCACCTCGGCTCGGGCGTAAGGGCTGGTGTTGAAGACGCGGGGGGCGCCGCCGCCCAGCGCGGTGATCGCCTCGGCCGTCAGCTGCTGCAGTTCCCGCGCCACCCGGGCGTACTCGGCCTCGGCCTCGCGGTGCACCCAGGCGATGGAGGAACCGGGCAGGATGTCGTGGAACTGGTGCAGCAGCACCGTCTTCCACAGCCGGTCGAGCTTGTCGTACGGGTAGCGGTAGCCCGGCGCGTGCAGGGCCGCCGTCGTCGCCCACAGCTCGGCCTCGCGCAGCAGGTGTTCGGAGCGGCGGTTGCCCTGCTTGGTGCGGGCCTGGGAGGTGTAGGTGGCGCGGTGCAGCTCCAGGTAGAGCTCGCCGTTCCAGACGGGGGCGTCCGGGTACTCCTCGCGGGCCTTGGCGAAGAAGGTGTCGGGGTGCTCGATGACGACCTTGGGCGAGCCCTCCAGGTCGGCGAGCCGGCGGGCCCGTTCCATGATCTCGCGGGTGGGGCCGCCCCCGCCGTCGCCCCAGCCGAACGGGGCGAGGGAGCGCGTGCCGGCGCCCTTCTCGGAGTAGTTGCGCACCGCGCGGTCCATCTCCTCGCCGCTGAACCGGGCGTTGTAGGTGTCGACCGGCGGGAAGTGCGTGAAGATGCGGGTGCCGTCGATGCCCTCCCACCAGAAGGTGTGGTGGGGGAACTTGTTGGTCTGGTTCCAGGAGATCTTCTGGGTGAGGAACCACTCGTTGCCGGCGAGCTTGGCCAGCTGGGGGTAGGCGGCGGTGTAGCCGAAGGAGTCCGGCAGCCAGACGCCCCTGGTCTCGATGCCGAAGTGCTCCATGAAGAAGCGCTTGCCGTGGACGAGCTGGCGGGCGAGGGCCTCGCCGCCGGGCAGGTTGCCGTCGGCCTCCACCCACATGCCGCCGACCGGGGCCCACTGGCCCTTCTTCACCGACTCCTGGATGCGGGCCCACACGTGCGGGTAGGTGTCGCGGACCCACTCGTACTGCTGCGCCTGGGAGCAGGCGAAGATGAAGTCGTCGTACTCGTCGGCGAGCGAGGTGACGTTGGAGAAGGTGCGGGACGTCTTGCGCTTGGTCTCGCGGATCGGCCACAGCCAGGCCGAGTCGATGTGCGCGTGCCCGACCCCGGAGATGGTGTGGGCGCTGGCGTGTGCGGGCTTGGCCAGCACCGGCGCGAGCACCTCGCGCACGGCTGGGGCGCTGCCGGAGACGTCGTCGAGGTCGAGGGCGTCCATGGCCCGGTCCAGGGCGTGCAGGATCTCGTGCCGGCGCGGCTCGTGACCACCGAGGTGGACCATGAGCTCGCGCAGCACCTGCAGGTCCAGGTCGAGGTGCCAGACCTGCTCGTCGAGGACGGCGAGGTCGGCGCGCCGGAAGACGTACAGCGGCTTGTCGCCGGCAGTGAGGACGTCGCCCAGCGGTGTCGGCGCGGCGAAGCCGTTCGCCAGGATGTCGGGGTTGGAGGCCGCCTCGACCAGGTAGTCCACCTGCTCGCCGCCGGTTGCCGGGCGGGCGACGGGGACGTACTGGTTGAGCGGGTTGACGGCCTTCAGCGGGGTCCCGTCCGGGCGGTGGACGAGGGCCTCGGCCTGGTTGCCCGGCCAGTCGTCGGTGAAGCCGAGGTCGATGACCGCCTCGACGCGCCGGCCGGCCCACCCGGCGGGCACCTGGCCGCGCATCCGGAACCAGGTCGTGCCCCAGGGCGGGCCCCACGGGGTGTCCATGGCGAAGGGCGTGTAGGGCGCGGCGGCGGCCTCCTCGAAGGGGACCGGCTCGCCCGGTGCCTGCCAGGCCTCGACGGTGAGGGGGACGGTGGCCGAGTAGATCGCGGGCTTGATGCGCTGGTCGTGAAGGCGCTGGACGCGTTGCTCGATCCGGCGGCGTTCGTCGTGCATGGACAGCTCTCCTGACAGGGCTACGTGAGGTAGGCGAGAGAGGGGTGGACGGCGGTGTAGCCGTCGACGAGCCGGCGGGCCACGTGCACGGAGTCGACGAGCGGGTGCAGCGCGAAGGCCTTCACCGCCGTGGTGCGGGAGCCGGACTCGGCGGCGGCGAGCACCTCGCGCTCGACCGCCTTCACCGCGCAGACCAGGCCGGTGGCGTGGCCGGGCAGCGGGTCCACGGTGACCGGGTGGGCACCGTTGGCGTCCACGAGGCAGGGGACCTCGATGACGGCGTCCGTGTCCAGGACCGACAGCGTGCCCTGGTTGCGGACGTTGAGGATCAGGGTGGTGCGCTCGTCGCGGGCGATGGCCCGCATCAGGGCGAGGGCGACCTTCTCGTAGCCGCCGGACAGGTCGTCCTCGTCGCGCTCGCCGGCGCCGGCCGTCTCGCGGTTCTCGGCCATGTAGGTGGCCTCGCGCTCGGCGCGGGTGCGGTTCCACAGGTCCAGGGCGGGGACGCCGGGGTCCTCGACCTGCTCGTAGAAGCGGGCCTGCTGGTCGCGCAGGAACGCGCCGCGGGTCTTCTCGGCCCGCTGGCAGGCGCGGACGGCTTCCCGGTTGAAGTAGTAGTAGTGCAGGTACTCGTTGGGGATCGCGCCGAGCGACCGCAGCCAGTCGGCGCCGAACAGCTTGCCCTCCTCGAAGGAGCCGAGCAGGTCGGGGTCGGCGAGCAGGCGCGGGAGTTCGTCGCGGCCGTCGACGCGCAGGCCGCGCACCCAGCCGAGGTGGTTCAGGCCGACGTAGTCGATGAACGCCTCACGCGGGTCGGCGACCCCGAGCGCGCGGGCGATGCGGCGGCCGAGGCCGACCGGCGAGTCGCAGATGCCGATGACGCGGTCGCCGAGGTGGCGGGACATGGCCTCGGTGACCAGTCCGGCCGGGTTGGTGAAGTTGATGACCCAGGCGTCGGGCGACAGGCGGGCCACCCGGCGGGCGATGTCCACGGCGACCGGGACGGTCCGCAGGCCGTAGGCGATGCCTCCGGCGCCGACCGTCTCCTGGCCGAGGACACCCTCCGCCAGGGCCACCCGCTCGTCGTGGGCCCGGCCTTCCAGGCCGCCGACGCGGATCGCGGAGAACACGAAGTCGGCGTCCGTGAGCGCCTCGTCCAGGTCGGTGGTGGCGGTCACCTCGGGCGCGTCGGGCACCCCGGCGGCCTGTTCGGCCAGGACGCGGGTGACCGCGGAGAGTCTGCGCGCGTCCAGGTCGTGCAGCACGACCCGGGTCACGCGGCCCTCGGCGCGGTCCCCGAGGAGCGCCCCGTACACGAGCGGCACCCGGAACCCGCCGCCGCCCAGAATCGTCAGTTTCACGCCTGCACCTTTCCCACCACGACGACCTCGACACCGGCTTCCTCCAGGGAGGACCGGGTGACCGTGTCGACCGGCTCGTTCGTCACCACCGCGTCCAGGTCCTCGGGACCGCAGACCTTCGCCATGCCCGTGCCCGGGAACTTCGCCGCGTCGGCGAGCAGCACCACCCGGTCGCTCGCCCGGATCATGGCCCGCTTGACCGGCACCTCGACGACCGTGGTGTCCATGACCTGCCCGCCGGGCCGCACCCCGCTGGTGCCGAGGAAGAGCCAGTCGGCGTGCAGCTGGCGCAGGTTGTCCTCGGTGAGGAAGCCGACCAGGGAGCGGTACGCGCGGCGGACCATGCCGCCGAGCAGCACCAGTTCGATGTCCTCGTCGTCGGCGAGTTCCTCGTACACCGCCAGGTTGCTGGTGATCACGGTGAGCCGGCGGCCGTGCAGCCGCCGGGCCAGGCGGTAGGCGGTGGTGCCGATGTCCAGCAGCACCGACTGACCGTCCCTGATCATCTCGGCGGCGCGCTCGGCTAGGGCGTCCTTCTCGGCCACGCGCACCTCGGCGACCTCGGCGAAGGGCTGGTCGCCCTCCTCCACCACGGCCCCGCCGTGCACCCGGGTGAGCAGGCCGTCCTCCTCCAGCCTGACCAGGTCGCGCCGGACGGTGGCCGGACTCACCCCCAGCTGCTCCGACAGATCGGTCACGGACGCGGAACCGCCGGAGCGCAGGACCCGCAGGATGAGTTGGTGTCGCCGTTCTGCCAGCACGACGCGCACACTACTCGTCATCTTCGCTCATGACCATGCGCACTTCTGCGCGACCGTTGACCAATCTCGTCGCGGGGCGCACCGGTGGGTGACCCGCCCGCGGGGCGTACCGCCCTGGTGCACCTGGAGCGCAGCCCCGCCGACTCCCCCCCGTTACCGTTTTTCATGGCTCCGCAATGGGGCCTCCGGTCTTCGGGTCCGGCATGGCTCCATGTGGGGACACGGTGATCGACATCGACGAGACGGGCGTCTTCCTCGGCCTGGACGTCGGCAAGAGCAACCACCACGGCCACGGACTCACCCCGGCCGGGAAGAGAGTCTTCGACAAGGCCCTGCCCAACAGCGAACTCCAACTGCGGGCCGTCTTCGACAAGCTCAGGGCCAAGTTCGGCACCGTCCT
The DNA here is from genome assembly GCF_040678435.1 of Streptomyces sp. NPDC052682. Classification (NCBI taxonomy): domain Bacteria; kingdom Bacillati; phylum Actinomycetota; class Actinomycetes; order Kitasatosporales; family Streptomycetaceae; genus Streptomyces; species Streptomyces sp. NPDC052682. The sequence continues at coordinate 116,685 of NZ_JBFATS010000007.1, read as the reverse complement.
GGTGATCGTGGACCAGCCCGCCTCCATCGGTGCCCTGCCGCTGACCGTCGCCCGCGACGCCGGCTGCAAGGTCGCCTACCTGCCCGGACTCGCGATGCGCCGGATCGCCGACCTCTACCCCGGCGAGGCCAAGACCGACGCACGCGACGCGGCCGTCATCGCGGACGCCGCCCGCACCATGCCCCACACCCTGCGCTCTCTCGAACTCGCCGACGAGATCACCGCCGAACTCACCATGCTGGTCGGCTTCGACCAAGACCTGGCCGGCGAGGCCAACCGCACCTCCAACCGCATCCGCGGCCTGCTCACCCAGTTCCACCCCAGCCTCGAACGCGTCCTGGGCCCCCACCTGGACCACCCCGCCATCACCTGGCTGCTGGAGCGCTACGGCTCCCCGGCCGCCCTGCGCAAGGCCGGCCGCCGCAAACTCATCGAGGTCGTCCGGCCCAAAGCGCCCCGCATGGCTCAGCGGCTCGTCGACGACATCTTCGATGCCCTCGAGACGAACAGACCGTAGTCGTTCCCGGCACCAACACCCTGGACATGATCGTTCCGTCGCTGGCCAAGTCGCTGGCCGCCGTCCACGAACAACGCCGGATACTGGAAGCCCAGATCGAGGCCCTGCTGGCAGTCGGGAACCTCGATCCACGGCGAACACGCTCCACGCGGCGGGAACCGACAGCTCAAACGCGCGATGTTCCTCTCCGCGTTCGCAGCCCTCCACGATCCCGCCTCCCGCGACTACTACGACCGCTGCCGAGCCAGAGGCAAAACCCACACCCAGGCCCTCCTCCGCCTGGCCAGACAACGGATCAACGTGCTGTTCGCCGTGCTCAGAGACGGAACCTTCTACGCCCCCCAAGCGACGGTTGCATGAACCAGGCAGGTCAATACAGGTCAGCGCCTTGTGTCGTCTGTCCACGCCGAGATATCTGCGGCAGCCCGCCGGACAGCTTCTTCCTGGTCCCGGGCGAGCTTCGCGCAAGCCGCTGCGACGTCCGGCACACCGTCCGGTCCCACGAGCGCGTCATGCACCCCGGTCTGCAGCCAGTCAGCCTGGTTGTCGTCAGCCTCGGCAACCGCGAGAGCGATGAGCCTTACGGCGGCCACCGACCCCACCCGGGCCAGGGCCTCTGCCGTCTGTCGAGTCACCGCCGTGTCCTCGATGTCCAGCAGCAGCCCCACCAGCGCTTCCGCAGCTTCAGGAACATCAGCGAACGAAGCAAGGTCGCGCCCGGCCCGAACACGTTGCTCCCACGAAGGAGACGACGCCTCAGCCAAGGCCGCCTCCAGCCCACTCATCATCTCTGGCACGACCAGACAGTCTCATGTCCCACGAAGAAGATCGAACCCCGGGTCGAAGCTGCCCACACGCTTGACGAAGAACATAGAGGCACCCCCCGTGTTGTTCGTGATCCGGCGGGTGGCCCCGAGGATGGCCGAGCGGCTGGTCGAGGAGATCTTCGCAGCGTTGGACGAGCAGACGGTCACCGTTCCGGGCACCGAGGCAGCCGGGCTGATCGTCCCGAGCCTGGCCGGATCGCTGACGGCCGTGCTTGACCAGCGCAAGCTCATGGCCGGGTGGATCGAGGAACTCCTGGAGGCACACCCTCTTTCGAAGGTCCTGACGTCCATGCCGGGAATCGGCGTCAGGATCCTGATCGAGGTTGGCGACGGCAGCACTTTCCCGGCCGCCGGCCACCTCGCCGCCTACGCAGGACGCGCGCCGGCGACCCGCAGTTCTGGGTCTTCGATCCGAGGCGAGCAGCCCTCCCGGAGGGGAAACAAGCAGCTCAAACGGGCCTTCTTCCTCTCCGCGTTCGCCGCCTTGGGCGACCCGGCATCGCGGGCCTACTACGACAAGAAGATCGCCCAAGGGAAGCACCACACCCAGGCCCTGCTCTGCCTCGCCCGGCGCCGGGCGGATGTCCTCTTCGCGATGCTCCGCGACGGAACCTTCTACGAACCTCAGCCCGCTGGATCAGCCTGAAGCACCAAGAACGCGTCTGGCCTCGACCCACACGCGCTCGAACTCCTCCGCAGAGATCTCGGCTGCCTGCGGCTGGTCCTGCCAGCCGTCGAGCGCAGCCTCGGCCAAGACACCGTATTGACGTTCATAGCGACCCATCGCCGCGAGATCGGCGTGATCACGCAAGTGCAGCACCTCTTCCAAAGAGGCCGCCGTCACCGGCCGTGAGTCCTTGCCCCGGACCTCAACGTGACGCGCCGCCCAGCCCTCGTCATCGGCCTCGAAATACAGCCACAGATCTTCGTCCTCGTAGTAGGTGCGGAACCAGGTCGTCATGCCCCCATCCTCACTCACCAGCAGCCCGCGCCACCTTGACCGAACAGATAGGGGCACCCCCCGACCACCACGCCTGGTCCGGCCGGCTCCGGGACAGTGACCCGCGGGCCGATCCGTGGTTGCATGCGAATCGCCTCTTCGTCGACGTGAAAGGACCCCGACTCCTGATGAGACGTCAACTCGCCGCCCTGGCCGCGTTACTGGGTGCCCTCGCGCTGGGCTCGGGCACGGCCTCGGCCGCCGGTGAGCCGCACTGGGCCGAGGCCGGCACGGCGTACACCGGCACCCTCGGCGGCGGTCAGGGCCTGGCCAGCCGGGCGGACGGCTCGCTGCTGTACCGCGGACTGGCCTCCATCCCGCTGGAGCTGCGCCTGAAGGGCTGGAACCACATCGGTGACCCGGACATCGCGCGCGGGTACGTCGTCGACGCCTACCAGGGCGCCGACGCCGCCACTTCGAAGATGTTCACGGTGACGACCCCGGCCGGCCGGCGCCTGGAGTACGTCCACCCGCTGAACCCGGGCGAGAAGGTGAACAACTCCTTCGCCGCCGTCTCGCCCGACGGGCAGTGGCTGGTGGCGGGCGAGTGGGGCGAGCAGCGCCGGCTCCAGGTCTTTCCCGCGCCGCTGCTGAACCCGTCCACACCGCAGGCCGGCGGGGAGCTGAAGGAGGCCGGGCAGATCAGCCTCGACCGGCCCGTGCGGGACATCCAGGGCTGCGACTTCGTCACCGACACCCGCCTGGTGTGCGCCTCCAACGACGCCACGGGCACGCTGTTCCCCGACATCCGGCCGCTGCTCCAGGTCGACCTGCCGGGGAGGCTGGACGGACGGCCGGTCACCGGCACGGTGAAGAGCCTGTTCGCACTGCCGCAGCGCAGCGTGTGCACCGGCACCTTCGAGGCGGAGGGCGTCGACTACGACGCCGGCAGCGGCACCCTGCGGACGCAGATGATCCCGCCGGGCGTGTGCGCGGTCAGCACGACGGTGTACTCCTACCGGCAGGTCACGGACTGACCGGTGAGCGGTACGGGGGCCGCGCGACGGGTGGGACGTCGCCGCGGCCCCCGCCGCGTACGCCGGGCGCGGGGCTCAGGCGTAGAACCGCGACAGGCTCTGCAGGACCGCCGCGGGCTTCGCGCCGCCCTCGATCTCGAGGGTGCCGTCGACGGTGATCTGCACCCCGCCCGGCACCTCCTCGACCTCCGCGAGCCGCCCGGCCAGCCGGATGCGGGAGCCGACCTTCACCGGGGCGGGGAAACGGACCTTGTTCAGGCCGTAGTTGACCTTCGTCGTCACACCCTGGACGTCCAGCAGTTCGGTGAACAGCGGGATGAAGAGGGAGAGGGTGAGGTAGCCGTGCGCGATGGGCGCGCCGAACGGGCCGTCCTTGGCGCGCTCGGGGTCCACGTGGATCCACTGGTGGTCGCCCGTGGCGTCGGCGAACGTGTCGATGCGCTCCTGCGTGACCTCGATCCACTCGCTGGTGCCCAGGTCGCTGCCCGCGAGCTTCTTCAGTTCGTCGAGGCCGTTCACGGTGATGCTCATGCGATTCCTTACCTGTTGCCGTACCGGGTACGGACTCGGGACTTGAGGAGCTTTCCTGAGGCGGTGCGCGGGAGTTCGTCCGCGAGCACCACCGACTTGGGGATCTTGTACTTGGCGAGCCGGCCGGCCAGGGAGGCGAGCACCTCGTCGGGGTCGAGCGAGGCGCCCTCACGCGGGACGACGACCGCGCGCGGCACCTCGCCCCACTTGTCGTCGGGCACGCCGATGACCGCGCACTCGACGATGTCCGGGTGGGCGAGGAGCTGGTCCTCGATCTCGGCGGGGTAGATGTTCTCGCCGCCCGAGATGATCATGTCCTTGATGCGGTCGACGATGAACACGTAGCCGTCTTCGTCGACCTGGGCCGCGTCCCCGCTGCGGAACCAGCCGTCGGCGAACGAGGCGGCCGTCTCCTCGGGCAGCCCCCAGTAGCCGGGCATGACGTGCGGCCCGCGCACGACGACCTCGCCCACCTCCCCGACGTCGACGGGTGTCAGGTCCGGCCGCACCACCCGTACGTCGCTGAAGAAGTGCGGTACGCCGGCCGAGCCCGCCTTGCGCACGGCGTGCTCGGCGTCCAGGAACAGCGTGCCGGGCGCGGCCTCGGTCATGCCGTAGCCCTGGAGGAAGGTCAGACCGCGCTCCTGGTAGGCGGCGATGAGCGGGGTGGGGACCGGGGAGCCGCCGCAGGTGAGCAGGCGCAGGGACGACAGGTCGGCGTCCTTCCAGCGCGGATGCCGGGCCACCTGGTCGAACATCGTCGGCACCCCGAACATGAAGGTGATCCGGTGCCGTTCGATCAGGTCGAAGGTGGCCTCCGGGTCGAACGCCTCGACCAGCACGCAGGTGCCGCCCTTGAGCAGCACCGGCAGGGTCAGCATGTTCAGGCCGGCGGTGTGGAACAGCGGGGCGGAGACCAAGGCGCGCTCGTCGGCGATCAGGTCGGTGTCGACCAGGACGTTGACCGCGTTCCAGGTGATGTTGCCGTGGGTGAGCATCGCGCCCTTGGGGCGGCCGGTCGTGCCCGAGGTGTACATGATGATGCAGGTGTCGTCGGGACCGACCGGTTCGTCGATCGGCTCCTGGGACGCCTCGGCGACGGCCCGCTCGTACTCGGCCCCCACCTCGAGGTACGCCCGTACGTCCGTGCTGCCCGGCAGCCCGGCGACGAGCCCGGCGTGGGAGGGGGCGTACACCAGCGCCTTGGCGCCGGAGTCCGCGAGCTGGTAGGCGATCTCCGGGCCGGCGAGGCGGGTGTTGAGCGGGACGAAGACCGCGCCGAGCGTGCCGGCGGCGAACAGGGTCTCCAGGTAGGTGGGGTGGTTCGGGCCGAGGTAGGCGATCCGGTCGCCGCGTCGTACGCCCCGTTCCCGCAGGGCGTGGGCGAGGCGGGTGGTGCGGTCGTACAGCGTGGCGTAGTCGGCGGACGTCTCGCCGTGGATCAGGGCGGTGCGGTGGGGGGTCTTGCGGGCCCGGCGGGCGGGCCACGACCCCAGTCCCTCGTTGCGCATCGTCGCGCCCCTTTACGGTGTCGTCAGCCCGAGCAGGCGGGCGGCGTTCTCCTTGAGGATCCTCGGCCGCACCTCGTCCTTGATCGGCAGCTTCTCGAAGTCGGCGAGCCAGCGGTCGGGGGTGAGGACGGGGAAGTCGGAGCCGAAGAGGACCTTGTCCTTCAGCAGTGTGTTGGCGTACTGCACCAGCTGCGGCGGAAAGTACTTCGGCGACCAGCCGGACAGGTCGATGTACACGCCCGGCTTGTGTGGCGACGGCGAGGGCCTCGTCCTGCCAGGGGAAGGACGGGTGCGCCAGGATGATCTTCAGGTGCGGGAAGTCGGCGGCCACGTCGTCCACGTGCAGGGGGTTGGAGTACTTCAGCCGGATACCGCCCCCGCCGGGGACCCCGGCGCCGATGCCGGTCTGGCCGGTGTGGAAGAGGGCGATCGTGCCGGTCTCCTCGATGACCTCGTAGAGGTCGTACGCCACCGAGCGGTCGTTGGGGAAGAAGCCCTGGATGCTGGGGTGGAACTTGAAGCCCTTCACCCCGTACTCCTCCACCAGGCGCCGGGCCTGCCTGACTCCCGCCCTGCCCCGGAAGGGGTCGATGGAGGCGAAGGGGATCAGCACGTCCGCGTTGGCGGCGGCGGCCTCGGCGACCTCCTCGTTGGGGACCGGCCGGGTGCCGGTGGCGGACTCGGCGTCCACCGTGAAGATCACGGCGGCCATGTTCCGCTCGCGGTAGTAGGCCGCGGTCTCCTCCAGCGTCGGCTTCCGCTTGCCCTCGACCTTGAAGTAGGCGGAGGAGGCGTCGTGCAGGTCGTCGTCGAGCGAGGAGTGGCCCTTGGAGGACACCTCCGCGTGGGTGTGGACGTCGATGGCGACCAGGTTGTCGATGTCCATCAGGCCTCCGGCAGCTTCGGCGCGGGGATGCCGACCGTCTGCGGTTCGGCGCCGACCGAGGTGGGGAAGGCGTCGGCCAGGGCGTCGGGGGTCCAGCCGCCGTCGGCGTACGCCGCCCTGATCTCCTGCGGATGCGACCAGAGTGCCACCTTGTCGCCGCCGATGCCGATGCACTGGCCGGTCACGTCCCGCGCCCGCTCGGAGGCGAGGAAGGGGACCAGGGCCGCGCAGTCCTCGGGGGTGCCGAAGCCCTCGCCCTTGCGCAGGAAGTCCGGCAGCGACTCGCCGTTGCGCAGGGCCTCGACGTACGGGGCGAAGGCGGGGATGGTCTCGGTCATCGCGGTGGCGGCGACCGGGATGATCGCGTTGACGGTGACGCGGGCGCGGGCCAGCTCCATCGACCAGGTGCGGGCCATCGCGGCGATGCCGGCCTTGGCGGCGGCGTAGTTCGTCTGGCCGAAGTTGCCGCGCTGCCCGGCCGGCGAGCCGACCAGGATCAGCGTGCCGCCCTCGCCCTGCTCGCGCATCCGCACGGCGGCGGCGCGCGCGCAGGTGAAGGTGCCCCTGAGGTGGGTGGTGAGCACCGCGTCGAAGTCGTCGTCGGTCATCTTCCACAGCACCTTGTCGCGCAGGATGCCCGCATTGGTGACCAGGATGTCCAGGCGCCCGAACTCCGTAACCGCCCGGTTCACCAGCCGGTCGGCGGCCTCGGAGGTGCCGACCGGCACGACCTCGGCGACGGCGGTGCCGCCCGCCTCGGTGAGGGACTTCACGGCCGCCTCGGCCACGGCCTCGTCGACGTCGTTGACGACCACGGACGCGCCGTGGGCGGCCAGGGCCTGGGCGTAGGCGAGGCCGAGGCCGCGGCCGCTGCCGGTGACGACGGCGGCCTTACCGGTGAGATCGATGCTGGGCACGGTGCGGTCCCTTCACGCAGGGTCGGGTGGTGCGGATTCCGAGATCGAAGCTAAGAGCAATAATTGGTGACGTCAATAGTTGTTGCGGACCGGGTGGCTGCGCCAGACTGGACCCAGCACCAGCGACCGCCGCACGACCAGGGAGTCCGCCATCGCCCGCCAGCCGCACCCGACGAGTCCGACCGCCGCTCCGATCGACGCGCACGAGCCCTGGATGCGGGAGCTGCACGCCGACACGGGCTATCTGCTGTACCGCCTGGGCCTGCGCTCCGGGCAGCTGTTCAACGCCACCCTCCAGCAGTCCGGCCTGCGGCTGCGCCACTACGCGCTGCTGCGCTTCCTCGCCACCGCCGAGGGCGCCCTGCAGCGCGAGCTGAGCGCCCGGCTCGGCTACGACCCGAGCGCGATCGTCGGCCTGGTCGACGACCTGGAGAAGCTCCGGCTCGCCCAGCGCCGCCCCTCCCCCGACGACCGCCGCAGCCGGATCGTCGTCCTGACCGAGGCGGGCCGGGCCTTCCTGCGCGACACGGACGAGGCCGGGCAACGGGTCACCGACGAGCTGCTCGCCCCGCTGGACCCGGCCGAGCGCGCCACGCTGCACGCGCTGCTGCTACGGGTCGCCGAGGACGGATTGAGCTGATGCCCGCGGGCACCCCCACCGCGCCCGACCGGCTGCTGGCCGTGCTCGCCGCCTTCGACCACGAGCACCCGGCCCTGTCGCTGACGGACATCAGCCGCCGGGCCGGGCTCAGCCTGACGACCGCGCACCGCCTGGTCGGCGCGCTCGCGCGGTGGGGCGCGCTGGAGCGGGACCCCTCCGGCGTCTACCACGTCGGGCTGCGGCTGTGGGAGGTCGCGGCGCTCGCCCCGCGCGGCCTGGCGCTGCGGCAGCTGGCCCTGCCGTACCTGGAGGACCTGTACGAGGCGACGCACGAGAACGTGCAGCTGGCCGTGCGCGACGGGCGCGAGGTCGTCTACATCGAGTGGCTGTCGGGGCGGTCGGCGGTCGGGGTGCACATCCGGGTCGGCGCGCGCTGGCCGCTGCACGCGACCGGGGTCGGCCTCGCGCTGCTGGCGCACGGCGAGCCGGAGGTGCAGGAGGAGTACTGCGCGGGCCCGCTCGCGTCCTTCACCCCGTACACCCTCACCGATCCGGTGCGGCTGCGCCGGGTGCTGGCCGAAGTGCGGCGTACCGGGGTGGCGGTGAGCGACCGTCAGGTCACCGAGGACGCGCTCTCGGTGGCGGCTCCGGTCCGCGGGCCGGGCGGGTCGGTGGTCGCCGCCGTGTCCGTCGTGGTGCCCCAGGCCGGCGCGCAGGTGCCGGCGCTCGTCCCGGCCGTACGGCTCGCGGCGCGGGGGATCTCACGGGCGCTGGGCTGGCAGCCGGAGCGCGTCTGAGCTACTCGTTCGACCGGACGACCGGTTCGGCGACGGGCACGGTCGGTGCCGGCGCCCAGGTCGACCGGACGAGCTGGAACGTTCTCATCATCCGGGTCCCGTCCGAAGCCGCAGCAGCGGACGAGACCGCCGACGCCTGCGAGCCGCCGAGTCCGGGCTCGGGGCGAGACGTCCGTCCGGCCGACGAGGCCGACGAGGCGCCGGCCGCCGGAGTGGGCCGCTTCATCCACGGCGGCGGTGAAGCAGCGGCTCACGCCGCCCTCGCGGTCGCCGATGCGTGGAGAGCACGGGCCTTGCCGCGGGATCGGGAGACTTCCTCACCGCGGACTCCGCCAGCCGGCCTTCGATGCCGGGCGTGCATACCACCAGCGCGCCGCCCCGACTGCCGCTCCAGTGCATCTTTGCCCCACAAGTCCGTTGCAATTTCAATGAATTGAGGTACTGTCAGCGACGGAACCGGATCTACAGCTTCCATTCGTTCCTCTTCCCCAAAGGGTGACGTATGCACAGAGCACGACGAGTGCTGCTCCGGCTGGCGACGGGTTTGACAGCCCTTGCGACGCTGAGCGGCATCGCTACCACCGCTTCCGCCTCCCCCCACGACCCGTCCCGGACCGGGACACGGCAGTACAGCGCGGACGACGACTTCACAGCCGTCTGGTCCCGCGCGGACGCCCTCAAACTCCGGCAGGACAAGACCAACACAGCTCCTCGCGTGTCGCCCGACTTCCCGGTGATGACCGACAAGGTGTGGGTGTGGGACACCTGGCCGCTCACCAGGCTCAACACCCAGACCGCCACCTACAAGGGCTGGCACGTCATCTTCTCGCTGACGGCTCCGCGCTCGGTGCCGTTCGGTGACCGGCACTGGTACGCGAAGATCGGCTACTTCTACTCGCGTGACGCCAAGAGCTGGAAGTACGGCGGCGACCTGTTCCAGCCCGGCACCTCGTTCGGCTCGCGTGAGTGGGCCGGCTCGGCGGCGCTCGTCGGCGACAAGGTGTACTCCTTCTACACCGCCTCCGGGCGCGACAACGGCGGGGTCGACCCCAACGACGCCCTGCAGCGTCTGGCGCAGGCGACCGGCAAGATCCACGCGGACAGGAACCGCGTGTGGTTCACCGGCTTCCGGGACCACCGCATCATCGCCCAGGCCGACGGCAAGCTGTACCAGACCCTCGAACAGTCGCAGCAAGGCCCGATCATCTACGCCTTCCGTGACCCGTTCGTCTTCCGCGACCCGCGGGACCGCAAGATCCACCTGCTGTTCGAGGGCAACACGGGCGGCACCGCGGGCACGTACCAGTGCACCAAGCGTGACATCGGTGACGTCCCGGCCGGCCACGAGGTGCCGGCAGACGCGAAGTACTACACGGGCAACATCGGGCTGGCCACGGCCGACGGCGACAGCATGCGGAACTGGAAGCTCCAGCCCCCGCTGCTCTCGGCCAACTGCGTCAACCAGCAGACCGAACGGCCGCACCTGGTCATCCGCGGCGGCAAGTACTACCTGTTCACGATCAGCCACAAGTTCACGTTCGCGCCGGGGCTGAGCGGCTGGGACGGCCTCTACGGCTTCGTCGGACCGGCGCTGCGCAGCGACTACCGGCCGCTCAACGGCAGCGCGCTGGTCCTCGGCAACCCCGAGGACGCCCCCACACAGCAGTACTCGCACTACGTGATGCCCAACGGACTGGTGGAGAGTTTCATCGACACGGTCCCGACCCCCGACGGCGGGACCCGCTTCGGCGGCACCCTCGCACGCACGCTCGTGCTGGCCCTCAAGGGCGACCGGACGAGGCTGGTCGGCCAGTTGGGCTACGGCTTCATCCCGTAAAACAGCCTGAGTCGAGCAGCCATCCGATCCCACCACGTCAACCGTGGGTGGTGGCGGGTGACCACTCGGCGAAGCACGAAGCCATGCGCTTGCGGGCGCCCTGGACCCGCTGCGGGTGACACGCAGCGGGTCCTGTCGGGCGATCTTCCGGCTGTACCCGCATGAGGGACAGGCCGACGGGCGATGCCCGGGGACTTGCTCACTGGCCCGGCGAGGCACGTGCCGGGAGACACCCCTGTCCCGAGGGCCACCGAAGCTGGTGAAGAAGGCCGCCACCACACCTTCATGGGGTGAACTCCCCGTCTTCTCAAGCACTTTGTTCTGCTTCACCTCTTGACGACCGCAGGGGCGCGGAGCACATTGGCGACACTTCTGAGAGCGCTCTCATACTCCCCGGAGGCGCGCTCGAAGCCACCCGCGCAGCTTCATCCGTACGAGAGGCAACCCCCACATGAGCCAACTCTCCGGCACATCCCGCAGACGGCGGCCGCTGAGGCAGGCGCTGGTCGCCGTGGCCGCCACGCTCGGTCTGGCGGCGGGCGCCGCGGCCGTCGCCGGCCCGTCCGCGAGCGCCGCGGCGCCGCCTCCCCCGTCGGGCTGGACCCAGGTCTTCGCCGACGACTTCAACGGCGCCGCGGGCAGCGGCGTCAACACCGCCAACTGGCAGTACGCGACCGGCAAGGGCTACCCGGGCGGCCCCGCCAACTGGGGCACGGGCGAGATCGAGACGATGACGTCGAGCACGGACAACGTCTCGCTCGACGGCAACGGCAACCTGCGCATCACCCCGCGGCGCGACGCGGCCGGCACCTGGACGTCGGGCCGCATCGAGACCAACCGCACCGACTTCCAGCCCCCGGCCGGCGGCAAGCTGCGCGTGGAGGCCCGCATCCAGGTCCCGAACGTCACGGGGGCCGCTGCGAAGGGCTACTGGCCGGCGTTCTGGATGCTGGGCGCGCCCTACCGGGGCAACTACTGGAACTGGCCCGGCGTCGGCGAGCTGGACATCATGGAGAACACCCAGGGCCAGAACACGGTGTTCGCCACGATGCACTGCGGCACCTCGCCGGGCGGCCCCTGCAACGAGACCAGCGGCATCGGCGGCAACACGACCTGCCCCGGCACGACCTGCCAGGCCGGTTTCCACACCTACCGCATGGAGTGGGACCGCTCGACGAGCCCGGAGGAGATCCGGTTCTCCGTCGACGGCCTCACCTACCACACCGTGCGCGCCAACCAGGTCGACGCGACGACCTGGCGGAACGCCACGGACCACGGTTTCTTCATCATCCTCAACGTGGCGATGGGCGGCGGCTTCCCCGACGCGTTCGGCGGCGGCCCGGACGCCGGCACCCAGCCGGGCCACCCGATGCTCGTGGACTACGTCCAGGTGCTGTCGGCCGGCGGCAGCGGCACCACCCCTCCGCCCGGCGGCGGCACCCGCGACGCCTACGGCACCCTCCAGGCCGAGTCGTACGACGGGCAGTCCGGGGTGAGCACCGAGGCGACGTCGGACGCGGGCGGCGGCCAGAACATCGGCTCGCTGGCCAACGGGGACTGGGCGCTGTACAAGGGCGTCGACTTCGGCTCCACCGCGGCCCGGCAGTTCAGCGCCCGGGTCGCCAGCGGCGCGGCAGGCGGGGTCAGCGGGCTGGTCGAGGTGCGGCTGGACAGCCGCAGCAACGCGCCCGTCGGCAGCTTCGCGGTGGCCAACACGGGCGGCTGGCAGTCCTGGCGGACCATCCCGGCGAACATCACCGGCGTGACCGGCACCCACGACGTGTATCTGACCTTCACCAGCGGACAGCCCGCGGACTTCGTGAACGTCAACTGGTTCACCTTCGGGCACTGAAGCGCCTCGCCGTAGCGGGGTGGCTCCGCGGGTGCGCGGAGCCACCCCGCGCCGGTGGAAAAGCGCGTGCGGGCCGCCGGCGGCCCGTGGCAGGCTCCGCCGGGTGAACCGTGCGCAGCTCTCCCGACTGGCCCACGCGGACCATCCGATCGCGGCCCCGCTCGACGACGACTCGGTGCGCCGCCTGCTGGACCAGGGCATCCCCCGCCCCGACGCCCGGGTCCTCGACCTCGGTTGCGGCGGCGGGGAATGGCTGCTGCGCGCCCTGACCGCGCATCCGCGGCTGCGGGCCGAGGGCGTCGACCTCGCCGAGGCCGCCCTGGCGCACGCCCGGCGGTCCGCGCACCGGCTCGGCGTCCAGGACCGTCTCGTCCTGCACCACGCGGACGCCGCCTCCTTCACCTGCCCGCACCCCTTCGACCTGGTGCTGTGCGTGGGCGCCACGCACGCCTTCGGCGGCCTGCCGCCCACCCTGGCGGCGGCGCGCCGGCACCTGGCTCCCGGCGGACGGGTCCTGGTCGGGGACGGCTACTGGGAGCGCCCGCCCTCCCCGGAGGCGGTCGAGCTGCTCGGCGACCTGGCCGACCTGCCGACCACGGTGGACCGCGTGGTCGCCGACGGGTGGACCCCGGTCCAGGGGCACCTCAGCACCCGCCGGGAACTCGACGCGTACGAGTGGGCCTGGACGGGCTCACTGGCCTCCTGGGCCCTGGACCACGCCGACGACCCGGACAGCGGGAAGGCGCTCGCGGCGGCGGACGCCCACCGCACCCAGTGGCTGCGCGGTTACCGGGACTCCTTCGGCTTCGTCTGCCTGGTGCTGCGGCCGACGTCCGGCTGAGTCGGTCCGGGCACGGTCCCTCAGCGGCCGGGGCCGCACCGGTACAGGGTCGGTACGCTCGTCGTTCCCCCGGCCGGGACACGCGAGGGAGTGGTGTAGGCCGAGGCCGGGACCCGGGCGCAGGCCGACTCGACCCAGTCGGTGATCCGCGCGGTGGCCGTCGTCCCGCCGCCCCGGCCGCCGGGCAGGGCGCCCGCGCCCCGGGCGCCGCCCAGCAGCACGTACCGCAGCTCGCCGCTGCCGACCAGCTGACGGAACCGCGCCGGGGTCGGGAAGGGCACCGCGCCGCTGAAGCCGCCGAGCGGGAGGACGTGAGCGCCGGTGGCGAGGATGTACGGGGACGCGGTGGTCCAGCTGGTGGTGGCGAAGACGTAGGCGGCCGAGCCCTGGTGCGCGGTGGTGTAGTCGAGCACCTCGCGCTGCGCCGTGGTCAGTTGCCCGTCGCCGAACCCGCCGAAGCCTCCCGCGAGGAGTGCCCGGCTGCCGTGCGGTGTGCCGCCGTCCCACCGCACGCGGGCGACCGGACCGCCCGCCGCGGTCACCGCGCCGTGGCCGCGGTCCGGGCCGGTCGGGCCGACCGCGCCCATGCCGGAGGCGCGGTAGCCGGGGTCGAAGACCTGCACCGCCCACGCGCCCGGCGCGAGCAGTACCGCCGCGAGGGACGCGGCCAGGGCGGCGACGGCGAGCCGCCCGCCGGACGGGGTGCGGCCGGGGCGGGCCAGGACCAGCAGGACGACGGCGGTGAGCCCGAGCGCGCCCACCACGGGCGCCAGCCACGGCAGGAACGAGGGGAACCGGCCGGCGAGATACGCGCTCCACCCCGCCGTCGCCGCGACCGCGCCCGGCAGGGCCCAGGCGCGGCGGCCGCCGGCCCGGTAGGCGCGCCACAGCACCGCCAGGCCGCCACCGGTGAGCGCGGCGAGCGGTACGGCGATGACGCCCATGTAGTACGTGTGGCCGCCGACGCTGCCGGCGCTGAACACCAGGAAGAACGTGGCCAGCCAGGTGCCCCACAGAAGGAATCCGGCACGGATCCCGTCGGTGCGCGGGCTGCCCCGGCGCCACAGCAGGCCGCACAGGAGGGACACGGCGGCGAACGGGTAGAGCCAGCCGGTCTGCGAGGCGAGCGACGTGCCGAACATCTTCGCCCAGCCGTTCTGGCCGGCGCCCCGGCCGCCGGCCGTCGCCCTGGTTGTGCGCCGGTGGCCCGCCCCACGGGCCGCGCTGCCGCCGTACCGGCCGCCGCCCGACTTCCCTGCGCCGCCGGGGTGTTCGACCCGGCCGCCCGGACCGGGACCACGCGCGCCCGCGTGCCATCCCCCTCCCCCGCCCTGCGTGGCGCTGACGCTGCCGGTGGCCGCCGCGCTGATGCCGAGTGCGGGGAAGCGGTTGAGGAAGTTGTAGCCGACCACCATGCTGAACGCGGAGTCGTCGGTGGTGCCGTCCACATAGGGCCGGTCCCTGGCCGGGGTCAGGCTGACGGCGAGCATCCAGGACGCCGACACGGCGGTCATCACGACGGCCGCCGCCCCGAGGTGCGCCAGCCGCTTGCGCGCCGGGACCGGCGCCGAGACCAGGTACACCAGGGCGAGCGCGGGAAGCACCGCCCACGCCTCGAGCATCTTGGCCTGGAAGCCGAGTCCGACCCACACCCCCGCGAGCAGCAGCGGCCGCAGCCGGCCGTCCCGCGCGGCACGCTGGGTGGCCTCCGCCGCCAGCAGCAGGCACAGGGTGAAGGCGGGGTCCTCGACCGCGGTACGGAAGAGCCCGACGGCCACCGGCGTCACCAGGAACGCCGTGGCGGCGGCCAGCGCCGCGTTCACCCCGGCCCAGCGGCGCACCAGCCGGTGCAGCACCAGCAGGCTCGCCACGCCCTCCAGGACCTGGGGAACCGTCAGCGCCCACGGGTGGAATCCGAGGACCCGGGCGAAAAGGGCCTGCGGCCACAGGAATCCCGGCGCTTTGTCGAGGGTGAGGGAGTTCCCCGGGTCGAACGAGCCGTAGACGAACGCCTTCCAGCTCTCCGTCATGCTGCGGACGGCGCTCGCGTAGAACGTGTGGTACTGGCTGTGGTCGATGCCCCAGGTGTAGAGCGCGGCGGCGAGCGCGGTGAGGATCAGCAGGGCCAAACGCGCGTACGCGGGCTGGTGGGCCGGTGACCTCCAGGGCGCGCGGCGGCGGGGACCGTCGGGGACGGGACGAACGGGGGCTGTGGTGGCCATGCCCCGCAGTTTTCGGCAGCGCGCACCGCCCGTGACGCCGCGGCGGCGCCCTTCGGGCGGATTCTCGCCGGACTCTGGTGATTCCCTTGTCTCTTCCGGGGATTTCCCCGTGCTTCTGGGCATCGTCTTGTACATCCACCGCACAGTGGGCGCACAGCGCTCCCTCAGCGCAGCTCCGCCCGGAACGCCGCCGGTGTCCGGTCGGTGTGCTGGTGGAAGAACTTGGAGAAGTTGGCCGCGTCGGGGAAGCCGACCGCCGCGCCGACCCGGCCGATCGGCAGGTCGGTGTGGGCGAGCAGCCGCTTGGCCTCCAGCACCACCCGCTTGTCGATGAAGGACTTGGGCGTCTCGCCGGTCGCGGCGCGGACCGCGCGGACCAGGGTGCGGCGGGAGTAGCCGAGCGCGTCGGCGTAGGCGCTGACGCTGTGGTTGGTGGCGAAGCCCTGCTCCACCGCGTCGCGGAAGCGGGTGAAGGTGGTGTCGCTCTGCCCGGGCGAGGCCTCGGCGGAGCTGGTCGCGAGGTGGGCCAGGCGGACCAGGAACGCGGACAGGGAGTGCCGCAGCACCGCCGTGTGCAGGCTCAGCGGCAGGGTGGTGGTGTCCTCGTACTCGCGGCGCAGCTGGTCGAGCGCCGCGCGCAGGGCGGTGAGCTGCGGTTCGTCGGGGTGCAGCAGGGGCGGCAGGTCGTAGCGGTACAGGCCGGTGGCCTCGACGGTGGCGCGGGGCAGGAAGCCGGGCTGCATGGTCAGCACGGTTCCGCGGTACTCGCTGGTGCGCGAGAAGCGGTGGACCTGCCCCGGGCGGATCCACAGCAGGTCGCTGGCCGTGGCCTCGTACTCGGCGAAGTCGACCATGTGCCGGACCGGGCCGTCGCTGAACAGCATCACGACGTGGAAGTCGATGCGGTGCACGCGCTCCGGCTGCACCCCGCCGGGATGCCAGGGGCGGCCGGGGCCGCTCATCGGGCCGACCTGCATACCGACGCCGAGGACGCTCAGATCGACCGGGAAGGGGAAGGTTCTGATCCCGTCGCCGCCACCGTCCCCGTCCGCACCCCGCACGGTTGTGTCCGCCATGTCCGTCTCGTGCCGTCCTGTTCCCGCCGCGCCGTCGTGGTGCTGTCCCACTTTCACCACAGGCTGGCACACCGCGACCTACCGCCCAAAAAATCAGACTTTTACTTTTGAACGCGTCAGACCAGCTACTTCGCTCGGATCGAGGACTTCTTGAAGATGAGCACGCAGACAACCGACCGCTTGGAGTGGACCGAACTGGACCGGCGTGCCGTCGACACCGCCCGCCTGCTGGCGGCCGATGCCGTGCAGCGGGCCGGCAACGGCCACCCGGGCACCGCGATGAGCCTGGCCCCGGCCGCGTACACGATCTTCCAGAAGCTGATGCGGCACGACCCGGCCGACCCGGAGTGGACGGGCCGGGACCGTTTCGTGCTGTCGCCGGGCCACACCTCGCTGACCCTCTACACCCAGCTGTACCTCGCGGGCTACGAGCTGGAGCTGGACGACCTGAAGGCCTTCCGGACCCACGGCTCCAAGACTCCGGGCCACCCGGAGTACGGGCACACCGCCGGGGTGGAGACCACCACCGGCCCGCTCGGGCAGGGCGTCGCCAACGCCGTCGGCATGGCGATGGCCGCCCGCTACGAGCGCGGCCTGTTCGACCCGGACGCCCCCGAGGGGACCTCCCCCTTCGACCACACCATCTGGGCGATCGTCTCCGACGGCGACCTGCAGGAGGGCGTCTCCGCCGAGGCGTCCTCGCTCGCCGGTCACCAGAAGCTCGGCAACCTGGTCTTCCTGTACGACGACAACCACATCTCCATCGAGGGCGACACGGCGACCGCGTTCTCCGAGGACGTGCTGAAGCGGTACGAGGCGTACGGCTGGCACGTGCAGCGGGTCGAGCCGGCCGGCAACGGCGACATCGACGTGCACGCCCTGTACGCGGCGCTGAAGGCGGCGCAGGCCGAGACCGGGCGCCCCTCGATCGTCGCGATGCGCACGATCATCGCCTGGCCGGCCCCGAACGCGCAGAACACGGAGGCCGCGCACGGCTCGGCCCTCGGCGAGGACGAGGTCGCGGCCACCAAGCGGGTCCTCGGCTTCGACCCGGAGCGGACCTTCCAGGTCGACGACGAGGTCCTCGCCCACACCCGCAAGGCCCTCGACCGGGGCGCCGAGGCGCACGCCGCCTGGGACAAGCGGATCGCCGCCTGGCGCGGGGACCACCCGCAGCGCGCCGAGCTGTTCGACCGGGTCAGCAAGGGCGAGCTGCCCAAGGGCTGGGAGGACGCCCTGCCGGTGTTCGAGCCCGGCAGGTCGGTCGCCACCCGGGCCGCCTCCGGCAAGGTCCTCCAGGCGCTCGGCGCGGTGCTCCCCGAGCTGTGGGGCGGCTCCGCCGACCTGGCCGGCTCCAACAACACCACCATCGACAAGAACAGTTCCTTCCTGCCGAAGGACAACCCGCTGCCCGAGGCCGACCCGTACGGCCGCACGATCCACTTCGGCATCCGCGAGTTCTCCATGGCCGCGGAGCTGAACGGCATCGCCCTGCACGGCAACACCCGTGTCTACGGCGGCACCTTCCTGGTGTTCTCCGACTACATGCGCAACGCGGTGCGCATGTCGGCGCTGATGCAGCTGCCGGTGACGTATGTGTGGACGCACGACTCCATCGGCCTGGGCGAGGACGGCCCGACGCACCAGCCCGTCGAGCACCTGGCGTCGCTGCGGGCCATCCCGGGCCTGAACGTGGTCCGCCCGGCCGACGCCAACGAGACCGCGATCGCCTGGGCCGAGATCCTCACGCGGCACGCCACCCGCCCGGCGCCGCACGGTCTGGCCCTGACCCGGCAGGGCGTGCCGACGTACGCGCCGGACCCGGACGCGGCGCGCGGCGGCTATGTGAGGGTCGAGGCGGAAGGCGGCGAGCCCCAGGTGATCCTCATCGCCACCGGCTCCGAGGTGCACCTCGCCGTCGAGGCGCGCGAGCGGCTCCAGGCCGCGGGTGTGCCGACGCGGGTGGTGTCCATGCCGTCGGTGGAGTGGTTCGAGGAGCAGCCCCGCGCGTACCGCGAGCGGGTCCTGCCGCCGTCCGTGAAGGCGCGCGTCGCGGTGGAGGCCGGGGTCGGGCTGACCTGGTACCGGTTCGTGGGGGACGCCGGGCGGATCGTCTCCCTGGAGCACTTCGGCGCCTCCGCCGACGCGAGGACCCTGTTCGCCGAGTACGGCTTCACCGCCGAGAACGTCGTCGCCGCGGCCCGGGAATCCCTCGCCGCCGCGCGTGGCTGAGCCGACTTCCGGAAAGAAGAAGATCACTGTGACCACCGAAGCAACCACCACCGCGGGAGCGCTCGAGCGCCTCTCCGGTCAGGGTGTCTCCGTCTGGCTGGACGACCTGTCGCGCCGGCGGATCGAGTCGGGCAACCTCGCCGAGCTGATCGCGACCAACCACGTCGTCGGCGTGACCACCAACCCGTCGATCTTCCGGGCGGCCATCGGGTCCGGCGAGGGGTACGAGGAGCAGCTGGCCGAGCTGGCGGTGCGGGGCGTGACGGTCGACGAGGCCGTGCGGATGATGACGACCGCCGACGTCCGCGCCGCCGCCGACGTCCTCAGGCCGGTGTACGAGGCGACCGGCGGCCGGGACGGCCGGGTCTCCCTCGAGGTCGACCCGCGCCTGGCCCACGACACGGCGGCCACCGTCGCCGAGGCCCGGCAGCTGGCCTGGCTCGTCGACCGGCCCAACGTGATGATCAAGATCCCGGCGACCAGGGCCGGCCTCCCGGCGATCACCGAGGTGATCGGCGCGGGCATCAGCGTCAACGTGACGCTGATCTTCTCGCTGGAGCGCTACCGCGCGGTCATGGACGCCTACCTGGCGGGCCTGGAGAAGGCCGCCGCCCAGGGCCTGGATATGAGCACCGTCCACTCCGTGGCGTCCTTCTTCGTCTCCCGCGTCGACACCGAGATCGACAAGCGGCTGACCCTGCTGGGCACCGACGAGGCCCTCGCCCTGAAGGGCCGGGCGGCGCTGGCCAACGCGCGGCTCGCCTACGAGGCGTACGAGCGGGTCTTCGCCGGTGAGCGCTTTCTGGCCCTGGCGGGCGCCCGCGCGAACAAGCAGCGGCCGCTGTGGGCCTCCACCGGGGTGAAGGACCCGGCCTACCAGGACACCCTGTACGTGGACGAGCTGGTCGCCCCGGGCACGGTCACCACCCTGCCGGAGGCCACCTTGCACGCCGTCGCCGACCACGGCGCCGTCACCGGCGACACGGTCACCGGCGGCTACGCCCAGGCCCGCGCCGACCTCGCGGCGATCGAGCGGCTCGGCATCTCCTACGACGAGGTCGTGGAGCAGCTGGAGGCCGAGGGCGTCGCCACGTTCGTCACGGCCTGGCAGGACCTGCTGGACGCGGTCACGAAGTCCCTCAACAGCAAGGGAGTTGACGCTTAGATGAGCGAGGAGATCCCCGTGGCGGACCCGGCCGCCGCCCCCGCCAAGAGCACCGCCGTCCTGGCGGCCGCGCTCACACCGGAGAACCCCGAGCGACCGGACTTCTGGTCCAACCCGCTGCGCGACCCGCGCGATCGCCGCCTGCCGCGGGTGGCGGGCCCGTCCGGTCTCGTCATCTTCGGCGTCACCGGCGACCTGTCCCGCAAGAAGCTGATGCCGGCGGTGTACGACCTGGCCAACCGCGGCCTGCTGCCGCCGGGCTTCTCGCTGGTCGGCTTCGCCCGCCGGGACTGGGAGGACCAGGACTTCGCGCAGGTCGTGCACGACGCCGTGCGCGAGCACGCCCGGACCCCGTTCCGCGAGGAGGTCTGGCAGCAGCTCGCCGAGGGCATGCGGTTCATCCCGGGCGACTTCGACGACGACACGGCGTTCAAGCAGCTGCGCTCCGCCGTGGAGGAACTGGACGCCTCCCGGGGCACCAGTGGCAACTACGCCTTCTACCTGTCCGTGCCGCCGAAGTTCTTCCCGAAGGTCGTCCAGCAGCTGAAGAAGCACGGCCTGGCCAACGCGCCGGAGGGCTCCTGGCGGCGGGCCGTCATCGAGAAGCCGTTCGGGCACGACCTGGCCTCGGCGCGCGAGCTGAACGCGATCGTGCACGACGTGTTCGACCCCGAGCAGGTCTTCCGCATCGACCACTACCTGGGCAAGGAGACCGTCCAGAACATCCTGGCGCTGCGCTTCGCCAACCAGATGTTCGAGCCGATCTGGAACCGGTCCTACGTGGACCACGTGCAGATCACCATGGCGGAGGACATCGGCATCGGCGGCCGGGCCGGCTACTACGACGGCATCGGCGCCGCCCGGGACGTCATCCAGAACCACCTGCTGCAGCTGATGGCGCTCACCGCGATGGAGGAGCCCGCCTCCTTCGACGCGGCGTCGCTGCTGACGGAGAAGCTGAAGGTGTTCCGGGCCGTGCAGCTGCCCGAGGACCTCGGCAGGCACACCGTGCGCGGCCAGTACGCGCCCGCCTGGCAGGGCGGCGAGCGGGTGTGCGGCTACCTGGAGGAGGAGGGCATCGACCCGGCCTCCACGACGGACACGTACGCCGCGATCAAGCTGAACATCGACAACCGCCGCTGGGCGGGCGTGCCGTTCTACCTGCGCACCGGCAAGCGGCTGGGACGGCGGGTCACCGAGATCGCGGTCGTCTTCCAGCGGGCCCCGCACTCCCCCTTCGACGCGACGGCCACCGAGGAACTCGGCCAGAACGCGATCGTCATCCGCGTCCAGCCCGACGAGGGCGTGACGGTCCGGTTCGGTTCCAAGGTGCCCGGCACGTCGATGGAGATCCGGGACGTGACGATGGACTTCGCCTACGGCGAGTCGTTCACCGAGTCCAGCCCGGAGGCGTACGAGCGGCTCATCCTGGACGTACTCCTGGGAGACGCCAACCTGTTCCCCCGTCACCAGGAGGTGGAAGAGTCCTGGCGGATCCTCGACCCGGTCGAGGAGTACTGGGCGCACCACGGCAGGCCCGCGCAGTACGCCGCGGGCAGCTGGGGACCCGCGGAAGCCGACGAGATGCTCGCACGAGACGGACGGAGCTGGCGCAGGCCATGAAGATCGATCTGACCGACACCACGGCAAGCAAGATCAACAAGGCCCTGGTGCAGGGCCGCCGGGCGATCGGCACCCCCGCCGTGGGCATGGTCCTGACGATGGTGATCGTCACGGACGAGGAGAACGCCTACGACTCGATCAGGGCCGCCGAGGAGGCCTCGCACGAGCACCCCGCGCGCACCCTGGTCGTCATCAAGCGGCACGCCCGCACCCCGCGCGACCGCACCCGCTCCCACCTCGACGCCGAGGTCCGGGTGGGCGCCGACGCGGGCACCGGCGAGACGGTCGTGCTGCGCCTGTACGGCGAGGTGTCCGAGCACGCCGACTCGGTGGTGCTGCCGCTGCTGCTGCCGGACGCGCCGGTGGTGGTGTGGTGGCCGGTGGACGCGCCCGAGAACCCCGCGAAGGACCCGCTCGGGGCGCTCGCCCAGCGGCGCATCACCGACATGTACGCCGTCGAGCACCCGCTGCAGGCGCTCCAGGCCCGGGTGACGTCGTACGCGCCCGGCGACACCGACCTCGCCTGGACCCGGCTCACCCCGTGGCGCTCGATGCTGGCCGCCGCCCTGGACCAGGCCCGGCTGACGGTGACCTCGGCGGCCGTGGAGAGCGAGGCGGAGAACCCGAGCGCCGAGCTGCTGGCGCGCTGGCTCCAGGCCCGGCTGCACGTGCCGGTCGAGCGGGTGGAGACCGCCGGCCCGGTCGTCACCGGCGTACGGCTCGGCACCGACAAGGGCGAGATCGTCATCGACCGGCCCGAGGGCCCGCTGGCCACCCTGCACCTGCCGGGCCAGCCCTCGCGCACCCTGGCGCTGAAGGTCCGCCCCACCTCCGAACTGATCGCCGAGGAGCTCCGGCGCCTCGACGCGGACGAGATGTACGCCGTCGCCCTGCGCGGCGAGGCAACCGAGGAGATTCCCGCACATGTCTGATTCCCCCCTGCTCACCCGGCGGCCCGAGTGGACGGCCCTGGAGGACCACCGGGCGCAGTGGCACGCGCATCTGCGTGACCTGTTCGCCGACGACCCGGGCCGCGCGGAGCGGTACGTCGTGCACGTCGGCGACCTGCGCATCGACTACTCCAAGCACCTCGTCACCGACGAGACCCTCGCCCTGCTCCGGGAACTGGCCGCCGCCACCGACGTGTTCGGGCTGCGCGACGCCATGTTCCGCGGCGAGAAGATCAACATCACCGAGAACCGGGCCGTGCTGCACACCGCGCTGCGGGCGCCCCGGGACGCGGTGATCGAGGTCGACGGCGAGAACGTCGTGCCGAAGGTGCACGCCGTCCTGGACAAGATGGCCGGCTTCGCGAACCGGGTCCGCTCCGGCGAGTGGACCGGCCACACCGGCAAGCGCATCCGCAACGTCGTCAACATCGGCATCGGCGGCTCCGACCTGGGCCCGGCGATGGCCTACGAGGCGCTGCGCCCGTACACGGCACGGGAGTTGACCTTCCGGTTCGTGTCGAACGTGGACGGCTCCGACCTGCACGAGGCGGTACGGGACCTGGACCCGGCGGAGACGCTGTTCATCGTCGCCTCCAAGACCTTCACCACCATCGAGACCATCACCAACGCCACCTCGGCGCGCTCCTGGCTCCTGGCCGGGCTCGGGGGCGACGAGAAGGCGGTCGCGCGGCACTTCGTGGCCCTGTCGACGAACGCCGAGAAGGTCACCGGGTTCGGCATCGACCCGGACAACATGTTCGAGTTCTGGGACTGGGTCGGCGGGCGCTACTCGTACGACTCGGCGATCGGCCTGTCGCTGATGATCGCCATCGGCCCGGACCGGTTCCTGGAGATGCTGGACGGTTTCCGCATCGTCGACGACCACTTCCGCAACGCCGACCCGGAGGCCAACGCCCCGCTGATCCTCGGCCTGCTGGGCATCTGGTACGGCGACTTCTTCGGCGCCGAGTCCCACGCGGTGCTGCCGTACTCGCACTACCTGTCGAAGTTCACCGCCTACCTGCAGCAGCTGGACATGGAGTCCAACGGCAAGTCGGTGCAGCGCGACGGGCGGCCCGTGCAGTGGCAGACCGGGCCGGTGGTGTGGGGCACGCCCGGCACCAACGGGCAGCACGCCTACTACCAGTTGATCCACCAGGGCACCAAGCTGATCCCCGCCGACCTCATCGGCTTCGCCCGGCCGGTCGCCGAGCTGGCCGACGAACTCAAGGCGCAGCACGACCTGCTGATGGCCAACCTGTTCGCGCAGGGGCAGGCGCTCGCCTTCGGCAAGACCGCCGAGGAGGTGCGCGCGGAGGGCGTGCCCGAGGAGCAGGTGCCGCACCGCACGTTCCAGGGCAACCACCCCACCACCACCGTCCTGGCCACCGAACTGACCCCGTCGGTGCTGGGCCAGCTGGTCGCCCTCTACGAGCACAAGGTGTTCGTGCAGGGCGCGATCTGGAACATCGACTCCTTCGACCAGTGGGGCGTCGAGCTCGGCAAGGTCCTCGCCAAGCGCGTCGAGCCCGCGCTGACCGAAGGGGCCGAGGTGCCCGGCCTCGACTCCTCCACCGCCGCCCTCGTGGCCGCCTACCGCTCGCTGAAGAACGCTGACAACGCGCAGGGAGAAGTGAACTGACATGCAGCTGGGCCTGATCGGTCTCGGGAAGATGGGCGGCAACATGCGCGAGCGGATCCGCCGCGCCGGCCACACCGTCCTCGGCTACGACCGCAACCCCGACCTGTCCGACGTCGGCAGCCTGGCCGAGCTGGCCGAACGGCTCGACGCCCCGCGCACGGTGTGGGTGATGGTGCCGGCCGGCGCCGCCACCCAGTCGGTCATCGACGAGCTCGGCGAGCTGCTCGAGCCCGGCGACACCGTCGTCGACGGCGGCAACTCGCGCTGGAGCGACGACGAGAAGCACGCCGCCGAACTCGGCGCCAAGGGCATCGGCTTCGTCGACGCCGGCGTCTCGGGCGGCGTGTGGGGCCTGAAGAACGGCTACGCCCTGATGGTCGGCGGCGACAAGGAGCACGTCGACCGGCTGAAGCCGATCTTCGACGCGCTCAAGCCGGACGGCCCGTACGGTTATGTCCACGCGGGCCGGGTGGGCGCCGGGCACTTCGCGAAGATGGTCCACAACGGCATCGAGTACGCCATGATGCAGGCCTACGCCGAGGGCTGGGAGCTGCTGGAGGCGGTGGACTCGGTGGACAACGTCCGCGAGGTGTTCCGCTCCTGGCAGGAGGGCACCGTCATCCGCTCCTGGCTGCTGGACCTGGCGGTGCACGCCCTCGACGAGGACGAGCACCTGGAGAAGCTGCGCGGCTACGCCGAGGACTCCGGTGAGGGCCGCTGGACGGTGGAGGCGGCCATCGACAACGCCGTGCCGCTGCCCGCGATCACCGCCTCGCTGTTCGCCCGGTTCGCCTCCCGCCAGGACGACTCCCCGCAGATGAAGATGATCGCGGCGCTGCGCAACCAGTTCGGCGGGCACGCGGTCGAGCAGGCGAAGAAGGCGTGAGGCACCGTGGGTGATCTGCTGCTGGTCCGGCACGGCGAGACCGAGTGGAGCAGATCGGGACAGCACACCAGCTTCACCGATCTGCCCCTCACCCGGCACGGCGAGGAACAGGCCAGGTCCCTCGCCCCGCTGCTGGCACACCGCCCCTTCGCGCTCGTCCTGACCAGCCCGCTGGCCCGCGCGGTGCGCACCGCCGAGCTGGCGGGCCTGTCCGGGGCGGTGCGCGAGCCGGACCTGCGCGAGTGGGACTACGGCGGCTACGAGGGCGTCACCACCGAGGAGGTACAACGCACCCGGCCCGGCTTTGACCTGTGGACCGACGGCGTGCCGCCCGGCCCCGACGGGCACCCGGGCGAGTCGCCCGAGGAGGTCGGCAAGCGCGCCGACCGGGTGCTGTCCCGGGCGGCCATGGCCCTGCCGGACGGCGATGTCCTCCTCGTCGCCCACGGCCACTTCCTGCGCGTCCTCACAGCCCGCAGGCTCGGCCTGCCGCCCGCCGAGGGCCGGCTGTTCCGGCTGGAGACGGGCACGGTGAGCCGGCTGTCCACCGAGCACGGCAGGCCGGTGATCCAGGAGTGGAACGTCCGGGCGGCAAACGGGAGTTGACAGTGCGTGCCGGAGCCCGTCAGAGTCCCGGCTGATGGAGATCGACGAGCTGACGGCAGCGGAAGTGCGGGTGTGGCGGGCGTTCGCCACGGGTGCGCTCGTGGACTTCCGCGAGACACCCGAGGAGGACCCGGCCGGCGGCGGCACCTGGGGACCGGAGCGCACCGTCCGTGCCGAGGTGGTGCGGACGCTGCTCCTCAACGGCCCCCAGATGGACGGCGAGGTGGCCGCGCTGAGCCTGGCGGGCGCCCGGATCACCGGCTTCCTCGACCTTCAGTACGCGACGGTCGACCACCCCGTGCGGCTGCGGCACTGCCACTTCGAGGAGGTGCCGCGGCTGTACGCCTGCCGGCTGCGCGAGCTGAACCTGAGCGAGTCGGTGCTGCCCGGGCTGGTCGCCCACGCGATGCGGGTCGACGGGGTGCTGCGCATGACCCGCTCCCGCTTCCAGGGGCCGGTGCGGCTCGGCGGAGCCGAGATCACCGGCAGCGTGTACATGGAGAGCGCCGAGGTCGCCGCACCGGACGCCGACGAGCCGGTGCTCCAGCTCAACCAGGCCGCCCTCGGCGCCGACCTGTGGGCGCCCGGGCTGCGCACCCGGGGGCAGATACGGCTCAACGGCGCGAGCGTCGCCGGGTCGCTCAACCTGAACGAGGCACGGCTGGCCAACCCGGGTCTGCCCGCCCTCGACGCGGAGACGCTCGGCGTGGAGGGGCACCTGCTGCTGCGGCACGCGGAGGTGCGAGGCTGGGTCGGCCTGCGCGGCGCCCGGATCGCCGGCCGCCTCGACCTGTCGTACACCCGCCTGTCCCACCCCGACGGAGCCGTGCTGCGCGTCGGCAGCGCCACCATCGGGGAGCTGTGGCTGCGCAAGGGCGGCCCGCTGGAGGGCGCCCTGAGTCTGCGCCGCGCCCAGCTGGACGTGCTCTACCTGGAGCCGGAGAAGGTGCCCGAGCGGGTCCACCTCAGCGGGCTGGCGTACACCACCCTCACCCCCCATGAACCCGCCGAACGGCGCCTGCCGATGCTGGAGCGGGAGGGCGACGGCTACGTCCCGCAGGTCTACGAGCAGTTGACGGCCGCGTACCGCCGCATCGGCGACGACCGCGCGGCCCGCCAGGTCCAGCTCGCCAAGGAGCGCCGGCACCGCGGCACCCTCCCCTGGTACGGCCGGGTGTGGGGGCACGTACAGGACGCCACCGTCGGCTACGGCTTCCGCCCGCTGCGCGCCGCCGCCTGGCTGCTGTCGCTGCTGGCGGTCGGCTCCGTCGTCTACGCCCTGCACCACCCGGCCCCGCTGAAGGCGGACGAGGCCCCGCCGTTCAACCCGGTGTTCTACACCCTCGACCTGCTGCTGCCGGTGATCTCCTTCGGGCAGGAGCCGGCGTACGCCCCCGAGGGCTGGTACCAGGCGCTGGCGTACGGGCTGGTGCTGACCGGCTGGATCCTGGCGACGACCGTGGTCGCCGGTGTGTCCCGGACGGTCAGCCGCCAGTAGCGCGGCGCGGAATCCCGTACACCCGCTCCACCCGCAGCCGCAGGACCATGCGGCGGTCGCGGACCATGGCGGCGCGGTAGTCGTCCCAGTCGGGGTGTTCGCCAAGGACGTCGCGGTAGAGGCGGATGAGCTCCTCCACCGTCTCGTCGTGGGGGTCGCGTGCGACCGGTGAGAGGTCGGCGGTGCCCTCGGCGACCGTGTAGGCCCAGCGGTCGGGGGTGGTGACGTGGTAGGACGCCCGGGGGTCGCGGCGCAGGTTGCGGGTCTTGGCGCGGTCGGCCGTGATCGAGACCCGGATGATCCGCTCGTCGGGGTCGTAGGCGTGGCTGACGTTCGACAGCTGGGGGCGGCCGTCGCGTTTGAGGGTGACCAGCACTCCCCCGTGGCTGTCGGAGAGCAGTGCGAGAAGGGCGTCCTGCGTCGCGTCCTGAGTCATGTCTTGGGCAACGGGTGGGCGGGCGGTCGGATTCCCTCCGTTTCCTGCGCCACGATGCGTCTGAGGTGCTCAGGTGCGGGTATGCCGGATGTCACCTCGACGAGCACGACGGAGGAAAAGCGATGGCACAGCTGTGGCAAGAGGTCGACCCGGGCGAGGCGGGGCTGGACGACAAGGCGCTGGACCGTCTGGACCAGCATCTCGCCCACTACGTCGACGAGGGGCGCCTGCCGGGTTTCCTCGTGTCCGTCGCCCGTGGCGGGCGCGTCGCCCACCTCACCACGCACGGCCTGCGGGACGTCGCGGCCGGGCTGCCCGTCGAGAGCGACACCCTGTGGCGGATCTACTCCATGACCAAGCCGGTCACGGCGGTGGCCGCGCTGATGCTGGTGGAGGAGGGGCGGCTGTCGCTCGACGACCCGCTGGAGCGGCACCTGCCGCAGTTCGCGGAGCCGCGGGTGTACGTCAGCGGCTCCGGGCCCGAGGACCTGGTGACCCGCCCGGCGGCCGGGCCGATACGCGTGCGGCACCTGATGACGCACACGGCGGGCCTGACCTTCGGCTTCTACCACACCCACCCGGTCGACGCCCTCTACCGCGCGGCGGGCCTGGAGTCGTCGGTGCCGCCGGGCAAGGACCTGACCGCGACGATGGAGGTGTACGCGAGCCTGCCGCTGCAGTTCGATCCGGGGACGCAGTGGAACTACTCGGTGGCCAGCAACGTGCTCGGCCGGGTGATCGAGGTGGTGTCCGGGCAGCCGCTCGACGTGTTCATGGCCGAGCGGGTCTTCCGGCCGCTGGGCATGACGGACGCCGGGTTCTGCGTGAGTCAGGAGCAGGCGGGACGGCTGGCCGAGATGTACGGGGAGGCGAGCGACGGCGGCATCGAGGTGATCCCGGGGCTGCCGCTGCACGGCCGGCCCCGGTTCCTGTCCGGCAGCGGCGGCATGGTGGCCTCCGCGCACGACGTCCACCGCTTCATGGAGTTCCTGCGCCGCCGCGGCGAACTCGACGGCGTACGGCTGCTGACGCCCGGGACCGTGGAGCTGATGACCTCCAACCACCTGCCGGGCGGCGCCGACCTGCGCTCGTTCGGCAGCAGGCCCGCGCACGACGAGCCCGGCAACGAGGGCGTCGGCTTCGGCCTCGGCGTCTCGGTGGTGATCGACCCGTCCCGTACGCAGGCCCCCTCCGCGCTCGGCACGTACGGCTGGAGCGGGGTGGCGACGACGACGTTCTGGGTGGACCCGGGCCGTGACCTGACGGTGCAGTTCATGACGCAGGTGCGGCCCAAGTCCTCGCACACGATCTTCCGGGACCTCAAAGCGCTGGTCCACGAGGCCGTCGCCGGGTGAGCCCTACTCGTTCGCGAGGCCGAGTTCGCGGCAGGCCTGACGGAACCGGTCCAGGCAACGCCCCCACGGCCCGCTGACACCGAAGTCGAGCAGGTGCGGCAGCAGGGCGGCGGAGAAGTCGGTGCTGGACTCCTTCGGCAGCAGGGAGGGCAGGTTGTCGATGGCGATGAGGTCCAGCGGGGGCTGTGCGCGCAGGCGGCGCACGGGGGCGTCCCAGTCGGTGGTGCGGTCGTAGACCGGCAGGACGTTCAGCGGGGAGCCGACGTCGCACGTCACGTCGCACAGGGTGCGCAGGCGGCGGGCGGGGTCGTCCAGGTCCTGCTCCCGCAGGAAGGGCGGCACGGGGCTGGTGGCGAGGACCGCGTTGACCATCACCTCGTGGTCGAGCAGGGCCCGGCGGTCCAGGTCGCGGGTCTCGGCGACATCCCAGCAGGTCGGGTCGGTCCCGGCGGTGGCGAAGGCCACCCGGGCGCCCCGGCCGCTGCGGCCCAGCGCGCCGACCACCAGGGCGGTGAGGGCGGGGTCCGCGGCGGCGGGCCGGAGCGTCTCGTCCAGCTCCTCCTTCGTGGTGGGGGTCAACGGGGCCGTCAGCCTCCCCCGGTGCTGGAGCACGGCGAGCGCGGCGCCCAGGTACCCGGCCCAGAAGCCGAAGGCGGCGAGCCGCCGCCCGCTGTCGTCGACCAGGTACTCCAGGTCCAGCAGCGCCCCTTTCCCGGCGGTGAACCGGCGCAGCAGCTCTGCGGCGCCCGGCTGCTGCTTGTAGGCGTGTCCGAAGAACACGTGGCGGTGTGCCAACTCCGCGGGCTCGTCGGGCAGTTCCTTCAGGCCGACGACGACGGCGTCCCGGGGCGCCGACACCCAGGAGCCCGCGGGCGCGACGCCGCAGCCGGCCGCCTCGTACTCCTCCACGGGGAAGATCCGCTGCGGGGACTCCTCCACGGTCACCCGTACGCCGGCCTCGACGAGCCGTCGGGCGTCGGACGGCACGATCGGCGTGCGCCGCTCGGTGCTGCGGGCCTCGTGGCGCAGCCACAGGTGGAGCTCGGTCATACCAGGTGGTCCTCCGGGCGCGGAGCGCCGGCCGCCGACCGGCCGGCGCTGAGCGGACTGACGTCCCCGAAGAGTACGCGGCCCGAAGGCGCCGTCAGGACCAGTGCGCCACCGCGTCGAGGTGGGGCAGGTGGTGGTCGAGGCGCTCCCGCTTGGTGCGCAGGTAGGTGATGTTGTTCTCGCACGGCTCGATCAGCAGCGGCACCTGCTCGGCGACCTTGATGCCGTGCTCCAGCAACGCCTCGCGCTTGCGCGGGTTGTTGGACATCAGGCGCACCGAGCGCACCCCGAGGTCGTGCAGGATCTCGGCGGCGACGCGGTAGTCGCGGGAGTCCACCGGCAGGCCGAGCGCCAGGTTCGCCTCCACGGTGTCCAGGCCCTCCGCCTGGAGCGCCATGGCGCGCAGCTTGGCGAGCAGGCCGATGCCGCGGCCCTCGTGCCCTCTGAGGTAGACGACGACGCCGGCGCCCTCGGCGACGACCGCGCGCAGCGCGGAGTCGAGCTGGTCGCCGCACTCGCAGTGCTGGGAGCCGAACGCGTCGCCGGTCAGGCATTCCGAATGCAGTCGCACCAGCACGTCGTCGGTGCCGATCTCGCCGTAGACGAGCGCCACTTGCTCGTCGCCGCGGTCGTGGTCGAGGTAGCCGACCGCCTGGAATTTCCCGTACACCGTGGGCAGCGGGGCATTCACGACGCGTTCCGCGCCGGTGCGCTGCGGGGACTTCTTGCCGAGGACGCCAACTTTTTCTGTCATGATTCTCGAGTTCCTAAGCAGAGACGAAAGGCCGTGAAGCAATGAGTGGTTCGGGGACGCGGGCGGCATTCGGTCCGGTGGCGGGACTGCTGCCGGTGGACACCACGGAAGACGTACGGACGCGGGGCTCGGGTGTCTCAACGCAGGTCGCGGTGCTGCCCGTCGGGAGCTTCGAGCAGCACGGCCCGTACCTTCCGCTGGCGACCGACACGCTGGTGGCCTGTGCCGTCGCGCGGGAGATCGCCGGCGCGTACCCGGTGCACCTCCTTCCTCCGGTGACGATCTCCTGCTCGCACGAGCACGCGGCCTGGCCGGGGACCGTCTCCATCTCCTCGGTGACCCTTCACGCGGTGATACGGGACATAGCGGCTTCGCTCCGCCGTTCGGGCGTCGACGTCCTGGTGGTCGTCAACGGGCACGGCGGAAACTACGTACTGGGCAACGTCGTTCAGGAGTCCTGCGCGCGGGGCGAGCGGATGGCGCTGTTCCCTGCCGTGGAGGACTGGGAGGCGGCGCGCGAGCGGGCGGGGGTGGCCACCTCGCTGCTCACCGACATGCACGCGGGGGAAATAGAGACCTCCATCCTTCTGCACGCGCACCCGGAATTGGTCCGCCCCGGATACGAGACCTCCGATTTCGTCGCGGACGACCGGCGTCATCTGCTCTCCCTCGGTATGTCCGCCTATACCGATTCGGGCGTCATCGGACGCCCTTCCCTCGGCTCGGCGGAAAAGGGGAAGGAACTGCTGGCGAGCCTCGCGGATTCGTTCGCCGCGTATTTCTCGCTGCTGACCGGTGGGAAGGACGCCGAGCCCGGGCGGGACTGACCGGCGCGCAGGCCGCCGTACCAGCGGGCGAGGAGGACGACGACGCCGGGCAGGCTCGCCACCAGGCTGAGCACCCCGTAGACGACGGCGACGGCGAGGCCCCTGCCCGCGCCCAGCCCGGCGGCGCCGAACGCCCAGGCGGTGACGCCCTCCCGGGGCCCCCAGCCGCCGACGTTCAGCGGCAGGCTCATGGCGAGCAGTGCCAGCACCGCCAGCGGCAGCAGCACCGTCGCCGGGGCCGCGGTGCCGGCGACACGGGCGGCGAGCACGAACATCGCCACGTACCCGGCGAGCACGACGACCGAGGAGGCCAGGACGCCCGGCCCGTTGCGCCGGGAGACCAGGCTCTCGCGGGCCTCGGTGAGCGTGGCGCGCAGCGCCCGGCCACGGCGGGACGGACCGCGGTTCATCCGCACGGCCAGGACGACGGCGAGCGCGCCGAGCGCGGCCAGGCCCGCGAGCGGGGCGAGGTGCCGGGCCTCGGCCAGCACCGGCGACGGCATGGTCAGCAGCACCACGGCGCCGACGGCGAACAGCGCGAGCTGCCCGGCGGCCCGCTCCAGCACCACCGACCGCACGCCCCGGCGCAGGTCGCCGGTGCTCTGCCCGTGCCGCACGGCCCGGTGGACGTCGCCGAGGACACCGCCGGGCAGGGCCGCGTTGAGGAACAGGGCGCGGTAGTAGTCGGCGACGGCCGCCCCGAGCGGCAGCCGGATGCCGAGTCCCCGGGCCACCAGGGCCCACCGCCAGGCGCTGCACACGGTGGTGACGAGGCCGATGCCGAGCGCCGCGAGCAGGCTCACCGCGTCGATCCGGCGCAGCCCGTCCAGGAACACCCCGGTGCCCAGCCGCCACAGCAGCACGGCGAGGATGGCGATCCCGGCGAGGGTGCCGAGGTGGGCGCGCAGGCCGCGCGGGGCCCGGCGGGCCTCCTGGTGCGCGGGCCCGGCCACCACCGGCGCCTCGGCCGTCTGCGCGCTCATGAGGCTCCGCCCGCCGGCCGGCACAGGGCGAGCAGGTCGCTGTGGTGGACGACCACCCGCAACTCGCCCGCCGCGCAGGCGCGGAGACGTTCCGTCAGGTACGCCTCGGCGCGCTCCGCGAGCTCCGGACGCTGCTCGACGGCCGCGCCGACCCAGCCGCGCAGCCACTGCTCGGTCAGCGCGGCCTGGTCCGGGCCGAGCCGCCAGGGGCTCGGATGCACCCGTACGGTCGCGCCGTGCGCGGCGAAGGCCTCGGCGGCGACCGTGACCGCGTCGGGGCCGAGCAGGCCGGTGCGGCGCTGGTGGGCGTTGAACGCCTCGGCGATCTCCGCGTCCAGCGGGTGGGACGGGGTCAGGTCGACGCGCCCGGCCACGGACAGCGTGAGCAGGGCCGGGCAGCCGGCTCCGGCGCAGGCGGCGGCCAGGGCGTCGATCTCCTCGCGGGTGAGGACGTCCAGGAGCGCGGAGCAGGTGACCAGGGACGCGCCGTGCAGGGCGTCCGCGGTGAGGCGGGCGACGTCGCCGCGGCGGGTCTCGACGGTGACCCGGCTGCCGTCGGCGGCGGAGCGTGGGGCGGCGACGGCGGCGAAGTGCAGCAGGTAGGGGTCGCGGTCGTGCAGCACCCAGTGCTGGGCGCCGTCCAGCAGCGGGGCCAGCCAGCGGCCCATCGAGCCGGTGCCGCACCCGATGTCGTGGATCACCAGCCCGCCTCGGCCCGGCAGGTTGGCCAGCCGGATCCGCAGCGGGTCGAGCAGGTCGTGGGCGCGTGCGGCGGCGTCGGCCGGTTCCCGCAGCTGGAGCCACTCGGGCGCGTAGCGGGGCGGCTCACCGGCCTCCTCCGGCCCGGATTCCCGCAACCGCAGCGTGGCCCGCTCGGCAGGCCCCGCACCGGGGATGACCTGCCCGGCCGCCTCGGCACCTGCGCCCGGGGCGACCCGGCGGGCCGCCTCGACGGAACCCGCACCCGGCGCGGTCCGTCCGGCCGCCTCGACGGCGCCCATGCCCGGAGCCGTCCCGCCGGCCGCCTCTGCGGGACCCGCACCCGGAGTCATCCGGTCAGCCATCTCGACGGAACTCAGGCCCGGGGCCATCCCGCCGACGACCTCGACAGGCCCCGCCCCCGCGGCCATCCGGCCGGCCGCTCCGGCGGTGTCCCCAGGCCCGGGCTGGGCCGGTATCGCTCCGCTGAACTGCGCGGTCGCCGGGTTCGTCATGCGGCCCTCCGGGGCTCGGTCGGGAGTCGGCGCAGGACGGCGGCCAGACTCTGTGCCGTGGTCGCCCAGCCGTTCAGGGCGGCGCGGCGGCCGCGGGCGGCGGCCTTCAGCCGGCGGCGTACATCGGCCTCGCCGAACCAGCCGCGCAGTTCGGCGGCGATCGCCGCGGGGTCCTCCGGCGGTACGAGGATGCCGGGCACCCCGCCGTCGGGGGCGCGGCCCACCGCCTCCGGCAGCCCGCCGACGTCCGTGGCCAGCACCGGGATGCCGCGCGCCAGGGCCTCCGTCACCGCCATGCCGTACGTCTCGGCGTAGGAGGTGAGGACCATCAGGTCGGCGCTGGCGTAGCTGGCGTCGAGTGCGGCGCCGGACTGCGGCCCGGCCAGCTCCAGCCGGCCGGCCAGGCCGTACTTGGCGATGAGCGTCCGCAGGTGGGCGACGTACTGGGGGTCCTGGGTCAGGGAGCCGACGCACACGCAGCTCCACGGCAGGTCGGCGACCTTGGCCAGCGCCTCGATCAGCCGGTGCTGCCCCTTGCGCGGGGTGACGGCGGCGACGCACAGCAGCCGGGAGACCCCGTCGGTGCCGGGCGCGAGGGGCGCGATGTCGGCGCCCGGGGCGGCGACGTGCACCCGGTCGGGGGCGAGGCCGTGGTGGGAGACCAGGCGGCGCACCGCCCAGTCGCTGGTGGCGATCACGGCCGGCACGGCCCGCAGCACCGCCCGTTCGAGGGCGTCCAGTTCGGCCGCCAGGGCGGGCTCCAGCCCCGTCTCGTCACCCAGGGGCAGATGGACCAGGACGGCCATGCGCAGCCGGTCCGCCTCGGGCACGACGATCTCGGGGACCCCGCAGGCCACCAGCCCGTCGAGGAGGACGACACTGCCGTCCGGCAGCTCCGCCAGCGTGCGGGCGAGTTCAGTACGGGCCGCCGCGCCGGGCCGGGGCCAGTCGCCGGGTACGGCGTGCTTGTGCACCTGCCAGCCGAAGCCGGGCAGGTCCAGGCTCACGCGCCGGTCGTAGGCGTTGCCGCCGCTCGGCGCGGATGGGTCGTCGACACCGCCCGGCAGCACGAAGTGCACGGAGCGCAAGGACATGGGGATGATCTCGGCGTTCTTCAGGGCCGGGTGCTGCACCGGCACGTAGTTCAGTGCCGGTGCGGCCTGCCCGGGCCGCAGCACGGCCGGGGCCGCCTGCTCGGGCCGTTCGATGGTCGTGTCGGTCACAGCGCACGCTCGTAACTCGCCCAGGCGATGTGCGACTCGTGCAGGGTGACGGTGAGCCCCGCGATGCCCTTGGCGCCCTCGCCCATGGCGCCCTTGTGGATGCGTTCGGCGAGCCGGTCGGCGATGACCTTGGCCAGGAACTCGGTGGAGGTGTTGATTCCGGCGAAGTCGGGCTCGTTGTCGAGATTGCGGTAGTTCAGCTCGCTGACCACGGCCCCGAGTTCGCGGGTGGCCAGGCCGATGTCGACGACGATGTTGTCCTCGTCCAGCTGTTCACGCCGGAACGTGGCGTCCACGAGGAACGTGGCCCCGTGCAGGCGCTGCGCGGGTCCGAAGACCTCCCCGCGGAAGCTGTGGGCGATCATGATGTGATCGCGGACGGTGATGCTGAACAACGGACGACCCTCCAGGTGCGGCGCGTCTGCTCCCCGGCCGATGGCCGCCGGGGATGCCGTGTAGTACGGCTGTTTCCCTTCCCGTGTTCAGCCCCTCTTACGTTCTTTTCTCAGGTCAGGCGGTCTTGCTTTTTCCCAGGTCCGGCCTACGGAGTGTCAGCGGGTGCCGCCGTACCGCACGCGGTGGCACAGGGCGGGGATCTCGCCGGAGGCGAGCTTCGGCAGCACCTCGGGCAGCTCCTCGAAGGCGGACTCGCCGGTGACCAGGGCGTCCAGGGCGGGGTCGGCGAGCAGGTCGAGGGCGAGGGCGAGCCGGTCGGCGTAGCTGCGGCCGGCGCGGCGCGGGGAGACGGTGCCGACCTGGCTGCTGCGGATGACCAGGCGGCGGGAGTGGAACGCCTCGCCGAGCGGGAGGCTCACCTTCCGGTCGCCGTACCAGCTCAGTTCGACGACGGTGCCCTCGGCGCCGAGCAGTTCCAGCGACCGGGTCAGGCCCTGCTCGGTGGCGCTGGCGTGCACGACCAGGTCGCAGTCGCCGAGGGCGTCCCCGGGTGCGGCGAAGCCGACGCCGAGGGCCTTGGCGATGCCGGCGCGGGAGGGATCGGCGTCGACCAGCTGGACGCGGACCCCGGGGAAGCGGGCGAGCAGGGCGGCGACCGAGCAGCCGACCATGCCGCCGCCGACCACCGCGATCCGGTCGCCGACCAGGGGCGCCGCGTCCCACAGGGCGTTCACGGCGGTCTCGACCGTCCCGGCGAGCACGGCCCGTTCGGCGGGCACAGCGTCCGGTACGACGGTGACGGCGCTCGCCGGAACGACGTACCGGCTCTGGTGCGGGTAGAGGCAGAACACGGTGCGTCCGGCGAGCGCCTCGGGCCCCTCCTCCACCACGCCGACGCTGAGGTAGCCGTACTTCACCGGACCCGGGAAGTCGCCCTCCTGGAACGGCGCCCGCATGGCCGCGTACTGGCTTCGGGGCACCCCGCCCCGGAAGACGAGCGTCTCGGTGCCGCGGCTGACCCCGGAGTACAGGGCGCGCACGAGGACCTCGTCCTCGCCCGGCGCCGGCAGCTCGACGTCCCGGATCGCGCCCCGGCCGGGCGTCTCGAGCCAGAACGCGCGTGCGCTGCGGTTCATCGGAAGTCCTCCTGAACGATCGGGAAGCGGCGTGCGTACCGAGGGGTGCACCGAGTGGGTGCACAGGCCGCGCACAAGGTAGCGGCGTTGATCGACTCTGTCACACGGCCGGAGGATGTTCGGTGGCCCTGAACAGTACGTACGACGCGAGGCTCGTCCAGCAGGAGACCGCCGTGGGGGCGGGTGTGCAGGTCCTGTTGCTCGCCCTGCTCGGCTCGGCGATCGGCATGGGCCCGGCGGGCTGGCTGACCGGCCTGGCGTTCGCGTTCGCCACCTGGGCGGTGCTCTCCCGGGCCCTGCACCGCTCCCGGCTGCGCTCCTTCGGTCCCGCCAACCGGGTCACGCTGGGCCGCGCCACCCTCGTCGGCGGCGTGACCGCGCTGGTCGCGGACTCCTTCCAGGACTCCCCGCCGGTCTCGCTCCTCGTCGGCCTGACCGCCGTGGCACTGATCCTCGACGGGGTCGACGGCAAGGTGGCCCGCCGCACCGGCACCTCCACCGCGCTGGGCGCCCGCTTCGACATGGAGGTCGACGCGTTCCTGATCCTGGTGCTCAGCGTGTACGTGTCCATGGAGCTGGGCCCGTGGGTGCTGCTGATCGGCGGCATGCGGTACGTGTTCGTGGCGGCGGCCAAGGTGTGGCCCTGGCTGACCGCTGCGCTGCCGCCGAGCACGGCCCGCAAGACGGTGGCCGCGCTGCAGGGCGTGCTGTTGCTGCTGGCGGGCGCGGATCTGCTGCCGTACGCGGCCGCCTTCGGGGTGGTGGCGCTGGCGCTGGGGCTGCTGGTGTGGTCGTTCGGGCGGGACGTGCTGTGGCTGTGGCGGACCTCCAGGACCGCGGCCGGGACCGGGACCGGGACCGAGGCCGGGACCGGGACCGAGGCCGCACCCGTGCCGTCCCGGCCGGCCGTCGCCGAGCTCGTCGCCTGACGGGCCCGTGCCCTCCAGGGCAGGCCGGTCGCCGGGCTCGTCGCCTGACGGGCCTCACGCCCGGCGCGGCAGCACCACCACCGCCAGCGCCGGTACGGCGGCCAGCACCAGCCACGGCACGGCCGGGGGCAGCCCGGCGTCCAGCAGGGTGCCCGTCGCGGAGCTGCCCGCCAGGACGATCAGGCCGGAGACCGAGGACAGCGCCCCGGTGTACAGGCCGAGCCGGCCCTCCTCGGCGAGGTCGGGCACCCAGGCCCGGGCCGCGGGGGCGACGAGCATCTGGCCGAGGGTGAGCAGGACCACGTAACCGGCCGCGGGCACAAGCCCGGTGGTTCCCGTCCACCCGGCGGGCCGCGCGGCGCCCACGACCGCGAACCCGGCCGCGATGAGCAGCAGTCCGGCCGCCATGGACCGGCGCAGGGCCAGCCGCTCCCCCACCCAGCGGGTGACCGGCAGCTGCGCGGACACCACCAGCAGCGAGGACAGCGCGAACAGCCAGGCCAGCGCCGCCTGTGAACCGGTGGCGCGCTCCACCTCCTCGGGCAGGGCCAGGTAGAGCTGGTTGTAGGCGAGCAGATAGGCGCCGTACGCGCAGCACAGCGCCAGGAAACGGCGGTTGCGCAGCAGCAGCCGCGCCCCGCCCTCGACCCGGGTGTGCGCCCGGCCGGGGATGCGCTGCGGCAGCAGCCGGGCGTGCCCGGCCAGGACCAGTACGAAGATCCCGGCGCCCGCGAGGCACACGGTGCGGAAGTCGACCGCCAGCAGCAGCGCGCCGAGCAGCGGCCCGAGGAACGCCCCGGCCTGACCGGCCACGGTGAACAGCGCCAGCACCCGGGTACGGGACCCGCCGCCCGCCTCCTCCCACAGCACCGCCTGCCGGGCGACCTCCGACTCCACCGCCGGTGAGAACAGCGCGGCAGCGAACCCGATCAGCAGCACGGCACCGATGACCGTCCAGGTCCGCTGCGCGTAGCCGAGCCAGACGAACCCGGCGACCCGCAGCACACAGCCCGCCAGCACCACGGGCCGGATGCCGTACCGGTCGGCCAGTGCCCCGCCCACGACGAACAGCCCCTGCTGGCTGAACGTCCGCAGCCCCAGCACGAACCCCACCAGCCAGCCCGCCATGCCGATGGCCTGTCCGAGGTGTGCGGACAGGAAGGGCAGCACTGCGAAGAAGCCGATGTTGAAGGCGAGTTGGGTGGCGATCAGCAGCCGCAGCAGGGGCGACAGGCGGGTCCGTCCGGGCGTCTCGCGCCGGCGGACGATCGACAGGGTGGTCATCATCGGGCTGCCACCAACTCCCTTGGCTGTACTTGTGGTTCGGGTGCCTGGTCGGGCGTGCGTGGGGTCCGGCGGGGCCGTCGTACGCCGCCTGCCGCGGTGACCGCGAGGGCGCCGAGCAGGGCGAGGGCGGCGGCCGGGGCGAGGACGGCCCAGGGGGCGCGTTCGGCGTAGGGCTGGTTCTCGGCGAGCAGCAGGCCCCACTCGGGGGACGGCGGCTGGGCGCCGAGGCCGAGGAAGCCGAGCGAGGCGAGGGCCAGGGCCACGCCCGGCAGCCGCAGCAGGGCGTGGCGGGTGACGGGCGGCAGGACGGCGGGCAGCAGTGCGCGGCGCAGTAGGTACGGACGGTCCGCGCCGAGGGCCCGGGCGGCGGCGAGGTGCGCGGTGGCGCGCTCCTGCCGCAGCAGTGCGGAGGTGTGCGTGGCGAGCGGGGCCCAGGCGACGGCGGTCACCGCGAGGGCGGGCGTGGCGCCGCCGCTGCCCGCGACGGCGGCGACGAGGAGCGCGGCGAGCACGGGCGGTACGGCGGCGGCCATTTCGGCGAGCGGCCCGGACAGCCGCGGCACCAGCCCCAGCAGTACGCCGAGGAACAGGGTGGCGGCGCTGAGGGCGAGGGCGAGCAGCAGCGTGTCGAGGGCGCCGTGGGCGACGCGCGCGAGCACGTCCCGGCCGAGCGCGTCGGTGCCGAACGGATGCGTGAGGGAGGGCGCCTCAAGCCGTTCGCCGGTGTTCAGGGCGAGCGGGTCGCGGGGCAGCCCGAGGGCGAGCACGCCGAGCAGCAGACCGCCGTGCGCGAAGGGCAGGATCCGGCGGGCCGGCGGGGCCGGCCGGTGCAGGGTGGGCAGGGCGCCGTCGCGCAGGGCGGGCCCGCCGAGGAAGCGGGCCGCGA
Organism: Streptomyces sp. NPDC052682; assembly: GCF_040678435.1. NCBI lineage: Bacteria > Bacillati > Actinomycetota > Actinomycetes > Kitasatosporales > Streptomycetaceae > Streptomyces > Streptomyces sp. NPDC052682. The sequence continues at coordinate 77,215 of NZ_JBFATS010000007.1, read as the reverse complement.
GCCGGCCGCCGCCGGTCGCCACCGCGCCGGTCAGCAGCAGGGCGAGGGTGCCGGTCTGCAGGACGGGCAGGTCCTGGGCGAGGGCGGCCTGGAGGGTGGTGCGGCCGAGGCCGGGGATGTCGAAGACCTGTTCGACGGCGACCGCGCCGCCGGTCAGGCCGACGGCGAACAGGCCGAGGTTGGGCAGCAGGGCGGGCAGACAGCGGCGTACCGCCTGACGGGCGATGCGCCGCCCCGGTATGCCCCGCGCGACGGCGGCCCGCGCCCAGGGTTCCGCGAAGGCGCCGGGCAGCAGGTCGTCGAGGAGCCGCCCGAGCACGGCCCCGGCGGGCAGGCCGAGAGCGAGCGCGGGCAGCACGGTCCACCGCGGCCCGTACCAGCCGAGCGCGGGCAGCCAGCCCAGCTGCACGCCGACGACGGTGGCGAGCACGGACGCGGTGAGGAACTCGGGCAGCGCGGCGAGCACGGCGGACCCGCTGCCGCCCCCGCGGGCCCGTCCGCCGCTGCGCAGGGTACGGGCGCACACCAGCGCGGCGGTGCAGCACGCGACGGCGAGCGCCACCGCCATCAGCAGCAGCGAGACCCCGAGCGCCCGTAGGACGCCGGGCATGACCTCGGCGCCGGAGATCCAGGACCGCCCGGCGTCGGCGCGCCACAGCCCGCCCAGCCACCCCGCCAGCAGGCTGAGCGGCCCCTGGTCCAGGCCGAGTTGGGCGCGGATGCCGGCCAGCACCTCGGGGGTGGGGTCGCGGTCGGCCGACCGGGCCTTGAGGACGGTCAGGGCCGGGTCGGTGTGCGACAGCCAGGGCAGCAGCCCGATGCCGCACACCAGGGCGAGGGCGAGACCGGCCCGCCACAGCAGGTGCCTCATGGGTCAGCGCCGCGTTCCCGTGCCGACGAGGGTGCGCTCGTACGGGTCGAGGAGCACGCCCCGCACGTCGGTGCCGACGCCGGTGATGATGCGCTGGTGCACCAGCGGCAGCACGGCGTCGGTGCGCAGGACCGCCGCCTCCGCCGCCATGGCCGCGTCCTGCCGTTCGGAACTGTCGGCGGTCCCCTCGGCCTTGGCCACGGCCCGGTCGACGGCCTTGTCGCACAGCTGGGCGATGTTGAAGCCGCCGTCGCAGGTGTGGTCACTGGCCAGGACGGCGACGGGATCGCCGGTGTCGAGGAGGGTGTTGCGGGCCAGCACGAAGGCGTCGAACTTCCCGTTCAGGGCGTCGCTCTCCAGCCGCGAGTACTCCCGCACCTCCAGCTTCACCCGGAACCCGGCCTGCTCCAGCTGCTGCTTGATCACCTGGGCGACCTCGGGCAGTTCGGGCCGGTTGTCGTACGTGGCGAGGGTGAGGGACGTGCCCTTGGCGCTTCCCGCCGCCGCCCGGTCGGCGGGCTTGACGCGCTTGCCCTCGGCCCAGGTGACGGCCGGGCCGTAGATGCCGGCACCGGGGTCGGCGTGCCCCTCGTACACGCCCCGGGCGAGCGCGGAGGTGTCGACGGCCTGGCGGGCGGCGGCGCGCAGCTTCGGGTCCTTGAAGGGACCGGAGGCGGAGTTGAGCAGCAGGCTGGTGGTGCGGGTGGTGGCGGTCTCGCGGCGGGTGTCACGGTCCAGCGTGGCCGCCTGGGAGACGGGGACCGCCTCGGCGATGTCGACCTGGCCGGTGCGCAGGGCGTTGGCGCGGGCGGTGCCGTCGGCGATGAAGCGCGCGTCGATACCGGGGGCCTGGGCGCGGCCGCCCCAGTAGTCGTCGAAACGGTCCAGGGCGGCGGAGGAGGACCCGTCGACCTCGGTCAGCTCGAACGGCCCGGTCGCGGTGCCGACCGGGTCGACGCGGCCCTCGCCCTTGTACGCCTTCGGGGAGAAGACGGCCAGGCTCGGGCTGGACAGCCGCAGCGGCAGGATCGGGTCGGGCGCGCCGGTGGTGATCCGTACGGCGTGGCCGCCGTCGGCCGTGGCCGTCAGGCGCACGCCGGACAGCGCCGCGGGAACGGGCTTGGCCTTGGTGGCGCGGGTCAGGGCGGCGGCGACGGCGGACGGGGTGACGTCGGTACCGTCCTGGAAGGTGGCCTCGCGCAGGGTGAACCGCCAGGTGCGGTCGTTCTCGCGGCGCCAGGACGCGGCGAGCGCGGGCGAGGCGGCACCGTTGGCGTCCAGCGCGGTCAGCCCCTCGGTGACCCCGAGCCGGCTGAGGAGGGTCGCGTCGGCTCCGTACGGGGAGAGGCGCTCGGCGGGCGGGAAGGCGAGGGCGACCCGCAGCCGGGAGCCACCGGCGGCGTCCCCCTTGGAGGAGTCGCCGCCCTGCGAGGCGAAGCAGCCGGTGAGCAGCGGGGCGAGGGCGAGAGCGCTCAACAAGCGGCGGGAGGTCCGGTGCATGGTGCTCACCGCCCCATCGGTATCTCGAAGTGCACCACGCCGTTGCCGCCGCCCGGGTCCTCCCGTTCGTCGTGCACGACCTTGCCGATCGACCGCCAGAACGCCTCGGCGCCCGGCACGGCCGGGTCGGTGTGCAGATAGACGGACCGGTAGCCGCCGTCGGCCTCGGCGAAGGCGAGCAGCTCCTCGACGAGACGCCGGGCGAGACCCCGGCGCCGGTGGCCGGGCCGGACGTACACGCGGCGCAGCTGGGCGGTCTCGCCGGAGGGGTAGCGCTCGGCGAGATGACGCGGGTTCGGCGGATGGGCGGGCCCCCGGGAGTCCAGCGCACCGGTGGCGACGACGTCCCCGTCGTCCGGGTCGAGCGCGACCAGGAGGGTGTGGCGGGCCGGGAGCAGGTAGGCGGACACCGGGTCGATGATGTCGCCGTGCCAGCGGGGCACGTAGCCGGTGCCGAAGTCGCGGTAGACGGTGTCGAGCATCACCGCGCGTGCGGCGTCCAGGTGTGCGTGACCTGCCGTCTTGATGCTGTAGATGTGCACTTGCACATCATATGCATTAAGGCGGGGGTGGGTGATGGTGGGGGTGGGGTTCTGAGGCAGGGCCGGGGTTGAGCCTGGGGCGGGTCGCGGGGTGGGGCCCGAGGTGGACGCCGGGGCGGATCGAGGGGTGGACCCCGAGGTGGGCGCAGATGCAGGTTCTGCGGCCGACCTGGGGTGGGCACCGAGGCGGGTGGCATGGCGGGCGCCGAGTGAGTTCGCGGCGGTTGCGAGGCGGATCCCCGGGCGACGCTGGGCCTCGGGGCGGCCGGCAAGGCGGACCGGATCGGGCGGCACAGGACACCCCAGGTCAGGTTCGACACCGGACCACGGGTCGGGCCGAACGACGGCCCCCGAGTCGGGCCGCGAGACCAGCCCCGCGCCCCCAGCGAGCCCGGGACGGGCCGCTGGACAAGCCCGAGGCGACCGGCCGGGCGCGACCCGTCGGCGAGTTGAGAGGGAGACGCGCGATTTGACAGTGATCAACACAGACCTCAACCTAGCAACATGACATCCATTTTCAAAAATAAAATCGAGGAGCAGCGGGCGTGAGGATCGCGTTCGTCGGCAAGGGCGGCAGCGGCAAGACGACCCTGTCGGCCCTCTTCTCACGCCATCTGGCGCACTCCGGGGCCCCGGTGCTCGCCATCGACGGCGACATCAACCAGCACCTGGCCGAGGCGCTCGCCCCCGAGGCGCCGGAGCCCTTCGCCGCCCCTCCCCTCGGTCCGCACCTGACCGAGATCAAGGACTACCTGCGCGGCAGCAACCCCCGCGTCCCCTCCGCCGAAGCCATGATCAAGACGACCCCGCCGGGCCGCGGCTCTCGCCTGCTGCGCCTGCTCGGCGACGACGAGCTGCACGCGCGGCACGTCGGCCGGGCGGGTGGCGTGCCGCTGATGGTGACGGGCGAGTTCGACGAGAGCGACCTGGGGGTGGCCTGCTACCACTCCAAGCTCGGCGCGGTGGAGCTGTATCTGGGCCACCTGGTCGACGGCCCCGGCGAGTACGTGGTCGTCGACATGACGGCCGGGGCGGACGCCTTCGCCTCCGGCCTGTTCACCCGCTTCGACATGACGTTCCTGGTGGCGGAGCCCACCCGCAAGGGCGTCTCGGTCTACCGCCAGTACCGGGAGCACGCCGAGCAGTTCGGCATCCGCATCGCGGTCGTCGGCAACAAGGTGACCTGCGAGGACGACCTGCTCTTCCTCAAGGAACAGGTGGGCGACGACCTACTGGCCCACCTGGTGCACTCCCCCTGGGTCCGCTCGGCCGAGCAGGGCCGCCCCGACGGCGGCCTGGACACCCTGGAGCCGCACAACCGGCACGCCCTCGACGTGCTGCGCGAGGCGGTCGACGCCCACCCCCGCGACTGGGAACGCCTGCACCGCCACGCCGTCGAGTTCCACCTGCGCAACGCCCGCTCCTGGGCGGACGCGCGGACCGGCCAGAACCTGGCCGAGCAGATCGACCCGAACTTCGTACCGGGCCCGTCCGCACTGACCTGACGACCCCCCTCTGTCACTTCCCCCTCTCCCTCTCTCGACCAGACAGGACACCCCGACATGTCTCTCGACGTCTCCCCCGAGCTCCTCGCCGAAGCCGAACGCGGCGACATCCGCGAGCAGGACTTCGTGGACACCGTCCGCACGTCCCTCCCCTACGCCTACGACCTGATCGCCTCCCTCGCCGCCGACCTCAGGACCGGCACGGCCGAGTTCACCGACAACCAGACCCCTCCCCCCTCCGAGAAGGAACGCGGCCAGCTGCTGCGCGCCCTGGCCAGCGACGCGATCCGGGGCAGCCTGGAGCGCCACTTCGGCGTGAAGCTGGCGTTCCAGAACTGCCACCGGGTGGCGGCGTTCCGGCCGGAGGCCGGGGACGGGGAGACGTATGCGCGGTTCACTTCGGTGCGGGCGCAGGTACTGAATCAGTCGCCGGAGTTCAGGGACTGCTGAGGCGGGGAAGAAGCGGTTCTCGTGATCCTCGGGGCACCTGATGTCGGCGGCGCGATGACAGGTATCGGGTTACCCGCATCCGGCAGGCGGGTGACGTCATGAGGAGTGCAGAGCCCCGAGCACGTCATGACGACGGAGCCTCTTCCTGGGGCCTCGCGCACGAAGTGGAGAGCCGCCTCAGGCCGGATCAGGTGCGGGACAGGGTCGCCGCCAGCGACTGGAACCAAGCGCCGTAGGAGAACGGCTCGGGCGCACCGACCTCCATGCCGAGTTCGGCGGCTGCCAAGGCGTAGCCCCCCTCGTCCAGAGGGAGGGCGAGCAACTCGTGGAGTTCGCCCACGAGGCGTGCGACCAGGTGGGGGTCGGTGGTGGCGGCGTAGTCGGCAACGGCGGCGTCGTGGTCGGGGAACTCGTCGACGATGTCCTGCGAGAACCAGCCGCCGAGCAGTTGCGCGGTTTCCGGGAAGCGCGCGTGCCACTCCCAGTGCGTCTGCGGGGACGCCGGTTCCGGAACGTCGCCTTCCTCGATGCTCTTCCACAGGTGGTCAGCCAGCACCATCAGCCAGTCGCCGATCTCGGACTGAGGCATCCCAGTGTCCGGGATCGCGTAGAACTCGCCCAGTTGGTGCCGGACGCGACCCGGTGGGTTGCGGCTGTACTCGCGCAGCTGGCGCTCCGCCTCCGCGATGGCCCACGGGCGGGTGTGCCAGGTGTGACGGAGATACGCGTCCAGCGCGCGACTGCGCCGCTCCGGGGTGTCGTCGGCCGGCTGCCCCAGGTAGGCGCGCATCACCTGGTCCAGCTCGCCGTAGCGGCGGTCGTGTTCGAGAGGCTTCATGGACATGAGCGGCAGCAGCCCTACAGGTAGAACGGGACAGTCGTGTGGACGACGAAGCCGTGCGGGCTCGATGGCTCCCGGCGCAGCACCACACGTGCCGCGCGGACGTCGACGGGTCCTCGCCCGGCCAGCAAGTCGCCCTCCAGCTGAACCCGGCCCACGGGCTCCTCGCGGGACGGCCAGGCGGCCTCGATGGTGAGGCGGGCCCGGGTTCCCTGGGCGAGCCAGCGGTGGATGGCCTGCTCGTTGGCGGTCACCACCTGCTGGGTCGCCCAGGGGGCGGTCATCCGGTCGGGGTAGGAGGCGGAACGGGTCAGCACGGGGGCATCCTCTCGAAGGATCTGGTCTGGGGCTGTGTACGACGGTCACTAGTGCCGCATCAGGCAACGTTCGCCCTGTTCACGATCTCGCGGAGCCGTTCGTCGGCGGCGTGCTTGTTCCGCCAGATGATGTAGCGGCGGATCATGCTGCCCTGCTCCTTGTGGCTGGCGTGGTCAGTGCCATCGAGCGTGAAGTAGCGCAGGGCGGTGAACTGGGCCTCGATGCGGTTCAGCCAGGAGCTGTTGGTCGGCGTGTATGCGAACTCGACGTTGTTGGCCGCGGTCCAGTCGCCGACCCGGGTGTCCTTCTTCGTGGTCAGGTGCGGGGAGTAGTTGTCGAGCACGATCGCGATGCGGATCTTGGGCGGGTAGAGGCTGCGCAGGTAGCGGCAGAACTCTGCAAACCTCGTCCGGCTCTTCCTCGGCTTGATGTGCCCGTAGAGCTTGTCCTTGCCCAGGTCGTAGGCGGCGAACAGGTGCCTCACCCCATGCGGGCGGGTGTAGGTCGCCCGCATGCGGGGCCTGGGTTCCCGGTCGGGATCCTTGTGCTTCCCGCTGCGCTCGGCCCACTGTCTCCCGGGGTGGGGCTGGAGGTTGAGCGGCCCGAACTCGTCCAGACAGAAGATGACGTCGGGCTCGCCGTCCTCGGGTATGACCTCGCCGTCGGCGATCGCATACAGGTGCTCCACGCGGGCCTTCTTGGCGGCATAGTCGGGGTCGCGAGAGGTCTTCCAGGTCTTTATGCGTTGAAAGGACACGCCCTCCTCGCGGAGCAGGATGCGCAGGCCCTCGTGGCTGATGTCGTCGACCACCCCCTCGGCGACCAGGAAGTCGGCCAGCTTGGCCAGGCTCCAGGTCGAGAACGGCAGGCCGTGCTCGGCCGGCCTGGACTTGGCGATCTTCTTGATCTCGCGCCGCTCGGGCAGCGTGAAGGACCTCGGGCGTCCGCCCTTGTACTTGAGGGCGCCTCGAAGCCGTCGGCGTTGAAGTCGTGGATCACATCGCGGACCCGGTCGTCGCTGGTGAACGTCACCTCGGCAATCTTCGCCACGAGCATGCCCTGTGCGGACAACAGGACCATCTGCGCCCGCCGCCAGGTCACCACCGAGCCGGTGCCCCTGCGGAGGATCCGCAGCAGCCGCCGCCCCTCATCGACATCGATCTCACGAACCCGCACCCGCCAGGCCACCGATCAGCCCGGCTGCCCGGTCCGGCCGCCGGCACGACGCCGCAGCCACACCGCCTCCGCAGGCGTAAGGTACGGGTCGGCCAGCTTAGCTTCGGTCACTTCCCGGATACGTCCCGCAGGATCGGTCCGACAGCCCTTGCACACGCTGTTCACCAGCAGACTCCGCCCCAGGCGGGCGGCCAGTCCGGGCACCTCCGCGCAGCCGATGGTCACCATGGTCATCGCAACATCCGCAGCGGGATCACCACCCCCCGCGTTGCGCCAGTCGATCACCACGGGGCCCCGCTGGGTCAGAAGCACGTTGCCCGGATGCAGGTCCAGATGCAGCACTCGGTCGTCACCTGACCTCGCGAACCGCTGGGGCAGCCACGTCGGCGCCGGCAACGCATGCAACCGGTCGTGCAGGCCGCCCAACGTTCGGCCGAGGGATCCGACCCGCCACGGGCGCCGGGCCAGCACCTCCAGCATCGTCGGCCCGGTCAACCGCTCCAGGACCATGTCGGTATCGGTGACCTCGTACACCTTCGGCACGGGATACCCACAGGCCGCCAGATGCGTCATCAACCGCGCTTCCAGCTCCGTTGGCCCGCCCTGCCGATAACGCCGCAGCACCCTGGACTCGTCCAGGGCATACACGTCAGCGTCCCGCCCCCGCCCGATCAACTCCATGCAGGGCAGTCTGTCCTGACGGCGTACCAGCCGCCAACAGGGCGAACGTTGTCTGACGCGGCACTAGTTGGAGAAGCTCCAGAACAGGCCGACCTCGGTGTCCGAGACGACGACCAGGCCGCAGTCCTCCATGAGGACGCTCAGCGGGGCGTACCCCAGGCTCTCCAGCGTGAAGTCGAGTGTGCCGGGCGCGCTGCCAGTCTTGCTGACGTTGGTGTGATAGGTGGCCTCGTCCCCGTACCGCGCGAGGATCGTGCGTGCCATCTCCCTCAGCTCGTCCGGAGACTCGTCGAAGTACCGGAGGTTGGACAGGGTGCAGCCGGTCTCGGTGAGGGCCAGGAGCAGGTTCTCGGCACTGTCCCGGTCGATCTCCTCGAGGCGCGGCGCGACGTACTCCGGGCGGTGGACGGCGAAGGGCCAGGTGGGGTTCCCCACGCGCTCCGGGTCCTTCTCCGCATCGTCGACGCGGGCCCAGCCCCGAGGGTCCGGCACGGCCCGGGCCATCAGCGCGAGAACGTCGAGCGTCCAGTCCTCGTGGCGGCGCGGGCCGGTGGCGATGTACGCAAAAGCGTCCCGGTACAGGTGGTGTACCGCGGAGTCCCAGGACGTCTGGTCGGTGGACATGTGGTGCGGGCCTTTCTCACCAGGGCTAGGGCTTGTAGGGCATCGACGTCATGACCGTGAACGGCGGGTTGCGGCTGCTGTCGTACCTGATGCGCGTGTCGATGCCGGTCACGTCGTACGCCTTGGCGTTCACCCCGCCCTCTTTGTACCCGGACAGCGGTCGAGGCGCTGAAGCACCGGCTGATCCCCTCCCCACGCGACAGCAACCGCTCGTACGCGGACTTCGTCGGGGACCTCACGGACTGGACCTCACCACCGGTCATGGGAGGCCTGTCCTCGGAAACAGCACTTGCGCCTTGCTGTAGGCTTCAGGGTCGCGTGCTCGCGCCGGGTCGTGACTTTGAGCCCTGCTGCCTTGGGCCGAGCCTGTTCCCGCCGAACGGACGGTACGGCGCCATCGTCACCGGCCGCTTGCCGGGCCCTCGGCTCGCGGCACAACGAGCCGGGCGGCGACGGAGGCGAGCCAACCGCTGGGGCTGTACGGGGCCGGAGGGTCGACCTCCATTCCTAGTTCGGCGGTGGCCACGGCGTAGTCGGACTCGTCCAGGTCGAGGGCGAGGAGCTCGTGGAGCTCACCGAGGAGCCGGGCCACCAGCTGCGGGTCGGTGTGCGCCAGGTAGTCGGTGACGGCTGCCTCGAGGTCGTCGAATTCGTCCGGCATGTCCTGGGAGAACCAGCCGCCGAGGAACTGTCCGAGTTCCGGGAAGCGTGCGTGCCACTCCCAGTGGGTCACGGGCGTGGCCGGGGGCGGGACCGCGCCCTCGGTGACGCTGTGCTTGATGTGGTCGGCGAGACAGTGGAGCCACTGCTGGATGTCGCTCTCGGGCAGTCCTACGTCAGGGACGGCGTAGAACTCCCCCAGACGCAAGCGCAGTCGTCCGGGCGGGTGCTCGGCGTACTCGCGCAACTGCCGTTCGGCGACAGCCAGCGCCCACGGGCGGGTGTGCCAGGTGTGCCGCAGGTAAGCGGTCAGCGCCAGGCTCGCTCGCTCCGGTGTGTCGTCGGCCTGCTGTCCGGTGTAGACGCGGATCACCTGGTCCAGCTCGCCGTAGCGGCGGTCATGATCGAGGGGGCTCAGGGACACGGGTATTCAGCCTCTACGGGGTCACAGGTAGATGGGGAACGTGGAGTGCACGACGAATCCGTGGGGACGGGATGCGTCGCGTCTGACGATCACTCGCGCCGCCCGCACGTCGACGGGCCCCCGCCCCGCCAGCGTCATCGCCTGGAGGAGTACCTGCCCGACGGGATCGTTCCGGGAGGGCCAGGCCGACTCGATGGTCAGTCGCGACCTCGTGGACTGCGCCAGCCATCGGTGGATGACCTGCTCGTTCGCGGTGACGACCTGCTGGGTAGCCCACTGAGCCGTTTCGCGGTCGGGATATGTAGCGCTTCGGGTACGCATGACAGTGGACCCGTCACCTGGCATCAAACGCCCAGAAAACTCCGACCTCTTCGGATGACACGACGACGAACCCGAAGTCACCGATGAACTCGGTGAAAGGATTCCAGCCGGTGATCCCGTTCGCGAGGTCCGGTGACGGTGTTTTCCGTGCTTCAGTGACGTTGCTGTAACAGGAGATTCGGTCTCCGTACCGGTGGAGCACAGCTCGAGCGTCAACGAGCGCCGCCCTGGTCTGTTCCTCAGTTCCGACCGGTCCCCATTCGTACGTCATCTCGACCAGCAGGCGAGCGGTTGTCTCGGCCGTCACGGGATACAGACGGCTCCCCAGCCCCTCCTCGGACAGCGGGACGAAGGGATAGCAGGGTCGGCTCTCGGTCCGCTGCTCGTTGCCCTTGTCCCAGTCCAGGATGATCCATCCGCGAGGATCGTCGACCTCCCGGTTCATCACCGCCAGCGCATCCCTTTGCCAGCCGGCACGGGTCCGCGGGCCGGTCGCCGCGAAGGTGTACACGTCCTCCAGTAGACGCTGGACAGTGTTTTCCCATGGGACCTGGGTCATGATTCGCATTCTCTTTTCGTACGGATCGGTCACAGCGCTGCTCGCCAGATCAATGCGGTAGACGCCGTTCTTGGTGTCCTCCGGGTTGGTCCAGCGATGCTCGGTCTTAAATTCGTTGAGCGCCCTCATACCGACTCCCTCCGCCCGCGCCTCCTGGGCTTCGAACATCGGAGCACTCCGGTGTGCTTCGTCCAACGGTCCTATAAGCGCGTCGAGTTGCGGAACGAGCACGTCGACCCGTCGGTTGTACTCGGTGACGATCGCGTTCAGCTTCGCCGTGTCCATGCTCAGGACGATGCCCTGACCGGTCGCGTCGTGACCGGTCTCGGGAATGTGCCGACGTGCGCTCAGTCGACGCGGCAGGTGCGGCCTTTGAGGCACGAGGAACGTTGTAGAGCCGTCCGGGCGTGTTTTCACCACCTGAGGGTGGTCTCGCTGTGCGGCAACGAACGGTGCGAGCGCGTCATCGACTACAGGGGAGCGCCGACCTCGGCAAGCAGCACGGGACCGTTGACACTTGTCTTGTCCCAGGAGGTGCGGCCCGTGTGCCGCCCCGGTGCAGGAGGGGGCCCTAGGGGGCCGCTCCTGGCCTCGGAGGCCCGTCACCGCTGTGGTGACGGGCCTCCGTGTGCCGCTAAGCCACCGTCACCGGCGCCGCCGCATACCCCACCGGCCGCACCGTGAAGACGCCCCGCCCCCGCGTCCGCCCCCGCAACGCCGTCGCGTAACCGAACACCTCCGCCAGCGGCACGGTCGCCGTGACGACCACCGCGCCGGCCCGGGTGATGGAACCCCTCACCCGGCCGCGGCGGGCGGCCAGGTCACCGAGGACGCCGCCGACCGCGTCCTCGGGCACAGTGACCGTGACCTCGACCACCGGTTCCAGCAAGACCATCGCGCAGGCGCGCAGCGCCTCGCGCAGGCCGAGCCGGCCCGCCGTGCGGAAGGCGGCCTCCGAGGAGTCCTTCACGTGAGTCGCCCCGTCGGTGAGGGTGACGCGCAGGCCCGTCACCGGGTGGCCGCCGAGCGGGCCCTCGGTGAGGGCGTCCCGGCAGCCGGCCTCGACCGCGCGGAGGTACTCCTGCGGGACCCGCCCGCCCACGACAGTCGAGCGGAACTCGAACCCCGTGCCGCCGTCCAGCGGCTCGACGTCGAGGACGACGTGGGCGAACTGCCCGGCGCCGCCGTCCTGCTTGACGTGTCGGAACACGTGACCGGAGATCCCGCGTCCGACGGTCTCCCGGTAACTGACCTGCGGACGGCCGGCCTTGATCTCGAGGCCCTGCTCCCGGCGGATCCGCTCCACCGCGACCTCCAGATGCAGCTCGCCCATGCCCGCCAGCACGGTCTGGCCGGTCTCCGGGTCGGCCCGTACGCCCAGCGAGGGATCCTCCTCCACCAGCCTTGCCAGCGCGGCGGCCAGCCGGCCGGTGTCGGTGGCCCGGCGCGCCTCGACCGCGACGGAGACCACCGGCTCGGCCACGCCCGGGGGTTCCAGGACGATCGGCGCGTCCGGAGCGCACAGGGTCGAACCCGTGCGGGCCGACTTGAGGCCCACCACCGCCACGATGTCCCCGGCAACGGCGCGCTCCAGCGGCACGTGCCGGTCCGCCTGCACGCGCAGGATGCGGCCGATCCGCTCGGTGCGCCGCGCGCCCGCGTCCCACACCGTGTCTCCCTTCTCGATCGTGCCCGAGTACACCCGCAGGTAGGTGAGCCGTCCCGTCGGGGTGGCGTGCACCTTGAACGCCAGCGCCGCGAGCGGGGCCGCCGGGTCGGCGGGCCGTTCCTGTTCCATGCCGTCGCCGTCGCCGCCACCGTCGCCATCACCATCACCATCGCCATCGCGGGTGCCGCGTACAGGCGGTACGTCGAGCGGCGAGGGCAGGTAGGCCACGACGGCGTCCAGCAGCGGCTCGATGCCGCGGTTGCGGTAGGCCGACCCGCACAGCACGACCACGCCGTCGCCGTCGTGGGTGAGGTCCCGCAGGGCGGTGGTGAGCGTCCGGGCGGAGAGCGTCCCCGTGGTGCAGTACTCCTCCAGTGCCTCCGGGTGGAGTTCGGCCACCGCCTCCTCCAGCAGTCGGCGACGCCGGGCCGCCTCCGCGAGGAGGCCGTCCGGCACAGGGCCCTCGGTGACGGCGTCGCCGTCCGCCCAGAGCAGCGCCCTCATGCGCGGCAGATCGACGACACCGGTGAAGCCATCCTCCGCGCCGATCGGCAGCTGCGTGACCAGCGGCGCCGGGTGCAGTCGCGCGCGGATCGACGCGACGGCCGCGTCGAGATCGGCACCCGCGCGGTCCATCTTGTTGACGAACGCGATCCTCGGCACGCCGTGCCGGTCCGCCTGCCGCCACACCGACTCGCTCTGCGGCTCGACACCCGCGACGGCGTCGAACACCGCTACGGCTCCGTCCAGCACGCGCAGCGAACGTTCCACCTCGTCAGCGAAGTCGACGTGGCCGGGTGTGTCGATGAGGTTGATCCGGTGTCCGTCCCAGGCGCAGCTCACCGCCGCGGCGAAGATGGTGATGCCCCGGTCCCGTTCCTGCGGGTCGAAGTCGGTGACGGTCGTGCCGTCGTGGACCTCGCCGCGTCTGTGGGTGGTGCCGGTGGCGTACAGGATCCGCTCGGTGACGGTCGTCTTGCCGGCGTCGACATGGGCGAGGATGCCCAGGTTGCGGACGGTGGCGAGCGGGTGGGCGGGGTGGCGTTCGCGTGTGGTGCGCACGGCCCTTGGCCTTTCGGTGGGTGCTGTTGCGGGCAGCGCGATCGGCCGGACGAGACAGCGGCCCGCCAAGGGGGCCTGAGAGACAGCAGCTACTTGCTGGAACTCGGGACGCTCGTCACGGCATCCGGTGCCGGCCGCGCAGCGGGCACCGGGCGGGCGAGGACACCAGGATCACCTCGTACCGGGAGGGGGGAACGACGACAGCGGTGCGGTCACGCACGGCCGGGCTCCCCTCTCTCGTCACGACGACGCACCGCCTCGGCGCGGGCGGCGCGTGTGATGTGTTGTGTGGTGAGTGTAGGGAGACCAGCCCGCTGCGAGCACCGGGTTTTCCGCCCGCCCGTCCGCCCCGAGGCCCCACCCGGGTAAGACGGCCACACGCACCGGCCTTACCTCCCCCCGCTACCGTCCCCCCGGCCCACTCCCCACTCCCCGAGGAGGCCCATCCGCATGACCGCTGACGCGACCGCAGCCCCGCCGGAGCTGACCACGGGCCGGCTGCTGTCCTCCTGGCAGCCGGACGTGCCCGCGCTGCTGCTGGTCGCCGTCCTGGGGGCGCTGTACGGCTGGGGTGTGCTGCGGCTGTGGCGGCGCGGGGAGCGCTGGCCGGTGGGCCGGGTCGTGGGGTTCGCGATGGGCGGGCTGGGCGGGCTGGTCGTGGCGACGATGTCCGCGCTGGCGGTGTACGACCATGTGCTGTTCTGGCCGGCCGCCGTGCAGAACGTCCTGCTCGACCTGGTCGTCCCGCTGGGCCTGGCTCTCGGGGATCCGCTGAGCCTGGCCGTGCGCGCGCTGCCGGAGGGCGCCTCGGCCCGGGTCCGGCGGGCGGTGACCGGCCGGGTGGTGCGGGTGCTCACCTTCCCCCTGGTCAGCACGGTCCTGGTGCTGGCCACCGAGCTGACGCTCTACCTCACGCCGTACTTCGCCACCGCCCTGCGGATCGGCTGGCTGCACGAGCTGATGTACCTGCATCTGCTGCTGGCCGGCTGTCTGTTCGTGATGCCGGTGCTCACGCACGAGCAGGCGCTGCCCGCCTGGTGCACCCACCCGGTGCGGGCCGCGCTGGTGTTCCTCGACGGGGTCGTGGACGCGGTGCCGGGCGTGGTGGTGATGACCCACGGCACCCTCATCGCGGGCGCCTGGTACCTGCGTCACACGCCGGGCTGGGCGCCCGACCCGTCGTACGACCAGCAGCTCGGCGGCGGGGCGATGCTCGGTGTCGCCGAACTGGTCGCGGTGCCCTTCCTGCTGGCGCTGCTGGTGCAGTGGGCGCGGCACGAGCGGGGCCGGGCGGCGGACCTGGACCGCCGTCTGGACAGCGAGCTCGTTCCCGCGGCCGGTGCGGCCCGGCGGTCCGACACCGGCCCCGCCGGACCCGAGCTGGTCCGCCCCTGGTGGGAGACGGAGCAGAGCGAGATCGCCGACCGGATCCGCCGGCAGGGGACGGTGGGCTGATGCCCTCAGGCCGCGGTGTAGCCGAGCTGGCGCCTCATATAGGGGGTCATGAGGGTCTTCGCCTTGGTGAGGGTGGTGGTGCGGCTGCCGAGGACCGCGGTCTCGCCGCCCGGCACGGGCAGCAGGGTGACGCCGTCGGCCGGGCCGAACGGCACGATGAGCGGGGTGCGCCGGATCGGCCGGTAGAACCGGGGCTGTCTGCGGTGTCTGGCGGAGGCGCGCAGGTGGGCGCGGATGTTGTGGGCGGCGAGGTCCGCCTGGGCCAGCGCCGCCGGGGTGATCTTGAGTTCGCTGACGTCGTTCACGTCGCCCACCGCGAAGACGTCGGACCGGCCCTCGACCCGCAGCGTGCGGTCGACCTTCACGTGCCCGCTGCCGTTCAGCCAGTCGCCGTGCCCGGCCAAGCGCAGCCAGAGCGTGTTGGGGGTGGTGCCCGTCGCCCAGAAGGACAGGTCGGCGGTGAGGACGGTGCCCTGGGCGTCGCGGTAGGTGCCGTAGTCGTGGCCGGGCGAGATGAAGGAGTCGAGCCGTACCTCCACGTCGTGGGATTCCAGCCAGGCGCGGGCCTTGTCCCCGGCCCGGGCGCTGCCGGTGGAGTGCAGCAGTGCGGGGCCGGAGTGCGCGAGGGTGACGCGGGCGTCGGGGCGGGCCAGGCGGATCTCGGCCGCGAGTTCGACGCCGGAGGGCCCGCCGCCGACGACGAGGACGTGTGCGGCGCCGGCGATCTTCTGCTGGTGCTCGGCGTACGACTTGGCCGCCTCCTCGACCGTGGTGCCGGTGAAGCGGGCCGGCTCGGGATAGTCGGCGCCGGTGGCGATCACCACCACGTCGTACGGGAGGCGCTCGCCCGTCGCCAGGACCACCTGCCGTTCGGCGGTGTCGATGCGGACCACCTTGCCCACGACCATCCGGCCGTGCTCCAGCAGCCGGTCGTAGGGGATGAAGGGGGTCATCGACCACTCGGGGTGCACACCGGCGCGCAGCGAGGCGACGCGGTGGAAGAAGACCTCCTTGCGGTCCACCAGGGTGACGCGCGCGGTCGCGTCCAGCCGTTTCGCCAGGCGGACGCCCGCATAGCCGCCACCGATCACCACTACGTCGCCGTCACGCACACCGAGTCTCCTGTGCCTGGAGGGGGAGGGATGCGAGCGCCGCGACGGGTGCGCCGGCTCCGGCCGCTCGACTGCCGGTGCATTAAAGGACTGACGAGGCTTCGTGGGTGTTCTGTGAAGTGACGGCACGGGATGCGGCACGGAATGCGGCGCGGAATGCGGCGCGGAATGCGGCGCCGTATCGCGGCGCGGGATGCCGTACGCGGCGGGCCCGGCGGGTTCGCCCACCCGCATCCGGTCGCCCCCAAAGGCGACACAGTGCTAGAAATGGGACATGATCGGACGTTCCCTCCGGTCGCGGACGACAGCGGCACCGCCGTCCGGCGGACGGCGGCTCCCTCACCCGTCCCGCCGTCCGGAGGGGGGACGGGGGCCCGGCCGTCGCCTGTCGCCCTCCCTGAGCGTCCGTACGCTGGCCGCGCAGGTCTTCCTGCTCCAGCTGGTCATCGTGCTGGTGCTGGTCGCGGCGGCGGTGGCCGCCCTGGTGGTGCAGGGGCGCTACGACGGGGAGGAGGACGCCAGGAACCGGTCGCGGGCCGCGGCGGCGGCGTTCGCGCACGCGCCGGGCACGGCGTACGCGCTGCGCTCGGCCGATCCGACGGCCCTGCTCCAGCCGGCCGCGGAGCGGGTCAGGCAGGGGTCCGGCGTCGACTTCGTCACCGTGACGGACCGGCGGGGCGTACGGCTCACTGATTCCCAGCCGGAGCTGATCGGCACCAGAGCCGAGGGCGTGGAGCGGGCGCTGGCGGGTGAGGCGTTCACCGAGACGTTCCATGGGAAGCCGGTCGACGCCGTGCGTGCGGTCGTCCCCGTGACCGACGCCAGCCGGCGCGTGGTGGGCGTGATCAGCGCAGGGGTCCAGTTCGAGACGCTGGGGCACGTGGTGAACCGGCAGCTGCCGGTGATGCTGGGCTCGGCGGCGGCGGCGCTCGCGCTCGCGACAGGCGGGACGGCACTGGTCAGCCGTCGCCTGCGGCGGCAGACCCACGGCCTGGGGCCGGTCGAGATGACCCGGATGTTCGAGCACCACGACGCCGTGCTGCACGCGGTGCGCGAGGGGGTGCTGATCGTCAGCGGCGACGGGCGCCTGCTGCTCGCCAACGACGAGGCGCTCCGCCTGCTCGACCTGCCCGAGGACGCCGACCAGCGCCCGGTCGCCGAGCTGGGGCTCAGCCCCCGCCTGACGCGTCTGCTGGTGTCGGGCGAGCCGGTGTCCGACGAGGTCCTGCCGGCCGGTGAGCGGCTGCTGGCGGTCAACACCCGGCTCACCGAGCCCTACGGCGGCGCGCAGGGCCTGGTGGCGACCTTCCGGGACACCACGGAGCTGACGGCCCTGTCGGGACAGGCCGAGGTGGCGCGGGGACGGCTGACCCTGCTGTTCGAGGCGGGGGTGCGGATCGGCACCACCCTCGACATGCGGCGCACCGCGGAGGAACTGGCGGACGTGGCGGTGCCGCGCATGGCGGACTACGTCACGGTGGAGCTGCTCGACTCGGTGCTGCGCGGCGAGGAGCCCACGGGCGCGGTGTCCCGGATGCGGCGTACCGCGCTGAGCGAGGCCCGGGCCGGGCATCCGCTGCAACCCGTCGGAGACCTGATCCGGTTCGTGGTGGCCGACACGCCGATGGTGGCGGCGCTGCACCGCGGCAAGGCCGTCCTGGTGCCGGACCTGCACACCGCGCAGGACTGGCGGGCCCAGGACCCGGAGGGAGCCCGCGAGGCGCTGGAGTACGGCATCCACTCGCTGATCACCGTGCCGCTGCGGGCCCGGGGTGTGGTGCTCGGCATGGTCAACTTCTGGCGGGGCCGGGGCGCTCCGCCGTTCGAGGAGGAGGACGTCGCGGTCGCCGAGGAGCTGGTGGCCCGGGCGGCCGTCGCCATCGACAACGCGCGCCGGTACGCGCGCGAGCACGCCATGGCCGTGACCCTGCAGCGCAGCCTGCTGCCCCGGGAGCTGCCGGAGCAGGACGCGCTGGAGATCGCCTGGCGCTACCTGCCGGCCCAGGCCGGGGTGGGCGGCGACTGGTTCGACGTGATCCCGCTGCCCGGCTTCCGGGTGGCGCTGGTGGTCGGTGACATCGTCGGGCACGGGCTGCACGCCGCGGTCACCATGGGCAGGCTGCGGACCGCCGTGCTGAACTTCTCCTCGCTGGACCTGCCCCCGGACGAACTGCTCGGCCACCTCGACGAGATGGTGAGTGCGCTGGACACCCGTACGGCGCACGCGGACAGCGACGGCGCGCCGGTCACCGGTGCCACCTGCCTGTACGCCGTGTACGACCCTGTCAGCGGGCACTGCGCGCTCTCCCGCGCCGGGCACGTGGCACCGGCCGTGGTGGATCCAGAGGGCCGGGTCACCTTCCCCGACCTGCCGCTGTCGCCGCCGCTGGGGGTCGGCGGGCACCCCTTCGAGGTGGGCGAGCTGGACCTGCCCGAGGGCAGCCGGCTCCTGCTGTTCACCGACGGTCTGGTCGAGGACCGCAGACGGGACATCGACGAGGGCCTGGAGCGGCTCCGGTCCGCCGTCGCCCGGCCGGACCAGTCGCCGGAGGAGACCTGCCGCGCGGTCATGGACACGATGCTGCCCGGGCACCCGAGCGACGACGTGGCGCTGCTGGTCGCCCGCACCCGGCGCCTGGACCCGTCCCGGGTCGCGGTCTGGGACGTGCCGTTCGACGTGACGGCCGTCTCCCGGGTCCGTACGGAGGTGGGCCGCCGGCTGGCCGAGTGGGGACTGCACGCGTCGTCCTTCAGCACGGAACTCATCCTCAGCGAGCTGCTCACCAACGCGATCCGGTACGGCGCCGCGCCGGTACGGGTCCGGATGCTGCTGGGCCGCACCCTGGTGTGCGAGGTCTCCGACGGCAGCAACACCTCCCCCCGGCTGCGGCGCGCGGCCACCACCGACGAGGGAGGCCGCGGCCTGTTCCTCGTCTCGCAGTTCGCGCAGCGGTGGGGCACCCGGTACGTGGCCGACGGCAAGGTGATCTGGGCCGAGCAGACCCTGGGGCACATGCCGGAAGCGGACGCGGCCGGGCTGATCGAGCAGCTGGCCTGGTGAGACCGTCCGGGGAAGCGGCTGCCGACCGCTCCCCCGGCGGTGGCGGCCGCCCGGTGTCCCCTTCTGTCACAGCGGTGACAGTTGTCGGCGTTTCGGCCACCTCGGCCCGCACCACAGGCCGTGCGGCACCGCGCGCACGCCGTCACGCCCCCCGGATTCCACGGCCGGCAGGTCGTCCGAAATCGAGCGTGTTCGATTCCCTCGCGGTCTCGTTGTGCCTGGCACCGCCGGACCGTCCGGGTGCGGCGCCGACGCGACGAAGGGACGCGGATGACCGTGACCGACACCTCGGCCGAACACTGCGAGACACCACCTCCGCCACCGCCGGCCACCATCAGCTTCGAGGGAAAGTTCGGCAAGAACCCGCTGGAAGACGCCAGTTTCGCGAGGATGTGCGCGCGCCTGCCGTCCGTCCTCGGCCAGACCGCGCGCATGGCCTGGGGGGTCGACCGGCGCGCGGTCGTCCTGCTGCTCGCCTGTCAGCTCCTCACCGGTGCCGCGGCCGCCGTGGTCCTCGGCTTCACCGCCGAGGCCATGACGCACCTCCTCGGAGGCGGGACGGTGGCCGACCGTCTGCACGCCGCCCTGCCCGCCCTCGTGGTCGTCACGACCGCGGCGGCCATCGGCCGGATCAGCGGCGCCCTGGCCTCCTACGCGGACGGACGCATCACCCCGCGTCTGGTCACCGAGGCCGACGTCGCTCTGGTCTCCGCCGTCTGCCGGGTCGAGGCCTGCGCATACGGGGAGGACGGGTTCGCCGACCGGCAGGAGGCCGCCGAGGTCGGTGTCACCCGCACCACGATGATGGTCCAGGACGCGCAGCGGTTCATGGCCGCGCTCATCCGCATGATCGCCGCGGCGGGCGTGATCACCGCCCTGCACTGGCTGATGCTGCCCCTCCTCCTGCTCGCCGTGCTCCCCGCCGGCGCGGGGGCCGTGCTGTCCGCCCGAGTCGACTACGAGACCCACTACGCCAACATCGGCGACCGCAACGTGCGCGGCATGATGCGCTGGTGGGCCACCTACGCGCGGCACGGCGACGAGGTCCGCGCCAACGGGATGACCGGTTACCTCGTCTACTGGTACCGGGCCCTGTCCGAACGCATCGACCAGCGCACGCTGACCGCGGCCCCGCGGATGCTCCGTATCGTCCTGGCGACCTCGGGCCTGGGCGGCGTGTTCCTGCTGACGACCTGGGCCGCCCTCGCGTGGCTCGCCGGCACCGGGCGTATCGCCCTGCCCGTCGCCGCCACCGCCGTGGTCGCCGTGCAGACCACGCTGGGCGCGCTGTCCCAGCTCGTGCAGAACGGCGCCGCGCTGTTCCACACCTCGCTGTACCTGGCCGACATGCGCGACTTCCTCGACATGGCCACCGAGCGCGCCCCGCAGCGCGGAGAGCTGACCGTCCCGGAGCGGGTGGAGGAGATCCGGCTCGACGAGGTCGTCTACCGGTACCCCGGCAAGGACGAGCCCGCCGTCGACGGCGTCTCCCTCACGCTGCGCCGCGGCGAGATCCTGGCGATCGTCGGCGAGAACGGCTCGGGGAAGTCCACGCTGACCAAGCTCATCACCGGGATCCTCCTCCCCGACAAGGGCCGCGTCCTGTGGGACGACACCGATCTGGCCCGGGCAAGGCCCGACTCTGTCTGGCAGCGGACCTCACTGGTCCCGCAGAACTTCGCCTGCTGGCCCCTGAGGGTCCGGGAGAACATCACCCTGGGCCAGCCCAGGAGCTACGACGACGCCCTGGTGTGGGAAGCCATCGACGCCGTGGGCATGCGCGAAGCCGTCGAGAAACTGCCCAGGCAGCTCGACACGCTGCTCGCCCGCGAGCTGTTCGGCGGCGCCGAGCTGTCCGGCGGACAGTGGCAGCGGCTGGTCTGCGGCCGTGCCCTGTACCGGCGTACTCCCCTGATGATCCTCGACGAGCCCACCTCGCAGATGGACCCGCGCGGTGAGCACCGGATCTTCCTCGAGATCAGGCGCATCGCCGCCGAGCGGATGACGATCGTCGTCACGCACCAGCTGGAGAACACCCGGCTCGCGGACAGGATCATCGTCATGCAGAACGGCCGCATCACCGAACAGGGACGGTACGACGAGCTGATGCACGCCGGCGGTCTCTTCGCCGAACTCGTCGCCCTCGCCAAGGACCGGTAGGCACGGCAGGGTGCGCATACGCGAAGGGGTGGCCGGGACTGCTCCCGGCCACCCCTTGAACGCTCTGTGTCCGAGGGGGGACTTGAACCCCCACGCCCGATAAAGGGCACTAGCACCTCAAGCTAGCGCGTCTGCCATTCCGCCACCCGGACTAGGTGTCTGCCGCCTGACCGGGGCGTTTCCCCGCGGCGACACGCACCACCATACCAAGGTTTCGGAGTGCCTTTCACCTGCGTTCTTCCGTCCTCGCAGGGCCTGGGCACATGGCCCTATCCGTCACCTCGGTCGCGTAGGGCGCGTACGAGGCGGGCCGTCTCGGTCGGGGTCCTGCCGACCCGGACACCCGCCGCCTTCAGCGCCTCCTGCTTGGCCGCGGCCGTGCCCGACGAGCCGGACACGATCGCGCCCGCGTGGCCCATCGTCCTGCCCTCGGGCGCGGTGAAACCGGCGACATAGCCGACGACCGGCTTGGTGACGTGCTCGCGGATGTAGGCCGCCGCGCGTTCCTCCGCGTCGCCGCCGATCTCGCCGATGAGGACGATCAGCTCGGTGTCGGGGTCGTCCTGGAAGGCAGCGAGGCAGTCGATGTGCGTCGTGCCGACGACCGGGTCGCCGCCGATGCCGACACAGGTGGAGAAGCCGAGGTCGCGCAGCTCGTACATGAGCTGGTACGTCAGCGTGCCCGACTTGGACACCAGTCCGACGGGGCCGGGTTTGGTGATGTCGGCGGGGATGATGCCCGCGTTGGACTGGCCGGGGGTGATCAGGCCCGGGCAGTTGGGGCCGATGACGCGGGTGCCCTTGGTCCTGGCGTACGCGGTGAAGGCGACGGTGTCGTGGACGGGGATGCCCTCGGTGATCACGACCGCGAGCCCGATGCCGGCGTCGGCCGCTTCGACGACGGCCGCCTTGGCGAAGGCGGGCGGCACGAAGACGACGCTGACGTCGGCGCCGGTCGCGCGGATGCCGTCGGCGACCGAGCCGAAGACGGGCACGGCGCGGTCGTCCAGGTCGACGGTCCGGCCGGCCTTGCGCGGGTTGACGCCGCCGACGATGTCCGTGCCGGCGGCGAGCATGCGCCGGGTGTGCTTCATGCCCTCGCCGCCGGTCATGCCCTGGACGAGGACCTTGCTCTCTTTCGTGAGGTAGATCGCCATGTGCTGTCTCCTCAGGGTGTGGTGGCGAGTTCGGCGGCGCGGCGGGCGGCGCCGTCCATGGTCGGGACCTGGTGGACCAGCGGATGGGCGCGTTCCTCGAGCAGGGCGCGGCCCCGCGCCGCGTTGTTGCCGTCGAGACGCACGACGAGCGGCTTGGTCAGGTGCATGCTGTCGACGGCCCTGACGATGCCGTCGGCGACGGCGTCGCAGGCGGTGATGCCGCCGAAGACGTTGACGAGCACCGACTTCACGTCCGGGTCGGAGAGGACGAGCGACAGGCCGTCGGCCATGACGCGGGCGTTCGCTCCGCCGCCGATGTCGAGGAAGTCGGCGGGGCGCGCCCCGCAGCCGGCGACCACATCGAGGGTGGACATGACAAGCCCGGCGCCGTTGCCGATGACGCCGACCTCGCCGTCCAGCTTGACGTAGTGGAGGCCCTTGGCGGCGGCCGCCGCCTCCAGCGGGTCGTCGTGCTCCGCGTCCTGGTCGCCCCAGCGGGCCTGGCGGAAGCGGGCGTTGTCGTCGACCGTGACCTTGCCGTCGAGCGCCAGGATCCGGCCCTGTGGCGTGCGGACGAGCGGGTTGACCTCGACGAGCAGGGCGTCCTCGCGGACCAGGACCTCCCACAGGCGTACGAGGACGTCCGCGGTCTGCGGGGGGAGCCCGGCCGCCTTCGCGATCTCGGCGGCTTTGGCCGAGGTCACGCCCTCGGCCGGGGAGACGGGGACGCGCGCCACGGCCTCGGGCCGGGTGGCGGCGACCTCCTCGATCTCCATGCCGCCCTCAGCGGAGGCGATCGCGAGGAAACCCCCGGCGGCACGGTCGAGCACGTAGCCGACGTAGAACTCCGCTTCGATGTCGACAGGCTGGGCCAGCATCACCGTGCGGACCGTGTGGCCCTTGATGTCCATGCCGAGGATCTGGCGCGCGACGAGTTCCGCGGCGACCGGGTCGGCGGCGATCCGCACCCCTCCCGCCTTGCCCCGGCCTCCGGTCCTGACCTGGGCTTTGACGACGACGCGGCCACCGAGCCGGCGGGCGATGTCCCGGGCTTCCTCGGGTGAGCCGGTCACCTCGGCCCGCGGCACCGGAATGCCGTGTGCCGCGAACAGGTCCCTCGCCTGGTGTTCGTACAGGTCCATTCCGACTCCTGCCTCGAAAGTGCCGCACGCCCCCTGGACACCACCCACGGGATGCGGGATAAAAAGCTTCATACAGTATCCGTCGACTGTATGCAATGTACGGCAGGCGTCGGCACTCCCCTGAAGGGACAGGACGCCCGGAACCATGCACCAGACGAGGTACAAGTGAGGTGAACGCCCATGACCACCAAGGCGCTTGAGGGCATCCGGGTCCTCGACATGACGCACGTCCAGTCCGGGCCCTCAGCGACCCAGCTGCTGGCCTGGCTCGGCGCGGACGTCGTCAAGCTGGAGGCGCCGACCGGCGACATCACGCGCAAGCAGCTGCGCGACCTGCCGGACGTCGACTCCCTCTACTTCACCATGCTCAACTGCAACAAGCGGAGCATCACCCTCAACACCAAGACCGAGCGCGGCAAGGAACTCCTCACCGAGCTGATCCGGCGCTCGGACGTCATGGTCGAGAACTTCGGGCCGGGCGCGGTCGACCGGATGGGCTTCACCTGGGACCGCATCAAGGAGATCAATCCACGGATCGTCTACGCCTCCATCAAGGGGTTCGGCGAGGGCCCCTACACCAACTTCAAGGCGTACGAGGTCGTCGCGCAGGCCATGGGCGGGTCGATGTCGACCACCGGTTTCGAGGACGGGCCGCCGCTGGCGACGGGGGCCCAGATCGGGGACTCGGGCACGGGTGTCCACGCCGTGGCGGGCATCCTCGCGGCACTGCTCCAGCGGGAGCGCACCGGGCGCGGGCAGCGGGTGAACGTGGCCATGCAGCACGCGGTGCTCAACCTCTGCCGGGTGAAGCTGCGCGACCAGCAGCGCCTGACACACGGTCCCCTCGCCGAATATCCCAACGAGGACTTCGGCGACGAGGTTCCCCGCTCCGGGAACGCCTCGGGCGGCGGCCAGCCGGGCTGGGCGGTCAAGTGCGCGCCGGGCGGCCCGAACGACTACGTGTACGTCATCGTGCAGCCCGTCGGCTGGCGGCCGATCAGCGAGCTCATCGGCCGGCCGGAGCTGGCCGACGACCCCGAGTGGGCGACGCCGGAGGCCCGCCTGCCCAAGCTGAGCAAGATGTTCCAGCTGATCGAGGAGTGGTCCTCGACGCTGCCCAAGTGGGAGGTGCTGGAGCGGCTGAACGCGCACAACATCCCGTGCGGGCCGATCCTGTCCACCAAGGAGATCATCGAGGACCGGTCGCTGGCCGCCAACGAGATGGTCGTCCGCGTTCCCCACCCGCAGCGCGGCGAGTTCGTCACCGTCGGCAGCCCCCTCAAGCTCTCCGACTCCCCCGTCGAGGTGACCACCTCCCCGCTGCTCGGCGAGCACAACGAAGAGATCTACCTCGGCGAACTGGGCCTCGGCGACGAGGAACTGCGCCTGCTGAAGTCGAACGGAGTGATCTGACGTGAGGGCCGAAGACCGGGTGCTGCGGGTGCGGGCGCTCCTGAACTCCGTGCGGGCCGAGGGACGCACCGCGCTGACCGCGCCGGAGGGCAAGGTGCTCGCCGACGCGTACGGGATCGCCGTACCGGGCGAGGAACTGGCGCGGGACGTCGAGGAGGCGGTGGCCTGCGCGGCACGCCTCGGCGGTCCCGTCGTGATGAAGATCGTCTCCCCGGACATCCTGCACAAGACCGAGGCGGGCGGCGTCATCGTCGGCGTCGAGGGGGCGGCGGAGGTACGGACCGCGTTCCGCACGATCATCGACCACGCGCGCGCGTACGACGCCCGGGCCCGCATCGAGGGCGTGCAGGTGCAGCAACTGCTCCCCCAGGGGCAGGAGGTCATCGTCGGCGCGGTGACCGACCCCACGTTCGGGAAGGTGGTGGCCTTCGGGCTCGGCGGGGTGCTCGTGGAGGTCCTCCAGGACGTCACCTTCCGGCTCGCGCCCGTGGACGCCGACGAGGCGCTGTCCATGCTGGACTCCATCCGGGCGGCGGAGGTCCTGCGCGGGGTACGGGGGCAGGCCGGTGTGGACCGGTGGGCGGTCGCCGAGCAGATCCGCCGCGTGTCCCAACTGGTGGCGGACTTCCCGGAGATCGCCGAGGTGGACCTCAACCCGGTGATCGCGACGGCGCAGGGGGCCGTCGCGGCCGACATCCGGGTGATCCTCGCGACCGAGACGCCCCGGGAGCGCCGCAGGTACACGCGGGACGAGATCCTCACGTCCATGCGGCGGTTGATGCAGCCGTCGTCGGTGGCCGTCATCGGTGCCTCCAACGAGCAGGGCAAGATCGGCAACTCGGTGATGCGCAACCTCGTCGACGGCGGTTTCGCCGGCGACATCCACCCGGTGAACCCCAAAGCCGATGACATCCTGGGCCGCAAGGCGTACAAGAGTGTCACCGACGTTCCCGGTGAGGTGGATGTGGCGGTCTTCGCGATCCCCGCCCCGTTCGTGGCCTCGGTCCTGGAGGAGGTGGGACGCAAGAAGATCCCCAACGCCGTACTGATCCCCTCCGGGTTCGCGGAGACCGGGGAGCACGAACTGCAGGCGGAGATCGTGGACATCGCCGAGCGGTACGGCATCCGGCTGCTCGGGCCGAACATCTACGGCTACTACTCGACGTGGCAGGACCTGTGCGCCACGTTCTGCACGCCGTACGACGTCAAGGGCGGGGTGGCGCTGACCTCGCAGTCGGGCGGCATCGGGATGGCCATCCTGGGCTTCGCCCGCACCACGAAGACGGGTGTGTCGGCCATCGTCGGGCTCGGGAACAAGTCCGACCTGGACGAGGACGACCTGCTGACCTGGTTCGGCGAGGACCCGCGCACCGAGTGCATCGCGATGCACCTGGAGGACCTGAAGGACGGGCGGGCCTTCGTGCAGGCCGCGCGGGCGACCGTGCCGAAGAAGCCGGTCGTGGTGCTGAAGGCGGGCCGTACGGCGGCGGGCGCGAAGGCCGCCGGCTCGCACACCGGCGCCCTGGCCGGGGACGACGCCGTGTACGACGACATCCTGCGGCAGGCCGGGGTGATCCGGGCGCCCGGGCTGAACGACATGCTGGAGTACGCGCGTGCGTTGCCGGTGCTGCCCACCCCGCAGGGCGACAACGTCGTGATCATCACGGGGGCGGGCGGCAGCGGGGTGCTGCTGTCGGACGCGGTGATGGACAACGGCCTGTCCCTGATGGAGATCCCGCCGGACCTGGACGAGGCGTTCCGCCGGTTCATCCCGCCCTTCGGGGCCGCGGGCAACCCGGTCGACATCACCGGGGGCGAGCCGCCGTCGACGTACGAGGCGACGATCCGGCTGGGTCTTCAGGATCCGCGGATCCACGCGCTGGTGCTCGGCTACTGGCACACCATCGTCACGCCGCCCATGGTCTTCGCGGAGCTCACCGCGCGCGTGGTGGCCGAGTTCCGGGAGCGCGGGATCGTCAAGCCCGTGGTCGCATCCCTCGCGGGTGACGTGGAGGTCGAGGAGGCGTGCCAGTACCTCTTCGAGCGGGGTGTCGTCGCCTACCCGTACACGACCGAGCGGCCGGTGGCCGTGCTCGGCGCGAAGTACCGCTGGGCGCGGGCGGCCGGCTTGCTGGGGGGCGATTCATGACGTGAGTGAGCGGGGGACCGGCCGACGGTGCGCGTCGGCCGGCTCCGGGACCCGAGCGCGCACGAAAGGCATGGGACAGGGGGCGCTGGCCAGATCTTTCGACGCAAGGGGTGCTGACGGCATGACAACCACCGACTACTCGACATCCGTCCCCTTCAGGGAGGTGACGGACCGCAACGGCCGCGTGTACCGGATCGGCGAGACCGACATCGACATCATGGGCCGGCCACGCAGGTGGATGGTCATCCTGCCCTGGATCGGCATGATGGGCATCAGTTCCGCCGAGTACGCGTTCACGTCGGCGGAGGACACGCTGCACGAGGCCCACCTGTGGAGCAGTGGGCACATCTTCTGGCTGATGGGCGTCTGGGTGTTCTGCCAGGCGGCCGTGGCCTTTCCGGCGGGCCGGCTGCGGGAGAGCGGCCGGCTGCCCGCGCGTGCGGCCATGCTGCTCGGCGCGGTCGGCACCCTGCTGGGCTATCTGTCCCTGGCGTACGCGCCGCATGTGATCGTCGCCTATCTGGGGTTCGGCGTGTGCAGCGGCATCGGTGCCGGTCTGGTGTACGCGACCTGCGTGAACATGGTCGGCAAGTGGTATCCGGAGCGCAAGGGCGGCAAGACGGGGTTCGTCAACGGCGGTTTCGCCTACGGGTCGGTGCCCTTCGTGTTCCTGTTCACCGGGTACATGGACCTGAGCAACTACGAGACCGTGCTGGCCACCGTGGGTGTCGGCCTGTGCCTGATGGTGGCCACGGCGGGCTGGTTCTTCCGGGACCCGCCGAAGAACTGGTGGCCCGCGCACGTCGACCCGCTCACGGCGACCGACGACCCGAAGATCCGCCGGGCCCTGGAGAAGAACCCGCCGGCGGTCAAGCAGTACACCCCGCGGGAAGCGGCCCGTACGCCGGTGCTGTGGATGATGTGGTTGTGCCTGCTGTGCACCGCGGGGATCAACATCTTCGGTATCGCCTTCCAGGTGCCGTTCGGCAAGGACATGGGCTTCGCGGGCGGGATCGTGGCCACCGCCATGTCCCTGAAGGCG
Source organism: Streptomyces sp. NPDC052682 (assembly GCF_040678435.1). Lineage (NCBI taxonomy): Bacteria > Bacillati > Actinomycetota > Actinomycetes > Kitasatosporales > Streptomycetaceae > Streptomyces > Streptomyces sp. NPDC052682. The sequence goes on along the minus strand of NZ_JBFATS010000007.1, from coordinate 49,321 downwards.
ATCGTCAACGGCACCGGGCGCGGCGTCATCGGCTGGATCTCCGACCGCTACGGCCGCCGCAACACGCTGATCATCGTCTGCCTCGTGCTGGGCACCGCCCAGTTCGGCGTGCTGGTCTCGGGCCAGATGGGCAGCATGCCGTTCTTCCTGTTGTGCTCCATGGTCTCCGGCTTCGGCGGCGGGGCGATCTTCCCGCTGTTCGCGGCCATGACGGCGGACTACTTCGGGGAGAACAACAACGCCTCCAACTACGGCATGGTCTACAGCTCGAAGCTGATCTCGGGCCTGGTGGGCTCCGGGGTGGGTTCGATCGTGGTGGGGGCCTGGGACTACCAGGGCGCGTTCGTCCTGGCGGGCTGCATCGGTCTGGCCTCCGCGGTGCTGGCGCTGTTCCTGAAGGCGCCGGGCAGGCCGAAGGCCCGGCGCGTGGTGCCCAACCCGCAGCCCCTCGGCGAGGAGGCGGCCTAGGGTCCCGGCCGGCTGACGCGGCGTGTGACGGAGGAGGCCCTCCCCGGGTGCGGGGAGGGCCTCCCCGTGCCGTGGTGTCAGCACTTCTCCCTGAGGCTGTGCAGGTGCGCGCCGGAGCGGCGGGCGAAGGTGAAGGACTCGGCCGGGTTGTCGTGCTCGGCCTGCCAGTGGTGGGCGAGCCGGTGCCCGCGCAGCCGGGTCACGGCGGAGATGAACCGCTGGTAGTCGATGTCGCCGTCGCCGACGTCGACCATGCGGTAGCCGTACGGGTTCGACGGGTCGCTCTCGCCGTCCTTCACGTGGAACAGCGGGTAGCGGTGCGGCTGCTTCAGGACGTAGTCGAGCGGCTCGAAGGGCGCGGGCGTGCCGTCGGGCCGCCTGGAGAAGCGGAACTGGCCCACGTACGCCCAGTAGATGTCCATCTCCAGGTGGACCAGGCCGGGATCGGTCTCGGCCAGCAGGACGTCGTACAGCCGGACTTTGGGGTTGTCGGCGGCGAAGGAGAACTCCTCGGAGTGGTTGTGCTGGTAGAACTTCATGCCGCGTGCCCTGGCCGCCGCGCCGTAGGTGTTGAAGTCCTCGGCGGCGCGCTTGACGGCGTCGACGGTGGAGCCGTAGCGGAACGGTCCGGCGGCGGTGCCGATGTGCTTCAGGCCGAGCGCCTCGGCGTCGTCGAGGACCTTGGTGAGGTTCTGGGCGAAGGTGTAGGCGTTCGGGTCGTCGGAGTGGTAGCCGACGTGGCTGCCGATCGGGGTCAGGCCGTGGTTCCGGGCCAGCCGGCGGAGCTGAGTGAGGGTGATGGGGCCGGCCGAGCCCTGTGTGTAGCCGGCGAACTCCACCTCGTCGTAGCCGTACTTCTCCAGCTCCGCGAAGACGGGGGCGAAACCGAGGGTGGAGACCTTGTCGCGCAGGCTGTACAGCTGGATGCCGAGCCGGCCGGGCGGCAGGACCGGGCGGCCCCGGCCTCGGTGTGCGGCGGCGGTGTCCGCGGCGGTCGCGGGGGCCGACGCTGAGCCCAGCAGGGCGGCGGCGGTGGCGCCGGCGGCCACGCCGAGCATGCCCCGTCTGGTGAGGCGGTGGGCCAGTTCGGGGTCGGGCTGGGAGATGCGGCTCATGCCTGGAACTCCTCGGTGTCGGGCGGCCTTGTCAGTGGTGAGTGCTTCACTTGTGACCAGTCAGGACAGACCTGCCAGGTGGAGCAGGAGTGCTTTCACGTCGGTGGCCGCGACGCGGTCGCCGACAGCGCGGGGGGTGGAGCAGATGAGGAGCGGACCGTCGTCGTCGCTCGCGGGAAGGCGGCCGTGGCTGCCGCGAATAGGTGAGGGGTCCAGGGGCACGACCGCCATGCGGTAGCGCATGCCGAGTTTCTTGCGCGCCAGTGCGGTGGCCGCCTTGACCCTGACGTAGGGGTCGAGGGGATCCATGAAGAGTTCGGCCGGGTCGTAGCCGGGTTTGCGGTGGATGTCGACGAGCCGTGCGAAGTCGGGCGCGCGGGCGTCGTCGAGCCAGTAGTAGTACGTGAACCAGGCGTCCGGCTCCGCCACGGCGACGAGTTCGCCGGCCCGCGGATGGCCGAGATGGTGGGTCTTCTTGCCCTCGTCGTCGAGGAGTCGTTCGATGCCGGGCAGGCCGTCGAGGGTGGCCCGGGTCGCGTCGAGGTCCTCGGGCCGGCGCACGTACACGTGGGCGATCTGATGGTCGGCGACCGCGAAGGCCCGTGAGGCCGTCGGGTCGAGGTATTCCATGCCGTCCTGGGTGTGCACCTCGAGCAGTCCGGCGCGGCGCAGGGCGCGGTTGATGTCGACGGGCCGGTGCACGCGGGTGATGCCGTACTCGGACAGCGCGACGACGGTACGGCCCTCGGCGCGGGCGTCGTCCAGCAGCGGGGCCAGGGCGGTGTCCAGGTCGGTGGCCGCCTGGAGGGAGCGCGGGTCGTCGGGGCCGTAGCGCTGCAGGTCGTAGTCGAGGTGAGGGAGGTAGCACAGCGTCAGGTCGGGGTGGCGGGTGCGCAGGACGTGGCGGGTGGCGTCGATGATCCACTGGCTGGAGACCAGGTCGGCGCCCGGGCCCCAGAAGTGGAACAGGGGGAAGGTGCCGAGCGTGTCGGTGAGTTCGTCGTGCAGGGCGGGCGGCCGGGTGTAGCAGTCGGGTTCCTTGCGGCCGTCGGCGTAGTAGACGGGACGGGGGGTGACGGTGATGTCGGTGTCGGCGCCCATGGCGTACCACCAACAGATGTTGGCGACCGTGTAGCCGGGGTGGGCGCGGCGGGCGGCGTCCCAGAGTCTGTCTCCGCAGACGAGTCGGTTGTGCTGCCGCCACAGCAGGACCTCGCCGAGGTCGCGGAAGTACCAGCCGTTGCCGACGATGCCGTGCTCCGAGGGGAGGGTGCCGGTGAGGAAGGTCGCCTGGGCGGCGCAGGTGACGGCGGGCAGGACGGTGCCGAGCGGTGCGTGGGAGCCGGACCGGGCGAGCGCCTTGAGGTGCGGCATGTGGTCGAGGAGACGGGGGGTGAGGCCGACGACGTCGAGCACGAGCAGCGGGGTGGGGCCTGGGTCCGCGGGTCGCGGGCTCATGGCAGCTCCTTCAGGCCGAGGTCGGTCAGCAGGTCGCGGGCGAGGGCGAGTTCGGCGGCGATGCCGTCGGTGAGCTGGGCGCGGGCGCGGGGCCGCAGCTCGGGCGGGAGGGCCTGCCAGGTGTAGGTCTCGACCTCCAGGTGGTGGGTGAGCGGGTGCGGGCCGCCGACGAGCCGGGTCAGGGCGGCCTTGAGCACCGGGAGAGTGGAGGTGAGGGGCGCGGCGGGGGCCGCGTGCAGCGGGACGTGGAAGTGGGCGCGCCAGGGCGCGCCGTCCGGCAGGGTGCCGGCGCTCAGGGCCTCGTCGAGGTCGTCGGTGCCGCGCAGGCCGGCGGAGGTGGCCGTGCGGGTCTGGTGCAGGAAGCGGGGTTCGGCGAAGGCGGCCAGGGCGTCGCGGACCTCGGGCCGGTGGGGGTGCTCGGCGTGCAGGGCGGCCGACAGCTGGGATTTGACGATGCGGACGCGGGCCTCGGTGAGCGCGTCCAGGGCGGTGTGCGGATCTTCGAAGGAGGTGGCGAGATGGCAGGTGTCCACGCAGATGCCGATGCGGTCGTGGGCGATCGCGGTCAGCGGGGCGATGGCGTCGCGGGTGGTCTCGACGACGCAGCCGGGTTCCGGTTCCAGGCCGACGCGGATGGAGCGGCCGGTGAGGTCCTGGAGGGCGTCGAGGCGTTCGGCGAGGGTGCGCAGGGCGGTGCGGGCGGCCTCGGCGCGCGAGGCGTCGTGGGCGGTGCGCCAGGCGAGCGGCAGGGTGGAGACGCTGCCCTCGGTGACGTCCGAGGGGAGCAGCGCGGCCAGGACCCGGGCCAGGGCGGCGGTGTGGTGCAGGCGTGCGGGGTCGGCCCAGTCCGGCCTGTACACGCGGTACTTGACCTCTTCGGCTCCGAAGCCCTCGTAGGGGAAGCCGTTGAGGGTGACGACCTCCAGGCCGCGCCGGTCGAGGGCGCGGCGCAGGCCGCGCAGTGCGGCCGGATCGGTGTCCAGGGTGTGGGCGGCGTCCTTGGCGAGCCACAGGCCGATGCCGAGCCGGTCGCGTCCGAGGCGGCGGCGGACGGGCTCGCAGTGGTCGCGGAGCTGGGCGAGGACACCGTCGAGGGTCTCGGCGGGGTGGACGTTGGTGCAGTAGGCGAGGTGGACGGTGGATCCGTCGGGGTGGCGGAAGCGCATCGCTCACACCTCCGCGGCCGGGACGCCGGCGGGCTCGTGCCCGTCGTCCCGCGGGGTGCCGCGCAGGAGGGAGTTGCCCTCGTGGGTGGTCTCCGTGCGGGTGACCTCGAGTTCGAGGCGGCCACTGAGTCCGTAGAAGGCGACGGGGTTGCGCCACAGCACCCGCTCGACGTCGTCCTCGCCGAACCCCTCGGCCAGCATCAGGTCGGCGACCTTGCGGGTCTTGAGGGGGTCGCTCCTCCCCCAGTCGGCCGCGGAGTTGACCAGGACCTGCTCGGGTCCGTAGGCGCGCAGGATGGCGACCATGCGCTCCTCGTCCATCTTGGTGTCGGGATACACCGAGAAGCCCAGCCAGCAGCCGCTGTCCTTGGCCTCTTTGACGGTGGTCTCGTTGAGGTGGTCGACCAGGACGCGCTCCGGGGGCAGGGCGGACTCGCGCACGACGTCGAGGGTGCGGCGCAGCCCGGCGAGCTTGTCGCGGTGCGGGGTGTGCACGAGCGCGGGCAGGCCGTGGTCGGCGGCGAGCTGGAGCTGGGCGGCCAGGGCGCTGTCCTCGGCGGGGGTCATCGCGTCGTAGCCGATCTCGCCGACGGCCACGACGCGGTCCTTGACGAGATACCGGGGCAGTTCGTCCAGGACGGGGCGGCAGCGCGGGTCGTTGGCCTCCTTGGGGTTGAGGGCGAGCGTGCAGTGGTGGGCGATGCCGTACTGGGCGGCGCGGAAGGGCTCCCAGCCGAGGAGGGAGTCGAAGTAGTCGAGGAAGGAGGCGGGAGAGGTGCGGGGCTGGCCGAGCCAGAAGGACGGCTCGACCACGGCGCGGACGCCGGCGGCGTACATGGCCTCGTAGTCGTCGGTGGTCCGGGAGGTCATGTGGATGTGGGGGTCGAAGAGGCGCATCAGGACTCCTTGCCGTGGGGGTGGTCCGTGCGGTGCGGCGGTATCGACGGGGGTGTCGGTGACACCGAGGACCGCGGTGACGCTGCAGACGGCGGTGCCGACGGGCGGGGCGGCTGTGTCGGGGGCAGGTCCGTCCGGGGCTGGTCCGTCAGGGCCGGGTCTGTGGCGGGCAGGTCCGTCAGGGCCAGGACGCGGTGCAGGTCCTGGGGGACGGCACGGCCGGCTGCGGTGCGTTCGGCGGCGTAGTCGGCGAGCATGCGGGCGAGTTCGGCGTCGCCTCCGGCGCGCCGGGACAGGTCCGCCACGTGGTCGACGCAGACGCCGGTGAACAGACACTTCAGCACGGCGTGACGCCAGGGGTGCGGGGCCAGGTGCCGGGCGGCGTACGGGCCCACGGCGGCGGCCAGGAGCCGGGTGTCGTTGGTGCGCAGGGCGTCCTCGACGAGCGGAAGGGCATCGGGGCCGGGCACGAGGTGCGGCAGGGCGTGCAGGACCGCGCGGCGCTCGTCGGCGGTGCCCTGGAAGTAGACCCGGGCCAGGGCGTCGGCGTCGGCACGGGCCGCGTGCAGGATCAGCACGCGGGCGGCGTCGGCGTGGGCCGGGCCGCAGCGGCGCCCGGCCTCGGCGAGCCGCAGCTCCCACAGGGAGAGGGGGCCGTGGCGGCCGGGCTGGGCGGCGGCCTCGTCGAGGGCCTGCTCCAGCCAGGCGCGGGCGTCGTCGCCGAGGTGGGTGGTCAGGTGACGGCGCAGGGTGTCCGGTGGCGTGAGGGCGAGCGTGGTGCCGTGGGCCGCGTCGGTGGGCCGGGGGGCCGGAGGGCCGGCCGCATGTGCCGTCGGGGCGGCGTGGGGTCGGGTCATGGGGTGCTGCTCCCTTCGGGCGTGGCCGAGGGCTCGCCGTGGGGTGGGCCGGTGGGGGGCGGGGCCGGGATGGAGGGAGCGGTCGGGACTGAGGCCGTGGACGGCGGGGCCGGGGTGCCGGGAGCGGTCGGCCGGGAGACGGCGGCCTGGGACGCGTCGCGGAGGAAGGAGAGGGAGTGTTCGGCGAAGTGGGGGCCCGCGTGGGAGTGGCGGGGCAGTTCGACGACGGTCAGGCCCTGGTACCCGGTGTCGGCGAGGGCCGCGAGGACGGGCGGGAAGTCGATCTCCCCCGACCCGAACGGCAGGTGTTCGTGGACGCCGCGGCGCATGTCCTCGATCTGGACGTGGCGCAGCCAGGGCGCGGCGGCGCGGACGCAGTCGGCGGGCGGGAGCGGTTCGAGGCACTGGCAGTGGCCGATGTCGAGGGTGAGACCGAGCAGGGCCGGGTCGCCGAGGGCGCCGCGCAGGCGGTGGAAGTCGGCGAGGGTGGCGAGGAGGTGACCTGGTTCCGGTTCGACGGCGAGCTGCACGCCGGCGGTGGTGGCGGCGTCCAGGACGGGGCCGAGGGCCTCGGTGAGGCGTTTCCACGCCGTCTCCTCGTCGGTGTCCGCCGGGACGGTGCCGCTGAAGCAGTGCACGGCGTGGGCGCCGAGGTCGGCGGCGACCTGGACGGCCCGGGTGAGGAGGCCGGCGCGGCGGGCGCGGTCGTCCGGGTCCGGGTCCAGCAGGGAGGGGCCGTGTTTGCGGCGGGGGTCGAGGACGTAGCGGGCGCCCGTCTCCACGGTGACACCCAGGCCGAGCGCGTCCAGCCGGTGCGCGACCCGGCGGGTGCGGGCGGCCAGGTCGGGGGCGAGCGGGTCGAGGTGCATGTGGTCGAGCGTCAGGCCGGCCCCGTCATAGCCCAGGTCGGCGAGCAGGGCGAGGGCGTCGTCGAGGCGGAGGTCGGCGAGGCCGTTGGTGCCGTAGCCGAAGCGAAGGCGGGCGGCCGGGCGAGCGGCCGTGCCGTCGGTGGCGTGCCGGGGTCCGGGGCTCATGTGATGCTCACCTTCCTCGCGAACGTCCGCCCGAACGGGGCCAGGGCCGCGACCAGCAGGGCGGTGGCCGGGGCGCCGGAGCGGGCGGTGAGTGTGGCCTGGAGGGGGATCGTGGCGCGGATGCCGGCGCCGACGGCGCGTTGGACGAGCGGGGGTGAGGGGTTGAGGAGGGCGTGGAAGCAGGGGCGTGCGGTGGTCGCGGCGTAGGCGGTGGCGAGGGCGGTGGTGAGAGCAGGGGTGAAGTGCGCGGGTGTGAGGTGGGCGGGTGTGAGGTGTGCGGTGGCCTGTGCCGGCCGCCGGGCTCCGATGAGCCGGCCCGGGGCGTCCGTCCTCCGCGGCCGGAGGGTGGGCAGTCGCTGGACGGTCGATTCCCCTTGGTCGGCCAGGAGTCGTGAGGAGCGGTGGGTCGTCAGGCGCGTCAGCAGGGCGGTCGTGGCGAGTGCCGTCAGGGGCGGCAGGGCGGAACCGCCCTTGGTCTCCTGGCGGGACAGGGTCGTCACGGCGAGGGTGTGGGTGCCGAGGAGGGCGGCGCAGGGCAGGGCCTCGAGGGGGCGGCCGGTGGTGGACGCGGCGCCCAGCAGGAGATCCAGGCCGCGGGTCGCCGCCATCGCCAAGGGGCCCGCGGGGGTGTGTTTGAGGGTGAGGTCGTAGGCCCAGACCAGGGCGGCGAGGGGCGCGGCGACGGCGAGCGCGGGGCGGCCCGCCCGGGCTGCCAGGGTGAGTCCGGCTCCGGTGAGGGCGCCGGCCACGGTGAGGGCGGCGGCCGGGCGGATACGGCCGGACGGGAGGGGGCGGTGCGGGCGTTCGGCAGCGTCCTCCGCACGGTCCGCCCAGTCGTTGAGGGCCATTCCGGCCTCGTACAGGCACAGGGAGGAGCCGATGGCGAGCAGGGTCCGGGCTTCGGGGCGCGCCCCGGCGGCCGCAGCGCCGGCCAGGGCGTCGCCGGGGACGGTGAACAGGGCGGGCAGGCGCAGCAGTTCCGCCCAGGCCCGGCCACGGCTCGGGCGAGGGGTCTCCCGGCGCGCTGGGCCGCGGTCCGCGGTCTCGCCGTGCGCCGCCCGTCGACCGCCTCCGGCGCGCCCCGACCCACCGTCGCCCTCGCTGCTGCCGTACGCCTGCCGACCGCTGCCCTTGATCCGACCGTGCGCCGACCCACCACTGTCCCCGGCACTCGCCGATCCACCGAACCCACCGCTGGTCCCGGCGCGCCCCGACCCGCCGAACCCGCCGCTGCCCCCGGCGCGCCCGGACCCGGCGAACCCGCCGCTGCCCCCGGTGCCGCCCTGCCCAAGCCCGCCGCTGCCCCCGCCGCTGCGGTCCGCCGGGCGGTGTGCGGGGTGCCGCCCTGCGTCCCCCCGCGTCACAGCCGCTCCACCGGCCCGCCGCCGTGCTCCCCGTCCACCGGCCCGAGCTCCGTGTCCGCCGCCCCCTCGCCCTGCTCCCTTCCGGCCGGCCCGGCGCCCCGCGCCCCTGCCACCGGCCCGGCTGTGCGCAGCCTCTGTGCCAGGCCGGTCAGGGCGGCGTACTGGTCAGCCAGGCCCGGCGGGCTGTCCCCGACCGGGTCCTTGAAGTAGAAGCCGAGTTCGGCGAGCGGGCCGGACAGGCCCGCTTCGTGGGCGCGGGCGGTCAGCCGGACCAGGTCGAGGACCAGCGGTGCCGCCAGAGCCGAGTCGCAGCCCTGCCAGATGGTCTGGAGGATCATGCGGGTGCCGAGGAAACCGTCGAAGGCGATGTGGTCCCAGGCCGTCTTCCAGTCACCGAGCGCGGGGACGTCGTCGATGTGGACCTCCCCCTCGGGAGCACGGCCGAGGGTGTCGGCGAGCACGCGTTCCTTGCCCGCGTTCTTCGCCGCGGCGGCGGCCGGGTCGGCCAGGGCCGCGCCGTCGCCGCCGCCCAGCAGGTTGGTGCCGGACCAGGCCCGTACGGTCAGCGCCCGCTGGGCGAACATCGGTCCGAGGACCGAGCGCAGCAGGGTCTGGCCGGTCTTGCCGTCGCGGCCGGCGTACGGCAGGCCGCAGGACTCGGCCAGCGGGGCCAGCGCCGGGTGGTGCAGGCCGGTCGAGGGGGTGAAGTTGACGTACGGGCAGCCCGCGCGCAGGGCCGCCGCAGCGTACAGCGAACTCGGCGGCAGCTGCGCACCGTCGGCCACGGGCTCGGTGGACGCCACGTTCACGACCACCGCCCGGGCCAGACCGCGCCGGCGTACAAAGTCCTGGATGTCCGCGGTGAAGGCCGCGATCAGTTCCCGCGCGTCCCTGGTGTCGCCCGGGACGGGGCCGCCGGGTCTGATCTCCCGGTCGGCGGCGGCCAGTTCGGCGGCCACTGCGGCGGGCAGGCCCGCCGGCAGGACGCCTCCGGCGGCCAGCGCCTCGGCGCGTTTGGGCAGCGGGCAGTCCAGCGTGTCGTGCCCGCCGAAGACCAGCGACGACAGCGCGGGCAGGCCGCTGTCCGCGCACACGGGCGTCTCGGTCACCAGACCGGTCGGCGGATGCAGGCCCGCGGTCAGGGCGGCGCAGCCGGCCACCACGGTGGTGGCGACCGAGCCGCGCGCTCCGATCAGCCACACGCCGACACGCGGGTCGGGACGGGACACGGACATGAGCAGCCTCCTCGTCGAGGACGGAAGTCCAGAAGTCCGGGACACAGGCCCGGGCACAGGTCCGGGCACAGATCCGGGACACAGGCCCGGAAGGCGGCGGGCGGGAGTCCGGCGTCCCCCGCCCGCCGCCGCTCAGTGGCCCTGCGCAGCCGGGTGTGCCGACGGCTGCGCGGGCAGTTCCTTGATCCGGATGTTGCGGAAGGCCACCTGGTCACCGGCACCGTGGTTCTGGATGCCGATGTGGCCGTCCGTCAGGCTCCGGGCCGGGTCGGTGTTGGTGAAATCGTTGATCTTCACCCCGTTGAGCCAGACGCGCAGGCGTTCGCCCTCCACGCGGATCTCGTAGGTGTTCCACTCCCCCGGCGGGTTCAGCGCCCGGTCACGTTTCTTCAGATCGGCGGAGCGGAAGCCGTAGATCGCCCCGGTGGTCTTCTCGGGTACGTCGGTGGCGTCGATCTGGATCTCGTAGCCGTGGTCGACCGCCGACCACGGGTCGTCCGAGGGCGGGAAGCCCACGAACACACCGGAGTTGTCGTCACCGGAGGCGCCGGCCATCCTCCAGTCCAGCTTCAGCGAGTACGACGAGAAGCCGGAGGCGGCGTACCAGAGCAGGCCCATGCCGCCCGACGACGTGAGCGTGCCGTCCTCGGACCGCGTGAAGGAGCCCGGGCCGGCCTGCCGCCAGCCGTCCACGGAGGTGCCGTCGAACAGGGCCCGGTACCCGTTCTCCGGCCGGCAGTCGGCCTGCGCGGCGCCGATCGCGTAGCGGATGCCGCCCAGCAGGTGCTGCCGGAAGGCCGGTTCGGCGTAGGACTCCTTGGTGTGGCCGCCGCCGGTGTAGAAGGCGCGGCCGCCCTGGTAGGTCTGGCACCAGGCGATCGGGTGATCGCCGTGCATGGTGCCGCCGGTGTACGACGACTCGTCGAGCGAGGCGAGGACGTGGGCCCTCTCGCGCGGGTTGGAGCGGTAGTTGTACCACTCGTCCGTGCGGTTCCATGCCTGTGGCAGGCCCGAGGTCGCCGGGTGGGCCCGGTCCTCGACCCGCACCGTCGCGGGCTGGATCGCCGGGTGCGACTGGAAATAGGCGCCGGCGAGGCCGCCGTAGAACGCCCAGTCGTACTCGGTGTCGGCGGCGGCGTGGATGCCGACGTAGCCGCCGCCGCGCCGGATGTAGCCCTCGAAGGCGCTCTGCTGGGCGGCGTCGAGGACGTCGCCGGTCGTGGACAGGAACACCACCGCGGCGTAGCGCCGCAGGTTCGACGCGGTGAACGCGCCGGCGTCCTCGGTCGTGTCGACCGCGAAGCCTGCCGTCTCGCCGAGCTGCCGCACCGCCGCGACGCCGTCGGGGATGGAGTCGTGGCGGAAGCCCGCCGTCTTGGAGAACACCAGCACCCGTGCCTCCTGCGCGGGCTGCGAGGTGGCCGGTGCCGAGACGCAGCCCAGCAGCAGGGCCGCGCCCGCGACGCCGGTCGTCAGTCGTCCGGTTGCGCGCATGTCCGCCTCCCTCAGCCCGTCGTGAAGGTGAAGTCGTCGACGTCGTACAGGGCGCCGGAGCCGCTGCCCTTGAACACGAGGTACAGCGTGGTCGTGCCCCGGGGTGCGCGGGACAGGTCGGCGCTGACGTCCTGGAAGGTCTCCCAGCCGCCGGTCACCGGCACGGTCGCCTTGCCGAGCAGGGTGCCCGTCGAGGAGCCGGCGCGGATCTCGAGGGTGCCGCCCGCGCCGCCGGAGGAGACGCGCGCCGAGATCTTCCTGGCGTTGCTCAGCAGGTACGGCGTGAAGGAGATCCAGTCGCCGTTGTGGATGTCGCCGACCGTGCGGCCGCCGTGCGCGGTCTCCTTGGTGATGACCGAGATCCCGGCGGAGTTGCCGAAGTGCTCGGCCTGCCGGTGCCGGGGCTGGGCGACGTTCTGGTCGTGTGTGGTGAGCGGGGCCTGGCCGCCGCCTCCGGTGTCGGTGTACTCGGCGTCGATCACGCCGAAGATGTTGGCGTCCTCGTCGTGGCCGCCGTCGGCGCTGGTCTGCAGGGTGCCGGTGCAGCCGTTGGCGGAGGTGAGCGGATGGCCGTGGGTGTCGTGGCCGAGGACGAAGGTGACCTTGACCCTGGCGCAGTCGATCGCCGAGCCGTCCTCCGGGTCGGTGACCTTCACGGTGAAGGGGATGGCGTCACCGAAGCTGAACAGCTGCCCGTCCTTCGGTGTCTCCAGGACGACCTTCGGCGCGGTGTTGCCGACCACGATCTGCACACTGGCGCTGCCGGTGCGGCCGGAGGGGTCCTCGGCGGTCAGGGTCGCGGTGTAGGTGCCGTTCCTGCGGTAGGTGTGGGTGGGGTCCGCCGATGTGGACGTGGTGCCGTCGCCGAAGTTCCAGCGGTAGGTGAGGGCGTCGCCGTCCTGGTCGGTCGTGCCCTCGGAGGAGAAGCGGACCCGCAGCGGGGCCTGGCCGGAGGTGCGGTTCGCGGCGGCCTGGGCGACGGGCGAGTGGCCGTCGCTGGCGTTCTCGATGCGGTACAGCGCCGAGTTGTCGTCGCCGCCGAACCAGGCGGTGCCGTAGTCGAGCACGTACAGCGCCCCGTCGGGCCCGAAGGCCATGTCCATCACCTGGGTGCCGGTCCAGGGGAAGGGGTTGATCGACTGCACGGTCCCGGCGGGGTCGGTGACGATCCGCTTGATCCAGCGCCGGCCGAACTCACCGGCGAAGAAGTTCCCGTCGTAGGCCTCGGGGAACTTCACCGGCGAGTCGAGCGCCGGGTCGTAGTGGTAGACCGGGCCGCCCATCGGGGACTCGGAGCCGGTGCCGAACTCGGGCAGCGAGCCGCCGTCGTAGGGGATCCAGGCGGGCTGGGCCGGGGGCAGGTCGGTCAGGCCGGTGTTGTGCGGGGAGGTGTTCTTCGGGGCGGAGCAGTCGAAGGCCGCCCCCGACGCGCCGGTCGCGAAGTCGTAGTCGACATAGGCGTCGTTGTCGCCGGTGCAGTACGGCCAACCGTAATTGCCGGGGCCCGTCACCCGGGCGAACTCGACCTGGCCGGCCGGGCCGCGCGCCGGGTCGGCGGCACCCGCGTCCGGGCCGTAGTCGCCGACGTACAGGATCCCGGTCTCCTGGTCGACGCTGAAGCGGAACGGGTTGCGGAAGCCCATCGCGTAGATCTCGGGCCGGGTCCTGTCGGTGCCGGGCGGGAAGAGGTTGCCCTCCGGGACGGAGTACGAGCCGTCGGCGTTGACCTTGATGCGCAGGATCTTGCCGCGCAGGTCGTTGGTGTTGCCCGCGGAGCGCTGGGCGTCGAAGGCCGGGTTGCGGCCGGCTCGCTCGTCGATGGGGGTGAAGCCGTCCGACTGGAAGGGGTTGGTGTCGTCGCCGGTCGACAGGTACAGGTTGCCCGCCGCGTCGAAGTCGATGTCGCCGCCGACGTGGCAGCACAGGCCGCGGGAGGCCGGGACGTCGAGGATCTTCTTCTCGCTGGCGGTGTCCAGGGTGCCGTCGGTCTTCAGCACGAAGCGGGAGAGGCGGTTGACGCCGTCGAAGGGCGCGAAGTCGGCGGCGGTGCCGGTCTCCGGGGCGTCGCCCGCGGGGGTGTTCAGCGGCGGCGCGTAGTACAGGTAGATGAAACGGTTCTCCGTGAAGTGCGGGTCGACGCCGACGCCCTGGAGGCCCTCCTCGTCGTGGGAGTACACCTCCAGCTTGCCCGCGAGCCTGGTGTTCCCGGCGGCGTCGGTCAGGCGCAGTTCGCCGTCGCGGGAGGTGTGCAGGACCGAGCGGTCCGGGAGGACGGCGAGCGACATGGGCTCGCCGACCTCCGCCTCGCCCTTGGCGAGGGTGACCTGCTGGAAGTCCTCGGCGGCGACGGCCTGTCCGTCGGCGGCGGCCACCGCGCCGGTGGCGTCGGCCGCGCCGGTGGCGGCAGCGCCCGCCGGGGGTGCGGCGAGGGTGAGCGAGGCGCCCGCCAGCAGGGCCCCGCTCAGCAGGGCGACGGCCTTGCGCAGGGCCGGACGCCGGCGGGACGGGCGTGGTCTGTGCGTCTCGTTTCTGTCGGTGCCTTCGGTGCGGTCTATCCCGTGCACGGGTGCCTCCGTCAATGGAGCCGGTTGTACGGGCGGGTGCGTACGCCGGGATGCGCCGTCATCCCGGAGAGGTGACACGTGGGTCAGTTGCCGAACGCCGCGTCGAAGGACGCCGACGGCGGCTCGAAGTCGTACGCCTTCAGACGGGTCAGCGCCTCCGGGGCGCCCTGGAGCCGGTCCATGGCGGCGTCCTCCCACTCGATGGAGACGGGGCCCTGGTAGCCGATGGAGCGCAGCATCCGGAAGACGTCCTCCCAGGGCACGTCGCCGTGCCCGGCGGAGACGAAGTCCCAGCCGCGCCGGGGGTCGCCCCAGGGCAGGTGGGAGCCGAGGCGCCCGTTGCGTCCGTCGAGGCGCTTGCGGGCCTCCTTGCAGTCGACGTGGTAGATCCGGTCGCGGAAGTCCCACAGGAAGCCGACCGGGTCGAGGTCCTGCCAGACGAAGTGCGACGGGTCGAAGTTCAGGCCGAAGGCGGGCCGGCGGCCGACGGCGTCCAGGGCACGGACCGTCGTCCAGTAGTCGTACGCGATCTCACTGGGGTGGACCTCGTGCGCGAACCGGACTCCCTCGGCGTCGAACACGTCCAGGATCGGGTTCCAGCGCTCGGCGAAGTCCTGGTAGCCGCGCTCGATCATCGCCTCGGGCACGGGCGGGAACATGGCGACCAGGTGCCAGATGGCGGAGCCGGTGAAGCCGATGACGGTGTCGACGCCGAGGGCGGCGGCGGCGCGGGCGGTGTCCTTCATCCGGTCGGCGGCCCGCCGCCGTACACCCTCCGGGTCGCCGTCGGCCCACACCTCGGCGGGCAGGATGGCCCGGTGGCGTTCGTCGATGAGGGCGTCGCACACGGCCTGCCCGACCAGGTGGTTGGAGATCGCCCAGCACTTCAGGCCGTACTTGTCCAGCAGCGCGCGGCGCCCGTCCACGTAGGACGGGTCGGCCAGGGCCTTGTCGACCTCGAAGTGGTCGCCCCAGCAGGCGAGTTCCAGGCCGTCGTAGCCGAAGTCGCGGGCCAGGCGGCAGACCTCCTCCAGGGGCAGGTCCGCCCACTGGCCGGTGAACAGGGTGAAGGTGCGCGGCATCGGATCCAGCCTCCTTCAGGCCGCTATCGGCGTGTAGACGGAGTTCTTCTCGGCGCTCTCCTCGACCGCCGCGAGGACGCGCTGCACCTGCAGCCCGTCGGCGAAGGAGGGGTCCGGGCGGCGGCCCTCGGCGACGGCGTGGACGAGGTCGCGGGCCTGGTGGACGAAGGTGTGCTCGTAGCCCAGGCCGTGGCCGGGCGGCCACCAGGCGTCCAGGTAGGGGTGGTCGGGTTCGGTGACGAGGATGCGGCGGAACCCGGCGTGCGCCCCGGGTTCGGTGCCGTCGTGGTACGACAGCTCGTTGAGCCGCTCCAGGTCGAAGGCGAGGGAGCCGCGCTCGCCGTTGAGCTCGATGCGCAGGGCGTTCTTGCGGCCGGTGGCGTACCGGGTGGCCTCGAAGGAGGCGAGGGCGCCGGAGGTGAACCGGCCGGTGAACAGGGCGGCGTCGTCGACGGTCACGGCCCCGGTGCCGGTGGCCGACACGGCGGACAGGCCGCTGGTCGGCCCGCCCGGCAGCGGCCGCTGCCGTACGAACGTCTCCGTCAGCCCGGAGACCCCGGCCAGCTGCTCCCCCGCCACGTACTGCGCGAGGTCGACGATGTGCGCCCCGAGGTCGCCGAGCGAGCCGGAGCCGGCCAGTTCCCTGCGCAGCCGCCAGGTCAGCGGGAACGCGGGGTCCACCAGCCAGTCCTGGAGGTAGGCGACCCGGACGTGCCGCAGCCGGCCCAGGCGGCCCTCGGCGACCATGCGGCGGGCCAGCGCGGTCGCGGGAACGCGGCGGTAGTTGAAGCCGACCATCGCCAACTGGCCGCGCTCGTACGCCTCTTCGGCCGCCCGGGTCATGGCCTCGGCCTCGGCGACGGAGTTGGCGAGGGGCTTCTCGCACAGCACGTGCTTGCCCGCGGCGAGCGCGGCCAGCGCGATCTCGGCGTGGCTGTCGCCGGGGGTGCAGATATCGACGAGGTCGACGTCGTCCCGTTCGACCAGGGCACGCCAGTCGGTCTCGGTGTCCGCCCAGCCGTGCCGGCCGGCCGCCGCCCGTACGGCGGTGGCGTCGCGGCCGCAGATCACGGCGAGTTCGGGGTTCAGCGGCAGGTCGAAGACGCGACCGGCGGTGCGCCAGCCCTGGGAGTGGGCGGCGCCCATGAAGGCGTAGCCGACCATGCCGACGCGCAGCGGCGGCTTCCCCCTGTCCTTCCCCGTCTCCTTCCCCGTATCCGTCCCCTCGTCCTGCTGCGGCTGTGCCATACGGATGTCCTCCTCGTCCTGGTCGGGGTGGCGCGCGTGGCGGGTGCGGGCGGAACGGGTCACTTGAAGCCGGTGGGCATGTACTGGTCGACGTTGGTCTTGTCGACGACGGCCGAGTAGAGCGTGATGGACGCCGGGATCTCGTACTCGGCCATGCCGCCGACGCCCTTGCCCTGGCCGAGGGCGCGCGCGAGGTCGATGGCGGAGGCGGCCATGGTCGGCGGGTACAGCACGGTCGCCTTCAGCACGCCGTTGTCCTGCTTGATGGCCTGGAAGGCGGAGAGGGCTCCGGCGCCGCCGACCATCAGGAAGTCCTCGCGCCCGGCCTGTTCGATGGCGCGCAGGGCGCCCACGCCCTGGTCGTCGTCGTGGTTCCACAGCGCGTCGAACTCCGGCTGCGCCTGCAGCAGCTGGGCCATCTTGGCCTGGCCGGACTCGACGGTGAACTCGGCGGCCTGGCGGGCCACCTTCTTGATGTTGGGATAGTTCTTCAGGGCGTCGTCGAAGCCCTGGGTACGCTGCTTGGTCAGCTCCAGGTTGTCCAGTCCGGCGAGCTCGATCACACGGGCGCCGGCCTTGCCCTTGAGTTTCTCGCCGATGTAGTGGCCGGCGTTGAGGCCCATGCCGTAGTTGTCGCCGCCGATCCAGCAGCGGTAGGCCTGCGGGGTGTTGAAGATCCGGTCGAGGTTGACGACCGGGATGCCGGCGCGCATCGCCTTCAGCCCGACCTGAGTGAGGGCCTTGCCGTCCGCGGGCAGCACCACCAGCACGTCGACCTTCTTGTTGATCAGGGTCTCGATCTGGCCGATCTGCTGGGCGGTGTCGTTGGAGCCCTCGGTGATCTCCAGCGTCACGTCCGGGTATTTCTCGGCGCGCTTCTTGGCGTTGTCGTTGATGGCGTTGAGCCACCCGTGGTCGGCCTGCGGTCCGGCGAAGCCGATGGTGACGGGCTTGCCGGGCTTGGCGTCGGCGGCGGGCTGGTCGTCGGCGGCCGGCTCGTCGGCGCCGGAGGGCTCGTTGCTGGTGCACCCGGCAAGGAGGGCGCCGGCCCCGACGGCGGCGGTCCCGAAGAGCAGACCTCTGCGGCTGGCGACGCGGCTCGTCAGGCGGCTCGTGACATCAGGCATGGCGGTGAACCCTTTCCTCAGGTCGTGCTCGCGGTACGGCGCTGGACCAGCACGGCGGCGACGATGATCGCGCCCTTGGCGATCTGCTGGACGTCGCTCTGCAGGTTGTTCAGGGCGAAGATGTCGGTGATCGTGGTGAAGATCAGGACGCCGAGCACGGAGCCGGTGATGGTGCCGCGGCCTCCGCTGAGCAGGGTGCCGCCGATGATCGCGGCGGCGATGGCGTCGAGTTCGTAGAGGTTGCCGTTGGTGTTCTGGCCGGATCCGGACAGCACGATCAGCAGGAACGCGGCGATGCCGCAGCACAGCCCGGACAGCAGGTACAGGTACAGCCGCTGGCGGCGTACGTCGATGCCGGCGAGCCGGGCGGCCTCCGCGTTGCCGCCGACGGCGACGGTGCGGCGCCCGAAGGTGGTGCGGTTGAGCAGCAGCCAGCCGATGACCGTCACGACCGCGAAGACCAGCACCAGGGGCGGGATGCCGAGCACATAGGCGTCGCGTTCGCCGAGGTCGAGCACGCCGGGCACGGTGACGATCTGTGTCCTGCCGTCGGTGATCTGCAGCGCCAGTCCGCGTGCCGAGGCGAGCATGGCGAGGGTGGCGATGAACGGCACCATCCCGCCGTAGGCGATGAGCAGCCCGTTGACCAGTCCGCAGCCGACGCCGACGACGATCGCGGTGAAGAGGATGCCGCCGAAGCCGTACTCCTGGGTGGCGACCGTGGTGGCCCACACGGAGGCGAGGGCGACGATCGCGCCGACGGACAGGTCGATCCCGCCGGAGGTGATGACGAAGGTCATGCCGACGGTGACGACACCGATCACCGAGGCCTGGGTGAGGACGAGTTGGAGGTTGCGGGTGTCGAGGAACTCGTCCGGCTTGGTGATCCCGCCGATGACGACCAGCACGGCCAGGACACCGAGCAGGGACAGGGTGCGGACATCCGTGCGGGCCAGCAGGCCGCGCCAGGCGGGCGGCCGGGCCGGGGGCACCTTGTCGGTGCTGTCCCGCGGCGGGGAGACGGGCTGCGTCATGACGCCGGGCTTCCTTCCATGACGAGGTCGAGGACGCGGTGTTCGTCGAGGGCCCGGGCGGGTGCCTCGTGCACCACCCGCCCCTCGCGCAGCACCAGGACGCGGTCGGCGAGGCCGAGCACCTCCGGCACCTCGCTGGAGACCAGCAGCACGGCCAGCCCTTCGTCGGCCAGCCGCCGCACCACCGCGTACAGTTCGGCGCGGGCGCCGACGTCGACACCGCGGGTGGGTTCGTCGAGCAGCAGCACCCGGCAGCCGCGCAACAGCCAGCGCGCCAGGACCGCTTTTTGCTGGTTGCCGCCGGACAGGGTGCGCACGGGCACGCCCGGGTTGTCGGGCCGCAGCGACAGCTCCCGGGTGGCGGCCCGGGCGGCACCGAGCTCGGCGCCCCGGTCGATCCAGCCGCCGCGCGAGAAGCGGGACAGCGAGGACACCGACACGTTGCGGGTGACGGACTCCAGCATCAGCAGGGCCTGCGCCTTGCGCTCCTCGGGGGCGAGCCCGAGCCCGGCCCGTACGGCGGCCCGTACGCTGCCCGGCTTCAACGGCCGCCCGTCCACCAGCACCTGACCGGCGGTCGGTTTGCGTGCTCCGTAGACGGTCTCGAGGATCTCGGAGCGCCCCGACCCGACCAGACCGGCCAGTCCGACGATCTCGCCGGGGTGCACGGTGAGGTCGAGCGGCTCGAACTCGCCCTGCCGGGCCAGCCCCCGCACCTGGAGGACCGGCCGGCCCGCCGCGGTGTCACGGGAGGGCCGCTCCGGGAAGACGTACTCGACGTTCCGCCCGGTCATCAGCGCCACGACCTCGCGGGTGGGGGTGGTCCTCGCGGGCAGTCCGCCGGCGACGGCCCGGCCGTCCTTCAGCACGGTCACCCGGTCGCCGATGCGGCGGATCTCCTCCAGGCGGTGCGAGATGTAGACGACGGCGACGCCGTCGGCGGTCAGGTCGCCGACGATGCGGAAGAGGTTGTCCACCTCGTCCGGGTCCAGGGCGGCGGACGGTTCGTCCATCACGATGAGCCGGACGTCGTGCGAGAGGGCCCGGGCCATCGACACGATCTGCTGCTGCGCCGCCGACAGCTCCCCGACCAGCCGGGCCGGATCGATCTCCGGGTGACCGAGTCGCCGTAACAGGCGTGCTGTCGAGGCACGTGCCGTCTTGCCGCGCACCACGAAACCGGCCGCGGTCGGCTCATGGCCGAGGTGGACGTTCTCGGCGACCGACAGGTGCTCCACCAGGTCGAGTTCCTGGTAGATGGTGGCGATGCCGAGGCGCATGGCGGCGATCGGTGAGCGCAGGACGACCGGTTCGCCGCGCCAGCGGATCGTGCCGGCATCGGGCTGGTGGGCGCCGGCCAGCACCTTGATCAGGGTGGACTTCCCGGCGCCGTTCTGGCCGAGCAGGCAGTGCACCTCGCCGGCCTGGACGTCGAGGTCGACGCCGTCCAGGGCCCGGACCCCGGGGAACGACTTGGTGATGCCGGACATGCTGAGCAGCGGTGGTTCTGATGCCATGCGGATTCCCCTCGGCGGGCGTGCGGGCCGGTGCAAGGGCGTTCGTGGTGCAGGCGGTTCAGGACGGGGTGCTGGTGGTACGGGCGTGTGCAGGGCAGGGCAGGGCAGAGCGGTGCGCTGTGCTGGTGGGCCGTACGAGCGAAGAGGCTTACGCGGGTGAGAACAGGTGGTCGCTGATGAGCCGGGCCGCGCCGATGACTCCGGCGGTGGGGCCCAGCTCGCCCAGGACGATGGGCAGGTTGCCGGTGGCCAGCGGCAGTGACTGGCGGTAGACCTGGGTGCGGATCGCGGCGAGCAGGGTGTGGCCGAGGCCGGTCACCCCGCCGCCGATCACCACCAGGCCGGGGTTGAAGAAGCTGACCAGGCCGGCGATGACCTGGCCGGTGCGGTTGCCGCCCTCACGGATCAGGTCGAGGCAGGTCGCGTCACCGGCGGCGGCCGCGGCGGCGACGTCGGCGGCGGTGAGCGCGCCGTTCGCCTCCAGCCGGCCGGCGAGCTCCAGTGAAAGCCCCTGCTGGGCGGCCTCGGTGGCGTCGCGGGCGAGGGCCGCCCCGCTGAAGTGGGCCTCCAGGCAGCCGCGGTTGCCGCAGGCGCAGGGACGGCCGTCGGGCACGGCCTGGATGTGCCCGATGTCGCCCGCGCTGCCCGTCGTCCCGCGGTAGACCTGACCGCCGACGACGATGCCGCAGCCGATGCCGGTGCCGATCTTGACGCAGAGGAAGTCGGCGACGGTGCGGGCGACACCCGCGTGCTGCTCCCCCAGCGCCATGAGGTTCACGTCGTTGTCGACCATGACCGGGCAGCCCAGGTCCTGGCTGAGGGCCTCCCGGACGGGGAAGCCGTCCCAGCCCGGCATGATCGGCGGAGCCACCGGCACGCCCTCGGGGAAGCGGACCGGACCCGGGACGCCGATGCCGGCGCCGTCGAAGCCCTCCGCGAGGCCCGAGGCCCTCAACTTCGCGGCCATGGACAGGACTTGCTCGAAGACCGCGACCGGGCCCTCGCGTACGTCCATGGGCTGGTTGAGGTGACCGAGGATCTCCAGCTCGGCGTTGGTGACGGCGACGTCGACCGAGGTCGCGCCGATGTCGACGCCGAGGAACCGCAGGTGCGGGTTGAGCCGGACGTTGTGGGAGCGGCGGCCGCCGCGCGAGGCGGCGAGTCCGTCGGCCACCACCAGCCCCGTCTCCAGCAGCCGGTCCACCTCGACGGCCAGCTTGGACCGCGACAGGTCGACCTGGTCGCCCAGCTGGGCGCGGGAGTTGGGGCCAGCGTCACGCAACAGCTTCAGCAGCTTGGCCTGATGGGCGTTCGCGGGTCGTGCCGTCATGCGTCTCACGAGCCCCTCCCCGCCTCGATCGGCCTGTGCGCGCCGGTTTCCGGCCACGTCCGCGGCTTGCTTTCGGAGGGAACGTAGCAGCGGCTGCCGGGGCTGGGAAGAAGTCGCGCGGAAATTGCCCCCAACTTTCTCCACTCACAGGACAAAGACCTCCGTGCCCGCTACGAGCGAGGCCGCTCGTGGTAGGAGCGCCGTGTGTGCTCGGTGTGAGCACGCATGAGCTGGGTGGCCCGCTGTTCGTCGCCGGCGGTGATCGCGGCGATCAGCTCCCGGTGCTCGATCCAGGACTCCCGGCCGCGCTGCCGGGCGACGGGCGTGTAGTACCAGCGCACCCGGCGGTCGACCTGCCCCGCGAGTTCGGCGAGGACGGCGTTTCCGGCCAGCTCCATCACCTTGGCGTGGAAGCGGGCGTTCAGGGCGACGGCTCCGTCCACGTCGTCGGCGGCGACGGCCGCCTCGCCCTGCGCGCACAGCTCGTCCAGGGCCCGCACGCCCGCGCTGTCGGCGTGGGCCGCGGCGAGCCGGGCCGCCTCGGCCTCCAGGAGTGTACGGACGGTCAGGAGCTGGTCGGCCTCCTCCTCCGTCGGCTCGTGCACGAACGCACCCTGGGCGGGCCGCAGATCGACCCACCCCTCGGTGTTCAGCCGCTGGAGGGCCTCGCGCACCGGCTGGCGGGAGACGCCCAGGTGCCCGGCGAGTTCACTCTCGACGAGATGCTGCCCGGGCTTGAGGGCGCGGGTGGTGATGAGTTCGAGCAGTGCCTGGTAGACGCGGTCGCGCAACGGGCCGGGGCGTTCGAGCTTGGGCACCGTCCCCTGGGGCAGTCCGGTCGACAGCATGGCGGTCCCCTCCTCGGCAGGGCCGTGGCAGGCGGAAAAAAGTCCTGTCACCGCACGGTCAGCGAGCTGATTGTCTTTTGTGTACAGTCCACGGCGCGTAAAAGCCAGGCAAAAGACGAGTCGACCGCGTCACATTTCTGGCGAGAACACGTCAGGGGCCGGCCACGCTCGGACTCAGGGGCAGCGGACCACCTGTCCGGCGTACGACAGGTTCCCGCCGAAGCCGAACAGCAGGACCGCGTCGCCGCTGGAGATCGCGCCCCGCTCGATGAGCTTGGAGAAGGCGAGCGGGATGCTCGCGGCCGAGGTGTTGCCGGACTCGGTGACGTCCCGGGCGACGACGGCGCCGACGGCGCCGATCCTGGCGGCGAGCGGCTCGATGATGCGCAGGTTGGCCTGGTGCAGCACGACGGCGGCGAGGTCCCGCGGTGCCACGTTCGCCCGCTCGCAGGCCTGGCGCGCGAGGGGCGGCAGCTGGGTGGTCGCCCAGCGGTAGACGCTCTGCCCCTCCTGCGCGAACCGCGGCGGGGTGCCCTCGATGCGCACGGCGTGCCCCATCTCCGGCACCGACCCCCACAGCACCGGACCGATGCCGGGCTCGGTGCCTTCGGGGCAGGCCTCCACCACGGCGGCGCCCGCACCGTCGCCGACCAGCACACACGTGGTGCGGTCGGTCCAGTCGGTCACGTCGGACATCTTGTCGGCGCCGATGACCAGGGCCCGGCTCGCCGCACCCGCGCGGACGGCGTGGTCGGCGGTGGCTAGGGCGTGGGTGAATCCCGCGCACACCACGTTGACGTCCAGTGCGGCGGGCGAGGGCACGCCCAGGCGGGCCGCGACCCGGGCCGCCGTGTTGGGCGACCGGTCGATGGCGGTGGACGTGGCGACGAGCACGAGGTCGATGTCCGCGGGCGTCAGTCCGGCCGACGCCAGGGCCTTGGCGGCGGCGTGGCCGGCCAGTTCGTCGACCGGCTCGTCGGGGCCGGCGATCCGGCGGGTGCGGATGCCCACACGGCTCGTGATCCACTCGTCGCTGGTGTCGACCATGCCCGCCAGGTCCTCGTTGGTGAGCACGGTGGCGGGCTGGTAGTGGCCGACGGCGGTGATGCGCGAGCCGTTCATGGGTGGATCCCCCTCGATGCCGGTGAGTAGCGGGATTCACCAGTGTGATGAGTGACTTGCGGGTACGGCGGCAGGTGATACCACAGGAAACGGGCGCCCGGCTTGTCGGCTTCCCTCACTCCGTGGGACGTCCGAGCAGTGCCGGGTGAAACCGGATGTCCGCGCAGTCCCCCGGCGCACCGGGGCGACCGCTCACCCGGTGAACAACCGCGTGGCCTTCTGGACGAGTTCGTACAGCCCGTAGGCGAGCGGCACGCCCACCCACAGCCAGGCCAGGGCGATCAGGCCGCGGCGGCTAGGCGGACTCTGGCTGCTGTCGTCCGGCATCGGCGACCTCCTTCGGCGCGGGGACCGGGACGTGGTGGCGGGGGTGAACGGGCCTGACGAGCTCGTTGGCGGCGAACCCGACGACGAGCAGCCCGATCATGATCAGGAACGACAGGCCGTAGAGCGACGCGCCGTGCCGGCCGGCCTCCTCCTGCCGGTCGGCGACCCAGTTGACGATCAGCGGTCCGAGCACTCCGGCGGTGGACCAGGCGGTGAGCAGCCGCCCGTGGATGGCGCCGACCTGGTAGGTGCCGAAGAGGTCCTTCAGATAGGCGGGGACCGTGGCGAAGCCGCCGCCGTAGAAGGAGAGGATCACCAGCGCGCACAGGACGAACAGCGGTTTCGAGGAGTCGCCGAACAGCGCGATGAGCGCGTACATCAGCGCGCCGGCGCCCAGATAGACGCGGTAGATGTTCTTCCGCCCGATCAGGTCGGACGTCGAGGACCAGCCGATCCGGCCGGCCATGTTCGCGGCCGACAGCAGGGCGACGAACCCGGCGGCCGCCGTGACCGACACCGGGGCGGCGGTGTCCGCGAAGAAGTCCCTGATCATCGGGGCGGCCTTCTCCAGGATGCCGATCCCGGCGGTGACGTTGGTGCAGAGCACGATCCACAGGCACCAGAACTGCGGGGTGCGGACCGCGCTGCGGGCCGAGACCTGCGGGCCGGTGCGCACCTGCGGCCCGGCCCCGGCCGGCTTGCCGGCGCGCGGCACCCGGACCAGCAGCACACCGAGGAGCATGAACACCGCGTACGACAGCCCGTGCACGAGGAAGGCGAGCGCGATGCCGGAGCTGTCGCCGCCGAACGACTCGAGCATCCGCGCCGACCACGGGGAGGCGATGAGCGCGCCGCCGCCGAAGCCCATGATGGCGATGCCGGTGGCCATGCCGGGCCGGTCCGGGAACCACCTGATGAGGGTCGACACCGGCGAGATGTAGCCGATGCCCAGTCCGACGCCGCCGACGAAACCGTAGCCGAGGATGATCAGCCAGTACCGCTCCGTCGCGGCGCCGAGCGCGGACAGCAGGAAGCCGGAGGAGAAACAGACCAGGGCGACGGTCATCGCCCAGCGCGGCCCGTTGCGCTCCACGAACGTGCCGCCGAACGCGGCGGACAGCCCGAGCATGACGATGGCCAGCTGGAACGGCAGCGCGCTCTGGGTGCCGCTGATGCCGAGCGCGGACTCCAGCGGCGCCTTGAACACGCTCCAGGCGTAGGCCTGCCCGATGGAGAGGTGGACGGAGAGAGCGGCGGGCGGGACGAGCCAGCGGCTCCAGCCCGGCGGCGCGGTGGGGGGACTCATGAGTCCTGAACGCTAGGGAACGGCGCGGTGGTTGAGAAGCCGTTGGAGGGACGGTGTACGACGAGCGGCCTTCCTGGCGCGCCGAACGGTCGGCGCACCCGGGGCCGCGTGTTCCATTCTGTAGACGATATGGGCTGTTCCGGGCCCGGCCCGTGGAGGACAATGACCAGCACGGACACACATCCGCGACCGACGGGGCTGATGGGGACATGGGACGAGTCACCGAACGACGCAAGGTGCTCCGGATCCGGGACGGCGCGGTCTCCAGCCGCCCGGACACGCTCGTCGCCGAGGAGCCCCTGGAGATCCGGCTGAACGGCAAGCCGCTGGCGATCACGATGCGCACCCCGGGCGACGACTTCGCGCTCGCCGCCGGGTTCCTGGTGAGCGAGGGGGTGCTGGGCGACGCCGCCGACCTGCAGAACATCGTCTACTGCGCCGGGGCGACAGCCGACGGCTCGAACACCTACAACGTGGTGGACGTACGGACGGCCCCCGGTGTGAAACTCCCCGACATCACCCTCGAGCGCAACGTCTACACCACCTCCTCCTGCGGCCTGTGCGGCAAGGCGAGCCTGGACGCCGTGCGGACGACGGCCCGCTGGCCCATCGCCGACACTCCCCCGCTGCGGGTGGAGCCCGAGCTGCTGGCGAGCCTTCCCGACCGGCTGCGGGCGGCCCAGCGGGTCTTCGACCGGACCGGGGGCCTGCACGCGGCGGCGCTGTTCGCGGAGGACGGCGAGCTGCTGGACATCCGGGAGGACGTGGGCCGGCACAACGCGGTCGACAAGCTGGTCGGCCGCGCCCTGCGGGAGGGGCGGCTGCCGCTGTCCCGGACCATCCTGCTGGTCTCCGGCCGGGCCTCCTTCGAACTGGCCCAGAAGGCGGTCATGGCCGGCATCCCGGTGCTCGCCGCGGTCTCGGCGCCGTCGTCCCTGGCGGTGGACCTGGCCGCCGAGACCAACCTGACGCTGGTGGGCTTCCTGCGGGGCAGCTCCATGAACGTGTACGCCGGCCAGGACCGGATCGCCCTGCGCACCGCGGCCGCCCAGAGCTGAGCCGGGCTCCGCCACGCCCGGCCGACGCGGAGCACCTCCCGCACCGCGGAGGGCCGTGTCAGGCCTCTGACCTGGGCCCATCGGCCCGGCCGTCTCCGGCCTGCCCCTTTCCGGCCGGATACCTCCGTCCCGCCCGCCCGGGCACCTCCGGCCCGGACATCTCATCCCGGCCCCTCCGTTCCGACGGCCCCCGTCCCGGCCGCCTCCAGCCCGGGCATTCGCCCCAACTGCCCCCGCCCCGGACACCTTCGTCCCGACACCCACGGCCGGGCAGGCTCCGCCCTGGATTCCCCCGACGAGGACCCTCACGACGCAACCACACCCGACCCACCCCGCCCCAGGCACCCTACGACCCGGCGCCCTCCACCCCGGAGACCCGCGTGAGCATGTCCAGGAACTGCTCCCGCTCGGCCGGCGCCAGAGGGGCCAGCAGTGTGTCGTTGGCCTCGCGCGCGACCTTCTCGCACCGCCTGAGCAGCCGGGCCCCCTCGTCCGTCAGCGACACCGCGTTCTTGCGCCGGTCCTTCGGATCGGGTGCGCGCAGGACGAGGCCCGCGGACTGGAGGTCGTTGAGGATGCCGACCAGGTCCTTCGGATCGAGCCGCACGCTCCGGCCGAGGTCGGCCTGGGCGACGGGGGCCAGGTCGCGTACGGCGGAGAGCACGACGTGGTGCCACATCTTCATGCCCTCGGCGGCCAGCGCCTCGGCCACCAGGGCCCGGCCGCGTGCGGCGGCGCGGCCGAGCAGCCAGCTGGGCAGGGAACGGATCGCGGGGAGGGGGGCTTCGGTCATGCCCGCAGCCTAGCCCGGAAACCGTTGGTCCTCCCTATGAACTTCCGATACCGTTGGGTTCCCCAACGAAGTCATGGGACTTCCCAACGAACCGAGAAGCAACGAGTCTGACCCTGGAGGTGCGATGCGCCGCATCCGCTACACATCCCGAGGCGGCCCCCTCTTCCTGGAGCAGGTGCCCGCTCCGGAACCGGGCCCGGGAGAGCTGCTCGTCCGTACGGAGGCCGTCGGCGTCACCCTGCCGGTCGTGCGCAAGGTCACCGAGAGCCCCGACCCGGTGCCGCTGGGCGGTGAGATCGCGGGGGAGGTGGTGGCGACCGGCGACGGCGTGCGCGAGTTCCGCCCGGGCGACCGGGTGACGGGCCTGTGCTTCGGCCACGGCTACGCCGACCTGGCACCCCTGCACGAGTCCATGGCCTCCCCGATCCCCGCCGGCGCGAGCGCCGTCGACGCGGTCGCACTCGTCCGCAGCGGCCTGGTGGCTCTCGGCGCCCTGGCGGCGGCCCGGCCGGCCCGGGGCGAGGCGGTGCTGGTCACGGCCGCGGCGAGCGGGGTCGGCCATCTGGCCGTGCAGCTCGCCCGGGCGCGAGGAGCGGGCCGCGTGGTGGGGGCCGTGTCCGACCCGGCCAAGGCGGACTTCGTGCGGGGCCTCGGCGCCGACCACGTCGTCACCTACGGCGAGGCGAACTGGGGCGCGCCGGTCGACTACGCCCTGGACGGGGTGGGCGGCGACCTGCTCACCCCGGCGCTCGCGGCGCTCACCCCGGGCGGGCGGCTGGTCGCGTACAGCTCCGGCGGCGGCACGATCCAGGCGTACGACCTGCTGGCCGGGGCGAAGACCGTGACGGGGTTCCAGATGGCGCGCCTCGCCCGCGAACGGCCCGAGCTGTACGAAAGCCGGCGGCGGGAACTGTGGCAGCTGTTCGCGGACGGCGCGCTCAGGCCCGTCGTCCACGGGCCCTTCGCGCTTCAGGACGCGGAGAAGGCGCACGAGGCCGTCGCGTCGCGGAGCAATCTCGGGAAGGTCGTGCTCCTCCCCTGAGGGCGCGACACGCTCCTCGCACGTCCGCACGTCCGCACGTCAGCACGTCCGCACGGCGCTGCCGCGCGGCGCTGTCGCCGCGCACGACCCACAGGCCCACCCGCCGCCGAGCGTGGGCGGCCGGCCGGTGCCGAGCTGCGACGTGAACCGGCCGGAGGCCACCCGGACGGCGGCGCGGCTCAGCCGGGACGCGTTCCCGTACCGACCGCGGTCGGTGACGCCGCGGCCGGCACAGCGGCGCCGGCCTCCCGCACCGGGTCGTGGGCGCGGCGCTTGGCGAGCACCGCGCAGACCATCAGCTGCATCTGGTGGAAGAGCATCAGCGGCAGTACGGCCAGCGAGGCCTGCGCGCCGAACAGCACGCTCGCCATCGGCAGCCCGGCGGCCAGGGACTTCTTCGACCCGGCGAACTGGATCACGATCCGGTCCTCGCGGCAGAAGCCCAGCGCCTTGCCGCCGTACCAGGTCAGCGTCAGCATCACGGCGAGCAGCACCGCCTCGACGGCGAGCAGCCCGGCCAGCCGGACGGGGCTGACCTGGTGCCAGATGCCCTGGACCATGCCCTGGCTGAACGCGGTGTAGACGACGAGCAGGATCGAACCGCGGTCGACGAGGCCGAGCACCTTCTTGTGCCGGGTGACGAACCCGCCGATCCAGCGGCGCAGCAGCTGCCCGGCGAGGAACGGCACGAGCAGCTGGAGCACGATCTTCACCAGCGCGTCGGCGGAGAAGCCGCCGCCGCTGCCGCCGAGCAGGGAGGCCGCCAGCAGTGGGGTGGCGACGATGCCGACCAGCGAGGAGAAGGAGCCCGCGCAGATCGCGGCGGGCACGTTGCCGCGCGCGATGGAGGTGAAGGCGATCGACGACTGCACGGTCGAGGGCACCAGCGTCAGGAACAGCAGCCCCTGGTACAGCGGGTGCGTCAGCAGCACCGGCACCAGCCCGCGGGCCGCCAGGCCCAGCACCGGGAAGAGCAGGAAGGTGCAGGCCAGGACGGTGACGTGGAGCCGCCAGTGCCGCAGCCCGTCCAGCGCCTCACGGGTGGACAGGCGGGCACCGTAGAGGAAGAACAACAGGGCGATCGCGGCGGTCGAGGCGCCGGACGCCACGTCGGCGCCCGTCCCGCGCGCCGGGACCAGGGCGGCGAGCCCCACGGTCCCGAGCAGCAGCAGGATGTAGGGGTCGATCGGCAGCCGACTCGGCCATCGCAGGCGTTTCACGGTGCTCCACTTGCTCGGTGCTGTCGGTGGTACAGGGGTCCCCTCCCCATCGTGCTCCCTCCCCGGCCGATCGGGAATCCCGTATACCGCTCTCACTGTCATCACGCTCCGCGATAGCGTGGAGCCGTGTACGACCCCTCCCACCTGCGCACGTTCCTGTCGGTCGCGCAGACCCTGAGCTTCACCCAGGCCGCCCGGCGGCTCGGACTGCGGCAGTCCACCGTCAGCCAGCACGTACGGCGCCTGGAGGACGCCACCGGGCGGCAGCTGTTCACCCGGGACACCCACTCCGTGGAGCTGACGGAGGACGGGGAGGCGATGCTCGGCTTCGCACGCCGGATCCTGGAGGTGCACGAGCAGGCGGCGGCGTTCTTCCGGGGCACCCGGCTGCGCGGCCGGCTGCGCTTCGGCGCCTCCGAGGACTTCGTGCTGACCCGGCTGCCGGAGATCCTGGAAGGCTTCCGCCACGACCACCCGGAGGTCGACCTGGAGCTGACCGTGGAGCTGTCCGGCACCCTGCACGAGCAGCTGGCGGCCGGAAAGCTGGACCTGGTCCTGGCCAAGCGGCGGCCGGAGGACCCGCGCGGCGAGCTGGTCTGGCACGACCGGCTGGTGTGGATCGGCGCCGAACGGCTGCGCCTCGACGCCGACCGCCCGGTGCCGCTCATCGTCTACCCGCCGCCCGGCATCACCCGGGCACTCGCCCTGGAGGCGCTTCAGCGGCAGGGCCGCCAGTGGCGGATCGCCTGCACCAGCGGCAGTCTCAACGGCCTGGTCGCGGCGGCCCGGGCGGGCCTGGGGGTGATGGCCCACTCGCGGGGTCTCATCCCGCCCGGCCTGGTGCGGGTGGCGGACCGGGCGGGCCTGCCCGAGCTCGGCCGGGTCGACTTCGTCCTGGTCCACGGCCGCCGCCCCTCCGCCCAGGACGCGGCGGACGCCCTGGCGGCGGCGATCCTGGCGGGCAGCGACCGGTTGCAGGGCCGGCGGGGCGAGGGGCTGTGACGCTTTCTGGCGCGCCGGCGCTGAACGGGGAGAGGCCGGTACCCGGGAAGGCGCCGGGTCAGGACCCCGGCCGTGGCCCAGTCGTACAGATTCGGTGGAGATTACGGCACCGAAACTTACTGAACCGTCAGGATTGTGTCCGGCCCTTCCGCGGGTGAGCGCTTTGTCCCCCGCTGACCAGCGCGGACCTGAGCGGTGCTCGCCTTCGCGCCCTCTCCCGGCCTCCGGCCGGGTGGGGTAGCTTTCACGGCGCTGTGCGGAGTGCCACGAAGAGCGGGGAGCGGGTTTGCGCGAGTTCACCAACCCTCCGTTGGCGCTGGCACCGCCGGTGGGCGGTCTGGCCGACGTCGTCTTCCGGTATGCCCAGGAGGACCCGCTGCACATCGCGCTCGGCCGCAAGGACGACAGCGGGCAGTGGCGGGACGTGACCAGCGCCGAGTTCCGCGACGAGGTGCTCGCCCTGGCGAAGGGGCTGCTCGCCCAGGGCATCCGGTTCGGCGACCGGGTCGCGATCATGTCCCGCACCCGCTACGAGTGGACCCTGTTCGACTTCGCCCTGTGGACGATCGGTGCCCAGGTGGTGCCCGTCTACCCCACGTCCTCGGCCGAGCAGTGCTTCTGGATGCTCTACGACGCCGAGGTCACCGCCGCGATCGTGGAGCACGAGGACCACGCGATGACGATCGCCACCGTCATCGACCGGCTCCCGCAGCTGCGCCGGCTGTGGCAGCTGGACTCCGGCGCCCTGCAGGAGCTGTACGACGCGGGCGCTCATCTCGACGACGAGGTGGTGCACCGGCACCGGCAGGCCGTGACCCCCGACTCGGTCGCCACGATCATCTACACCTCGGGCACCACCGGACGCCCCAAGGGCTGTCTCATCACCCACGGCAACTTCATGTTCGAGGCGGACACCGTCATCGAGCGCTGGGAGCCACTGTTCCACTCCCGCAAGGGCGACGAGCCGGCGACGCTGCTGTTCCTGCCGCTCGCGCACGTCTTCGGGCGGATGGTGCAGGTCGCCGGGATCCGCGGCCGTGTGAAGTTCGGCCACCAGCCGCAGCTGAACGCCGCCGCCCTGCTGCCCGATCTGGCCGCGTTCCGGCCGACGTTCATCCTCGCGGTGCCGTACATCTTCGAGAAGGTGTTCAACGCCGCACGCCGCAAGGCCGAGAAGGAGGGGCGGGCCGGGCCGTTCGAGAAGGCCGTCGAGGTGGCCGTGACGTACGCGGACGCCATGGAGGCCAAGGCGTGGGGCACCGGCCCCGGGCCGTCGGCGGGGCTGCGCATGCAGCACCAGCTGTTCGACAAGCTCGTCTACTCCAAGGTGCGCGCCGCCATGGGCGGCCGCATCCGGCACGCGATGTCGGGCGGCTCGGCGATGGACCGGCGGCTCGGGCTGTTCTTCGCGGGCGCGGGCGTGCACATCTACGAGGGCTACGGCCTGACCGAGTCCACGGCCGCGGCGACCGCCAACCCGCCCGGGCGCACCCGCTACGGCACCGTCGGGCAGCCCATCCCGGGCGTCACCGTGCACATCGCCGACGACGGCGAGATCTGGCTGCGCGGCGCCAACGTCTTCCAGGGCTACCTCAACAACCCCAAGGCCACCGACGAGACCCTGCACGACGGCTGGCTGGCCACCGGCGACCTCGGCTCGCTCGACGAGGACGGCTACCTCACCATCACCGGCCGCAAGAAGGAGATCCTGGTCACATCGGGCGGCAAAAGCGTTTCACCAGGGCCGCTGGAGGAACGCGTCCGGGACCATCCGCTGGTCAACCAGTGCATCGTCGTGGGCAACGACCGTCCCTACGTCGCCGCGCTGGTGACCCTGGACCAGGAGGCCGTCGAGCACTGGCTGATGATGCGTGACAAGCCGAGGATGACCCCGCAGCAGCTGGTGCGCGACCCGGACCTGGAGACGGAGATCCGGCGCGCGGTGGTGGCGGCCAACACGCTGGTGTCGCAAGCGGAGTCGATCCGCACGTTCCGCATCCTGGCGCAGCCGTTCACCGAGGAGCACGGCCTGCTCACGCCCTCGCTGAAGCTGAAGCGGAAGGCGATCGAGAAGGCCTACGCCGACGAGGTCGAGGCTCTGTACCGCGCCTGAACCGTCCCCGCATGTCCCCTTGGTCACGTGTGTTATCCCCGAATTCTCCCGTCAGGAATGCATCGCGGTGCGTGATCGTTGACGATGGGAGTACCACCTGACGACAACCGTAAGGATCGAGAGCTCGTGAGCAGCAAGGTCCCCCCGATCACTCTGAACAACGGCGTCGAGATGCCCCAGCTGGGCTTCGGTGTCTGGCAGGTGCCGGACGACGAGGCCGAGTCGGCTGTCACGACGGCCCTGGAGGCCGGGTACCGCAGCATCGACACGGCGGCGATCTACGGCAACGAGGAGGGCACCGGCAAGGCCATCGCCGCGTCCGGTATCCCCCGCGAGGAGATCTTCGTCACCACCAAGCTCTGGAACAGCGACCAGGGGTACGACTCCACGCTGCGCGCGTTCGACACGTCCCTGGCCAAGCTCGGCCTGGACTACGTCGACCTGTACCTGATCCACTGGCCGCTGCCGGCCCGGGACACCTACGTCGACACCTACAAGGCGTTCGAGAAGCTGCACGCCGACGGCCGGATCCGGGCCATCGGTGTCTCCAACTTCCTTCCGGAGCACCTGCAGCGGCTGATCGGCGAGACGTCGGTCGTCCCGGCGGTCAACCAGATCGAGCTGCACCCGCACCTCCAGCAGCGCGCCGCCCGCGAGTACCACGCGGAGCAGGGCATCGCCACCGAGGCGTGGTCGCCGCTCGGCCAGGGCAAGGGGCTGCTGGAGGTCCCGGCGATCGTGGCCATCGCCCGCAAGCACGACCGCACTCCCGCGCAGGTCGTGCTGCGCTGGCACCTGCAGCTCGGGAACATCGTCATCCCGAAGTCCGTGACGCCGTCCCGGATCAAGGAGAACATCGAGGTCTTCGACTTCAGCCTGGACGACGAGGACCTCGCGGCGATCAGCGCCCTGAACGAGGACCGCCGGCTGGGCCCGGACCCGGCGACGTTCGACATGGCCTGAGGCCGCGACCGGCACAGGTGGGCAGGGCCCGTTCCCGGGCCCTGCCCTTCGTCGCCCCCTGACCGTCCCGACCCCTCAGACGACCACGCTCCCGGCCGCCCCGCCACGCACACGTGCCCGCCGCCCCCGGCCAGGACCCCGAACACCCCGTCACATCTCCCCGCCCGGCCCTGGAGGGACCCCCCGGCCCCGGAGGAACCCGCCGCCGGCCCGGAAGACCGCGCCCCGGCCGCCCAGACGCACACGTACCCGCCGCCACTGTCCAGGACCCCGAACACCCCGGTCACACCTCACCGCCCCGGCCCGGAGAAGACCGCCGCCCGGCGCGCAGGGACCCGTCGTAGCAGGCCGGGGTCAGTCAGATCGTTCGCATCGCCGTGTGCACCGTGTGCGCGGCCAGGACGAACACGTCGGGGCGGCGGTGCACGCTCGCCTCGTCCTCGGGGTCGAGGAGCCGGTCCAGGGTGGCGCGGTCCTCGGCGTCCAGGGCGTCCGCGAGGGTCTCGCGGGTGCGGGACAGGGACGCGGCGACGTAGGCGCGGGCCCGGTCCGGGGCCGGGGCGGGCAGGTCGAGCAGGAAGCTGCGGGTGCGGGTGTGTTTCAGGCCCGCCGCCGCCAGTAGCCCCGGCCAGTACTCGGCCTCCGCGACATGGCCGGGCAGCTCGGCCCGCATCCGGGTGAACCAGTCCTCCTCCAGCACGTCGATCCGGGCCTGGAGCCCCGGCCGGCCGATGCCGATGTCCCGCGGCAGGAACCGGGCCGGCAGGCCGCCCTCCATGAGGGCCAGGGTGCCGCCGGGCGCCAGCCGCGCGGCGCACGCCGCGAGTGCGGCGCGCTGGTCACCGAGGTGATGCAGGCTGCGGCTCGCCCACAGCAGATCGGCCGGATAGTCCAACTCGTCGAGCACGTCGGGAAGTTCCCCGGCGAGCGTGCCGAAGCGGTCGGCGACCCCCTGCCGCTCGGCCCGGGCCCGGGCGCGTTCCAGCAGCGGTGCGGAGCTGTCCACCGCGACGACCCTGGCACCCGGGAACGTCTCGGCGAACAGGCACGAGACCACACCGGGCCCGCTGCCCGCGTCGACGATCAGCCCCGGCTCGGTCACCTCCTTCCCCAGCCAGGCCAGCGCCCGTTCGTACAGCGGGGTGAACAGCTCGGCCTGGCTCTCCAGCAGCGGGCCCATCTCGGCCCAGTCGACGTGGGTGTGATCGTGGTGGTGCGCCATGGGATCAGCCTCTCGCTCGGATGCGCCCAGCGTGCGCCGACGCACCGCGCGGAGGCCACCGCTGTTGCCGGTACCGCAAAAACGGCGTACCGCCGGGACCTGGCTCCGTGCGGGAGCAGGCCCCGGCGGGATCAGCCGGTCAGGACAGCGGCGGGTAGGCGTTCCTCATGAGCTCCTGGAACTGGGCGGAGAACCAGTGGCCCGACAGCGGGGCGTTCGGCAGGGCGCCGGACATGTGGTTGTTGTTGCGCGGGTTGCCGGTGTACGTCGGGTCGCACATCCGGTCGAAGCCCTTGCCCTCGTCGTTCGGGATCGCCGAGCTGGCGCCGTCGGACTCCCCCGGCGGCTTCATCCACACATAGGCGTCGATGCCGGTCGCCGGGTTGGCCTGCGGGCGCTCGCCGAGGCCGGCGCCGGACTGGTTGCACCAGTTGCCGGTGTTCAGGCGCCGGTCGATGCGGCCGCCGTCGACGTAGGTGTCCACGTCGGTCTTCGCGCCGGGACCGGTCGGCCGGGCGCTGCCGCCCCAGCCGTTGCGGGAGGTGTCGATGAGCATGCCGACGCCCGAGGGGAAGCCCTGGTTCACGGCCTCCTGGCGGAAGGCCTGGGCGTAGGACAGCTCGTCGACGTACCGGTTCCAGTCGACCCACTTCGACTCGCGCACGGACTTGCCGTTCACGGAGTCGTTGATGGTGAAGTACTGCTCCTTCAGGGCGCTGTAGTTGGCGGTGTTGGTGATGAAGCCGTGGACGTCGTTGACCGTGGCGCCCTCGGCGGTCGCCGCCTGCTTGATGAGCTGGACGCTCGGCGCGAAGTTGTCGTCCCAGCCGAGCCAGCCGTGGTGCCCGGCGTCCACGTAGTTGTAGACGTTCGGGACGTCACCGAGCTTGTTGAGCGCGTAGCCGACACCCTTGATGTAGTTGCCGTTGGCCTTCATCGTGTCGCAGTTGGGGGTGGCCGTGGCCCGCGGCGAGACGTTGGTGACGAGGTTGGGCAGGGAGTCGAGCTCGACCGTGGTGACGATCCGCAGCGAGGCGTACTTCGGGTCGGCCAGGATCGCCTTGATCGGGTCGATGTACTGCGTCTTGTACTTGTCGATCTCGTCGGGCTTCAGTTCGCCGTTGGAGGCGAGCGCGGCGCAGTCGCGGCCCGGCAGGTTGTAGATGACCAGCTGGACGACGAGTTCGCCGCTGCCCTTCTGCTTCAGGGCCTCGTCGAGGTGGGCCCGCAGCCCCATCTTGCCGTTCGCGCCGTTGATGGCGGCGGTCCGGTCGATCCAGACACCGGTGGGCTGGTTGGCGATCCGGCTGCCGCCCGGCTCGGCGGCGGCCAGCCGCGACCACTCCGGGTTCACGTACACCTTGGCGCCGGCGTACGGGTTGTCGACCCGGCTGCCGCCGGTCGGGGGCGGGTCGGTGGGGCCGCCGGGTCCACCGCTGCCGTCGTCGACGTTGCAGGTCACGCCGTCGAGGGTGAAGGTGGCGGGCACGGCGTTGCTCCCGCTGTAGCTGCCCTGGAAGCCGAAGCTGACCGAAGAGCCGGTCGCCAGGCTCCCGTTGTAGGACTCGTTGGCGGCGGTGACGGCGGTGCCGCTCTGGCTGAGCTTGGCGTTCCAGGCGTTGGTGACCTTCTGGTTGCCGCCGTAGGTCCACTTCAGCTGCCATGCCGACTTGGCGGCGCCGTTGTTGGTGACGGTCACCGCGGCGGTGAAGCCGGAGCCCCAGTCGTTCTGCACCTTGTAGTCGACGGTGCAGGGGATCGCGGCGGTGCCGGCGCCGCCCGGGTCGGCGGCGAGGGCCGTCCCGGAGGCACCGGCGGTCAGCGCCAGGGCGGCCAGAAGTGCGGTTCTGGTGCGGCTCATGAGTGGGGGTTTCCTCTTCCGTAGGGGGTCCGTCGTCCTTGCGGGGTGGAGCGCGTGCGACTGCCTCGGCACTGCGTGCGGGACAGGGCGGGACCACGGCTGCGGTGCGGGACGTGCCGGGTCCGGCCCGGGCAGGAGAGGTCACTGCGGACGGGGAGGTGCGACCGTGCGGGCGCGGATACCGGCGCCGTGGCGGCCGATGCGACCGCCGGGCCCGGGCGGGCGGCGGCGCCGGATAAAAGTACTGAACGCGGGGGGTGTCGCATGAGCGAGTCCTTGCAGTTCGAGCGCGCCGTGACACAGGCGCCGACTGGTGGAGTCGCTCCCACTGGTGGCATCGAAGCTAGCGCCAAGTGACGGTGAAGAACAGGGGAGTCACTGACTTTTGCTCAACTCGGCCCGTCGAATCTTTTCGACTCTTCGAACACCTTGACCCCCTTGACCCCCGTCCTCACTATGGGAGCGCTCCCACTGGTTCAAGCCTTGACTTCTCCGCCTTGACTCCCCAAGCCGCAAGGAGGAACCAGCACCATGCATCCCCCACCCAGGAGGCGCAGAGCCGTGCGGCGGTTGTGGACCGCCGCCCTCGCGGCTCTCGCGCTTCCGCTGACGATGCTCTCCACGGGATCGACTCCCGCGCAGGCGGCGGCGGTTCAGTGCAGTGTCGACTACAAGACGAACGACTGGGGCTCCGGCTTCACCGCGGACGTGACCCTCACCAACCGCGGCACGGACGTCATCGACGGCTGGACGCTGACCTACTCCTACACCGGCAACCAGAGGCTCCAGGGCACCGGCTGGAACGGTACCTGGTCGCAGTCCGGGCAGAACATCACCGTCAGGAACGCCGCGCACAACGCGCGGATCGCCGCGGGCGGTTCCGTCTCGGCGGGCGCGCAGTTCGCCTACAGCGGCACCAACACCGCCCCGGCCTCCTTCGCGATCAACGGCACTCCCTGCACCGGCGCGCACCAGCCGCCGGTCACCGTCCTCACCAGCCCCGCCGCCGGCGCCGTGTACACCCAGGGCGAGGCCGTCCCGCTGGCGGCCACCGCGGCGGCCGCGGACAACGCGTCCATCACCAAGGTGGAGTTCTACGACGACACCAAGCTGCTGGGCACCGACACCAGCGCGCCGTACTCGCTCTCGGTCTCCGACTTGACCGTGGGCAGTCATTCCCTGGTGGCGAAGGCGTACGACAGCCTGGGCGCCTCCGCCGACTCCACCCCGGTCGGCATCACCGTCGCCTCGGGCCCCCTGGTCGTCGCCTCGCCGACCCAGCTCGGCGTCCAGCAGGGCAAGACGGGCACGTACGAGGTGAAGCTGTCCAAGCAGCCGGCCGCGAACGTCACCGTCACGACCGCCCGCGCGAGCGGCAACTCGCAGCTCACCGTCACCGGCGGCGCCTCGCTCACCTTCACCCCGCAGAACTGGAACACCGCGCAGAAGGTGACCATCACCGCCGCCGCCTCCGGCACCGGCCCGGCCGTGTTCGAGTCGACGGCCCCGGGCCACGCCAAGGCGTCGGTCACCGTGACGCAGCTGGCGGCGACGAAGACGTACGACGCCCGCTTCCTGGAGCTGTACGGGAAGATCACCAACCCGGCGAACGGCTACTTCTCCCCCGAGGGCATCCCGTACCACTCGGTCGAGACGCTGATCGTCGAGGCGCCGGACCACGGTCACGAGACCACCTCCGAGGCGTACAGCTACCTGCTGTGGCTCCAGGCGGCCTACGGCCGGGTCACCGGCGACTGGTCGAAGTTCAACAACGCGTGGGAGACCATGGAGAAGTACATGATCCCCACCCACGCCGACCAGCCGACGAACTCCTTCTACAACGCCTCCAAGCCGGCGACCTACGCGCCCGAGCTGGACACCCCGGGCGAGTACCCGGCGAAGCTCGACTCCGGGGTCTCGGTCGGTTCCGACCCGATCGCGGGCGAGCTGAAGAGCGCGTACGGCACGGCCGACATCTACGGCATGCACTGGCTGCAGGACGTCGACAACGTCTACGGCTACGGCAACGAGCCCGGCAAGTGCGAGGCGGGCCCGACCGCCACCGGACCGTCGTACATCAACACCTTCCAGCGCGGCGCGCAGGAGTCGGTGTGGGAGACGGTGCCGCAGCCGACCTGCGACGCCTTCAAGTACGGCGGGAAGAACGGCTACCTGGACCTGTTCACCGGTGACGCCTCCTACGCCAAGCAGTGGAAGTTCACCAACGCCCCGGACGCCGACGCGCGTGCCGTGCAGGCCGCGTACTGGGCCGACAAGTGGGCCAAGGAGCAGGGCAAGGGCGGCGAGGTCTCCGGGACCGTCGCCAAGGCCGCGAAGATGGGCGACTACCTGCGCTACGCCATGTACGACAAGTACTTCAAGAAGATCGGCAACTGCGTGGGGGCCTCGTCCTGCCCGGCCGGCACCGGCAAGGACGCCTCGCACTACCTGCTCTCCTGGTACTACGCCTGGGGCGGCGCGACCGACACCTCGGCGGGCTGGTCCTGGCGCATCGGCTCCAGCCACGCGCACGGCGGCTACCAGAACCCGCTGGCGGCGTACGCGCTGAGCAGCTACGCCCCGCTGAAGCCGAAGTCGGCGACGGGCCAGGAGGACTGGGCCAAGTCCCTGGAGCGGCAGCTGGAGTTCTACCGCTGGCTCCAGTCCGACGAGGGCGCCATCGCCGGCGGCGCGACCAACAGCTGGCAGGGCCGCTACGCGACCCCGCCGGCCGGGAAGTCGACGTTCTACGGCATGTTCTACGACGAGAAGCCGGTGTACCACGACCCGCCGTCCAACCAGTGGTTCGGCTTCCAGGCCTGGTCCATGGAGCGGGTCGCCGAGTACTACCAGCAGACGGGCAGCGCGCAGGCCAAGGCGGTGCTCGACAAGTGGGTGAAGTGGGCGCTGTCCAAGACCACGGTCAACCCGGACGGCACCTTCCG
The DNA here is from genome assembly GCF_040678435.1 of Streptomyces sp. NPDC052682. Taxonomy (NCBI): domain Bacteria; kingdom Bacillati; phylum Actinomycetota; class Actinomycetes; order Kitasatosporales; family Streptomycetaceae; genus Streptomyces; species Streptomyces sp. NPDC052682. The sequence goes on along the minus strand of NZ_JBFATS010000007.1, from coordinate 10,509 downwards.
CATCCCGTCGACGCTCGAGTGGTCGGGCCAGCCCGACACCTGGAACAAGGCGAACCCCGGTGCCAACAGCGGCCTGCACGTCACCGTCGCCGACTACACCAACGACGTCGGCGTGGCGGGCGCGTACGCCAGGACCCTGACGTACTACGCCGACCGCTCCGGTGACACGCAGGCCGCCGCCACGGCGAAGGCGCTGCTGGACGGCATGTGGAAGAACCACCAGGACGCGCTCGGCCTCGCCGTTGCGGAGACCCGCACCGACTACAGCCGCTTCGACGACCCGATTTCCATCCCGAGCGGCTGGACCGGCACCATGCCGAACGGCGACACGATCAACTCCTCGTCGACGTTCGACTCGATCCGCTCCTTCTACAAGAGCGACCCGGCCTGGTCGAAGATCGAGGCCTATCTGAAGGGTGGCGCCGCGCCCTCCTTCACGTACCACCGGTTCTGGGCGCAGGCGGACATCGCCCTCGCTCTCGGCTCGTACGCGGAGCTCCTCGAGTAAGCCCCGCTGACTCCGCGTGCACGGCCCCGTCACCGGACGCCGGGGCCACGGCCGGGCGGTCCCCACCCGCACGGGGGGCCGTCCGGCCTCGCGCGTTCCTGACCTCCTCCAGGAAGGACCCCACCGTGCGAAGAACTCCCCTCCTCACGGCCGTCTCGGCGCTGGCGGCCGGTGTGCTCGTGGCCGCCGCCCCGCTCGCGCCGGCCGCCGGGAAGCCGGCGGTGTCGATCGCCGCCGACACCTACAGCTGGAAGAACGCCCGGATCGACGGCGGCGGTTTCGTACCCGGCATCGTCTTCAACCGCAAGGAGAAGAACCTGGCGTACGCCCGCACCGACATCGGGGGCGCGTACCGCTGGCAGGAGTCGACGAAGAGCTGGACCCCGCTGCTGGACCACATCGGCTGGGACGACTGGGGGCACACCGGCGTGGTCAGCCTCGCCTCCGACTCCGTGGACCCGAACAGGGTGTACGCGGCGGTGGGCACGTACACCAACAGCTGGGACCCGAAGAACGGCGCGGTGCTGCGCTCCGTCGACCGGGGCGCGACCTGGAAGAAGGCCGACCTGCCCTTCAAGCTGGGCGGCAACATGCCCGGCCGCGGCATGGGCGAGCGCCTGGCGGTCGACCCGAACAAGAACAGCGTGCTGTACCTGGGCGCGCCGAGCGGCAAGGGCCTGTGGCGCTCGACGGACTCGGGTGCGACCTGGTCGCAGGTGGCGAACTTCCCCAACGCCGGGAACTACGCGCAGGACCCGAGCGACACCTCCGGCTACGCGTCCGACAACCAGGGCATCGTCTGGGTCACCTTCGACGAGTCGACCGGCACCTCGGGCAACGCCACGAAGACCGTCTACGTCGGGGTCGCCGACAAGGACAACGCGGTGTACCGCTCCACGGACGCGGGCGCGACCTGGCAGCGGCTGGCGGGCCAGCCGACCGGCTACCTGGCCCACAAGGGCGTCCTGGACGCCAAGAACGGTTACCTCTACCTCGCCTACAGCGACAAGGGCGGCCCGTACGACGGCGGCAAGGGCCAGTTGTGGCGGTACGCGACGGCCAGTGGCACCTGGAGGAACATCAGCCCGGTGGCGGAGGCCGACACCTCCTACGGCTTCAGCGGCCTGACGGTGGACCGGCAGAAGCCGGGCACGGTGATGGCGACGGCGTACAGCTCCTGGTGGCCGGACACGCAGCTCTTCCGCTCCACCGACAGCGGCGCCACCTGGACGAAGGCGTGGGACTACACCTCGTACCCCAGCCGCGAGAACCGCTACACCATGGACGTCTCGTCGTCCCCGTGGCTCACCTGGGGCGCGAACCCGTCACCGCCCGAACAGAGCCCGAAGCTGGGCTGGATGACGGAGGCGCTGGAGATCGACCCGTTCGACTCCGACCGGATGATGTACGGCACCGGCGCGACGATCTACGGCACCGAGAACCTCACGAACTGGGACGGCGGGAGCAAGTTCACCGTCAAGCCGATGGTGCGGGGCCTGGAGGAGACGGCGGTCAACGACCTGGCGTCGCCTCCGTCGGGCGCCCCGCTGCTCAGCGCGCTCGGCGACGTGGGCGGCTTCCGGCACACGGACCTGACGAAGGTGCCGTCGATGATGTTCACCCAGCCGAACTTCACCACGTCCACGAGCCTGGACTTCGCCGAGTCCGCCCCGGACACGGTGGTGCGGACCGGCAACCTCGACTCGGGCCCGCACATCGCGTTCTCCACGGACAACGGCGCCAACTGGTTCGCAGGGACCGACCCTTCGGGGGTGAGCGGCGGCGGGACGGTCGCGGCGGCGGCCGACGGCAGCCGGTTCGTGTGGAGCCCGGACGGCGCGGGCGTGCACCACACGACGGGCTTCGGGACCTCCTGGCAGCCTTCCAGCGGCATCCCGTCCGGTGCGATCGTCGAGTCCGACCGGGTCGACGCGAAGACCTTCTACGGCTTCAAGTCCGGGAAGTTCTACGTCAGCACGGACGGCGGCGCGACGTTCAAGGCGTCGGCGGCGACCGGGCTGCCCAGCGGTGACAGCGTGCGCTTCAAGGCGCTGCCGGGCGGCAAGGGCGACATCTGGCTGGCGGGCGGCGCGGCGGACGGCGCGTACGGTCTGTGGCACTCCACGGACGGCGGTGCGAGCTTCACCAAGCTGGCGAACGTCGAGCAGGCCGACACCATCGGCTTCGGCAAGGCGAAGGCCGGCGCCTCGTACCAGACGCTGTTCACCAGCGCGAAGATCGGTGGGGTGCGCGGCATCTTCCGCTCCACGGACAAGGGCGCCACCTGGACCCGCATCAACGACGACGCCCACCAGTGGGGCTGGACGGGCGCGGCGATCACGGGCGATCCGCGCGTGTACGGCCGGGTGTACGTCTCGACCAACGGCCGCGGCGTGATCTACGGCGACACCTCCGACACCGGCGGCGGCGACAACGGCGGCGGCACTCCCGCGCCGACCGGCTCGTGCGCGGTGACCTACAAGATCACCAACCAGTGGTCGGGCGGGTTCCAGGCCGACGTCCAGCTGAGCAACACCGGATCGAGCGCCTGGAACGGCTGGTCGCTGAGCTGGTCCTTCGCGGACGGGCAGAAGGTCTCCCAGCTGTGGAACGGTGAGTTCACCCAGTCGGGTGCGGCGGTCACGGTGAAGAACACCGGCTGGAACGCCACGGTGGCGGCGGGCTCGTCGGTGAGCTTCGGGTTCACGGGGAGCACGTCGGGGACGAACACGAAACCGGCCGCGTTCAAGCTGGGCGACCAGAACTGCACGGTGAACTGACCCACGGACGCGCGCCCTCAGGGGCGCGCGTCCTCCCTTCCAGATCACAGATGGATCACCACCCGTTCACACCCCTCACGCTTTCTTCACATCCGGAGTTAAGTTGAACTCCCGACGAAAGCCCAGGGGGACCCCTTGTCGTACCCGCCGTCTCCGCCCATGCCGCCCGCGCCCTTCCCTCCCGCGGCGCCGCCGGGGCCGAAGTGGGCCCGCAAACGCTTCGTGATCCCCGCGGCGGTGGCCCTCCTGCTGCTCGGCGTGGGGATCGGCTCCGCGGGCGGCGACGGCACCGACGGCCGGGCCGGGGCCCGGCCCACCGCCACCAAAACGGTCACCGCGCCTCCCAAGGCGGCGCTCTCCGACCAGGCGGACGCCGCGCCGACGCCCACGGTCACCGTCACCAAGACGGTGAAGCCGAAGCCGGCCAAGACGCGGGACACGAGCGAGGACGCGCCCTCCGGCAAGGCCGTGTTCAAGGTGTGGGGCAGCGCGCCCTCCGGCGTCGAGGTCACCTACGGCAGCGACGGCACCAACCTCCAGGGCAAGGGGCTGCCTCTGGAGAAGACCCTGACGGTCAAGGACGACGCCCTGTACTACCAGGTCACCGCCCAGCTCATGGGCGGCGGCGACATCCGCTGCTCCGTCACCATCGACGGCAGGACCAAGTCCGGGCGGGCCCAGGGCGGCTACAACATCTGCTCCGCGCAGCTCAACTCGGACTTCGGCGGAGGTTTCAGCTAGCCCTGCCGCCCGGGTCGCCGTACCGCTCCGCCAGTCGGGCGACTGCAGCCGGTGGCGGATCCTGTGGCCCCGGCGGTTTCCGGAACGCCCTGAGGGTGAACACCGGGTCGGGGCGGGGCCGGTCCTGGTCGGGCAGCGCGGCGAGGCGGGCGGCGAACAGGTCGGCCAGCGGGCCGTCCGGGGGCAGGGTCATGAACCAGCCGCGCCGGAGGTCGGCGATGGTGCGGCGCGGGCTGCGGCCCTGCCCGACGCCCCGGAAACGGGCCTGCCCGGCCGGGACCAGGCCGTGCGCGGCGGCGCAGGCCTCGACCGCGGACGCGGTGTCCGGGACCGGGCTCGGCGGCCGCTCGGCGAGGACGACATCGATGTCGCTGCCCACGTTGTGGGAGGGACCCTTGTCGACCGTGGTGACGTACACCCCGCCGGGCCGCAGCACCCGGGCGCACTCGCCGACGATGGTCCGCACGTTCTCGGCGCTGCCCGCCAGGTGCAGCAGCCAGACGCTGCTGACCGCGTCGAACACGGCGTCGCGGAACGGCAGGCACCGGCTGTCCCCTCGTACGACGGCGCCGGGCAGGCGGGCGGCGGCCCGACGGGTCATCGCGGGGGAAAGGTCGAGGCCCGTGACGCGCAGACCGGCACGTGCGGCGGCCAGGCGCCGCGTGACGATGCCGGTTCCGCAGGCGACGTCCAGCAGACCGCGCGCGTCCTGCGGGACGAGACTCAGTACCGCCTCGGCGGCGGCAGCCGCCCTGGGCTCGCCGCCGCGCGAGGCGTCGTAGCGCTCCGCTTCCTTGTCGTAGTCCAGCACGCGCCTCAGTGTGCCCCGTGTCCCGGGGCCAGGTCCTCCACCCTGCGGGCGAGCTCGAAGTCCTTCTCGGTGACGGCGCCGCCCGCGCTGTGCGTGTGCACGGACAGGGAGACGGTGTGGTAGCCGAGCGTGAGGTCGGAGTGGTGGTCGAGCTCCTCCTGCACCTGGGCGATGTGGACGACCATCGCGGTGGCCGCGAAGTGCGAGCCGAGCCGGTAGGAGCGGGTGAGCCGGTCCCCGTCGAGCGCCCAGCCCGGCAGCTCGGCCAGGCGGTCCTCGATCTCCTTGTGCGACAGCGGTTCGGCGGGCATGGGCTGCGCTCCTTCCGTCGGGCCGGCCGTGCGGGTCTCCTTCAGCCTGCCACAGCGGGACCGCGCGGGCCCTGGCCTGGACGGGTGCCTCCCCGGTGCGGCCGCCGGTCGGCTACCGTCCTGGCATGACCACGGCCACGTCCGGTGACGCCCCCACCGACCGGGGAGTGGGTCCGCTGCTGCGGGCCTGGCGACAGCAGCGGCGGATCAGCCAGCTGGAACTGGCGTTGCGCGCCGACTCCTCGGCTCGCCACATCAGTTTCGTCGAGACGGGCCGCGCCCGGCCCAGCGAGGAGATGGTGCTGCGCCTGGCCGAGCACCTGGACGTGCCGGTACGGGAGCGCAACGCGCTGCTGCTCGCGGCCGGTTACGCCCCGCGCTACCCGGAGACCCCGCTGGACGACCCGGCGCTGGACGCGCTGCGCGAGGGCGTCGAGCGGCTGATCCGGGGGTACGAGCCGTACCCGGCGCTGGTGTTCGACGCGACGTACCAGGTGGTGGCCGCCAACCGGGGCATCATGATGTTCCTGGAGGGGGTCCCCGAACACCTGCTCCAGCCGCCGCTCAACGCGATGCGGCTCACCCTGCATCCTGAGGGCATGGCACCGCGCATCCGTAACCTGCGGGCCTGGCGCGGGCATCTGCTGGAGCAGATGGAGCGGCAGATGGCGCTGCACCGCTCGGCACCGCTGCGGGAGCTGTACGAGGAGGTGGCGGCGTACCCGGTGCCGGACGACGCCTCGGGCGTGGCCGACGCGGACGAGCCGCCGTACCCGTGTATCGCGCTGCCGATGCGGATCGAGCACGAGGGCAGGACGCTGTCCTTCGTCTCCTCGGTCTCCACGTTCAACACGCCGATGGACGTGACCGTCGCCGAGCTGGCCATCGAGACGTTCGTCCCGGCCGACCCGGCTACGGTCAAGTACCTTCAGACGCTTGTTCCCTGACGGACTTTCAGCGCCGTGTGCTGCAGGGCGGCGAAGCCGGCCACGACCAGCGCCTGGAGCACGGTCCACACCGCGCCCGCCGTGCTCGGCGTGAGCCACAGCGCGAGCGCGACGAGGCTCAGCACGGACCAGGCGAGGTTGGCCTCGACGACCGCCCGGACGCCGGGCACCGGCGGAGCGTGCCGCGCGGCCAGCAGGCCGACCCCCGCCGCGTACAGCGCGAGGAAGGCCCCGAGGCCGAGCAGCAGCGCGCCGTCGACGTCGAACAGCCGCCCGAGGGGGCCGGAGAGGGCGAGGTAGGCGAGCGCGTTGGCGCCGGTCACCACCGCGTCCAGCGCCAGGAAGCGGCGCAGCATCGACTGCGGTTCACCGGTCCGGGCAAGCACGGCAAGCTGGGTCGCGGACATGACGCATCACCCTCCGTCGGGGTCGGGTCCTTGGCGTACGAGCGAACGGGCCGGGTCCCGGACCGGAGTGCGCCGGCCCGGAACCCGACGCGTCCACGATCCCGCCCGGGGGCGGACCGGGTCGATTACCCGCGGGGTAATGCCCCGGCGCGCTGCCGCGGCCCCGGGCCCAGGCCCTCCCTGCCCCGTCCGGCACGCGCATGCGCGGGGGGCAACGCGGTGCCCAGCCGTCTCGTACAGCCGCGCAGGGCTGGTTTCTTCGCTTCGGCCCCGTGAGACTGTCGGCGGGACATGACAGACTGATCGTAGGCTTCGGCGCGTTGGGGAGGCGTGGCGTGAGTGAGCGGCGGGCCGCGCCCACCGTGGGCCAGGTGGTGCTGGGAAAGCGGCTTCAGGAATTGCGGGAGGCGGCGGGGCTCGGGCGTGAGGAGGCCGCCCGGGTGCTGCGGGTCGCCCCGGCGACCGTGCGGCGGATGGAGACGGCCGAGGTCGCGCTGAAGATCCCGTACGTGCAGATCCTGCTGACCGCCTACGGGGTGCCCGACGAGGAGGTCGCCGCGTTCGTGGAGCTCACCGAGGAGGCGAACCGGCCCGGCTGGTGGCAGCGGTACCACGACGTGCTGCCCGACTGGTTCAGCCTGTACGTGAGCCTGGAGGGCGCCGCCCGGATCATCCGTTCCTACGAGCCGCACTTCGTGCCCGGCCTGCTGCAGACCGAGGCGTACGCGCGTGCCGTCATGCAGGCCGGGACCATCGGCACCGCGGGGCCCGAGACGGTCGAGCGGCATGTGGCGCTGCGCATGGAGCGGCAGCGGCTGCTGGAGCGGCGCAACCCGCCCCACCTGTGGGTGATCATCGACGAGACGGTGCTGCGCCGCCCGGTGAGCCCCGACGGCGCGGTGATGCGCGACCAGCTCGACAAGCTGCTGGAGTACGCGACGCGCGACCGGGTCACCCTCCAGATCGCCGAGTTCGACGACGGTCCGCACCCGGGGACGTACGCGCCGTTCTCGCTGTTCCGCTTCGCCGAGCCGGAGCTGCCCGACATGGTGTTCACCGAGTACCTGACCGGTGCCCTGTACCTGGACTCGCGCAAGGAGGTCTCCGCGCACCTGGAGGTCCTGGACCACATGACGGCCCGCGCGGCCTCCACCCAGCGCACGGAGAAGCTGCTGCGGGAGTACCGCGAGCGGTTCTGACCCGGGGGCGGCAACCTCGGCCGCACCGGTGGCGTCTTCCGGACGGCAGGTACGCCGCACCACCCGGCCCGCGAGATCAGGAGCAGACGCCCTATGACCGGATCCGACGCCGTGTCCCCCGGCATCGACACCAGCAGACCGCACCCGGCCCGGGTGTACGACTGGTGGCTGGGCGGCAAGGACAACTACCCGGTGGACGAGGAGCTGGCCCGCAAGATCCTCGCCGCGGACCCCACGGTGCTGCGCGGGGCGCGCGCCAACCGCCGGTTCATGCAGCGGGCCGTGCGCACCGTCGCCGAGGCCGGGACACGCCAGTTCCTGGACATCGGCACGGGCATCCCCACCGAGCCCAACCTGCACCAGGTGGCGCAGGGGGTCGCCCCGGAGGCGAAGGTCGTGTACGCCGACAACGACCCGATCGTGCTGCGGCACGCGGAGGCGCTGCTGCGCGGCACCCCCGAGGGCGCCACGGAGTACGTGCACGCCGACGTGCGGGACATCGACACCCTGCTGCGCCGGGCCGGTGAGGTGCTGGACCTGCGCGAGCCCGTCGCGCTGTCGCTGGTCGCGCTGACCCACTACCTGGACGACGACCCGGACGGCGACGACGTGTACGGGCTGCTGCGCGCGTACGTCGCCGCACTCGCCCCGGGCAGCCACCTGATCCTGTCCCAGGTCACCGCGGACCTGAACCCGCAGGCCGTGGGGAAGGCGGCCGAGCACTTCCGGCGCGGCGGCACCCCCTTCCACCCGCGGTCGCTGACCGAGTTCTCCCGCTTCTTCGACGGGCTGGAGCTGCTGGGTCCCGGAGTGATCCCCGTGCACGGGTGGCGTCCGGAGCCCGAGGACGTGGCGGCGCAGGCGGAGGGCATCGTGCCGGTGTACGCGGGGGTGGCCCGCAAGCCCTGAGCCCACCGCAAGCCCTGAGCCACGGCAAGTCCTCAGTCCACCGCAAGCCCTCAGTCCACCGCACGGCCGGGGCCCTGACCCGTACGGGCGCCGCCGACGGGTGCGCCGCGCCGCCCGCCCCTAGCGTCGAGGCGAGAGAGCGCGAGGAGGCCCGATGCCCGGATTCGAGGTGCTGTACCAGGCGGCCGCGCTGTGCCTGATGTACCCCGGCGAGGACTTCCGGGCCCGGCTGCCGCTGCTGCGGGAGGCCGCCCCGCAGCTGCGGGAGTTCCTCGACCACGCGGCCCTCACCCCGGAGCGGGAGCTGGCCGAGCACTACGTCCGCACCTTCGGCGAGGGCAACCGTCACCGGTTGCAGCTGAGTTGGTGGCACGTGGGTGACAACACCTGGCAGCGCGGCAGGGAACTGAACCGGTTCCACGAGCTGTACCGCGCCCACGGGCTCACGTTCAGCGACGACGAACCGGCCGACTTCCTGCCCGGCGTCCTGGAGTTCACGGCCCGCACCGGCGAGTTGGAGCTGCTCACCGGGTACCGCGACGCCCTGGACCAACTGCGGGACCGGCTTACCGAGTTGAGCACGCCGTACGCGTCGGTCCTCGGCGCCGTGTGCGCGACGCTGCCGGCCACCCGGGCAGGAGGCTAGGCGGCACCTCCCCTGGCGTCGCCCTCACCGCCCTTGTCTCCCCGGTCCCCCCTGCCGTCGCCGGCGGCCCTGTCCTCGTCGACGATCTCCGCGTCGACCACCCCCTCCTCGTCCTGCGGGGGCGAGGTGCGCTGCGGCCCGGTGTCATCAGGGGGCGTCTGCTGGGCCTGGGCGTACAGGGCCTGGCCCATCTTCTGGCTGACCGTGGCGAGTTTCTCGACGGCCGCGCGCAGCTCGGCGGTGTCGGCCTGCCGCTCCAGCTGCTGCTTCAGCTCGCCGACGGCCGACTCGACCTCCGCCCTGGTGTCCGCGGGGACCTTGTCGGCGTTGTCGCGGAGGAACTTCTCGGTCTGGTAGACGAGCTGCTCGCCCTGGTTGCGGGTCTCGGCGGCCTCCCGGCGCCTGCGGTCCTCCTCGGCGTACTGCTCGGCGTCCCGCATCATCCGGTCGATCTCGTCCTTCGGCAGCGCGGAGCCGCCGGTGACGGTCATCTTCTGCTCGCGGCCGGTGGCGAGGTCCTTCGCGGAGACGTGCATGATGCCGTTGGCGTCGATGTCGAACGCCACCTCGATCTGCGGCACCCCGCGCGGCGCGGGCGGCAGACCGGTGAGGTCGAAGACGCCGAGCTTCTTGTTGTACGCGGCGATCTCGCGTTCGCCCTGGTAGACCTGGATGCCGACCGAGGGCTGGTTGTCCTCCGCCGTGGTGAAGATCTCCGAGCGGCGGGTCGGGATCGTGGTGTTGCGCTCGATGAGCCTGGTCATGATGCCGCCCTTGGTCTCGATGCCCAGGGACAGCGGGGTGACGTCCAGCAGCAGGACGTCCTTGACGTCGCCGCGCAGCACGCCCGCCTGGAGGGCGGCGCCGACGGCCACGACCTCGTCGGGGTTGACGCCCTTGTGCGGGTCCTTGCCGGTGAGGTCGCGGACCAGCTCGGTGACCGCGGGCATCCGGGTCGAGCCGCCGACGAGGATGACGTGGTCGATCGCCGACAGCGGGATGCCTGCGTCCTTGACCGCCTGGTGGAAAGGTTTGGTGCAGCGCTCCAGCAGGTCGGCGGTGAGCTGCTGGAACTGGGCGCGGGTGAGCTTCTCGTCCAGGTGCAGCGGTCCCTCGGCGGAGGCCGTGATGTACGGCAGGTTGATCGACGTCTCCGTCGAGGACGACAGCTCGATCTTGGCCTTCTCGGCGGCCTCCCGCAGCCGCTGCACGGCCATCTTGTCCTTGCCGAGGTCGACGCCGTAGGTGTT